>JAFTFO010000023.1 GCA_017449495.1 Prevotella sp. | reverse complement strand
GCCGTCAGAGCAACGTTCTGCTGTATGTCTATGAGGCCGACGGTACGAAGAACTCCGAGATTGCCGTTTGCTCCAGCCTGCCATCGAGTACAATCTTCAGGGATGGAGAGACGTATTCGATATCCATCTCCTCTATCTCAAATCCGACTCCTACTCCAACTCCGACCCCGACTCCGACTCCAACTAATCCGTCAGCGGGTAAACCTGTCATCAGTATTGGTTTAAATATCACCAATGCCCATGGATCAGCGGTAACATTGGTTGGAGAAGTCGTGTTTGTACTTGGTAATCCGGATCATAATGGCAACTACTTTGGTAGCTATACAGGTCGTTATGTCAGGACGGGTCATATTACTTTTAGTGCTCCTGTTACGTTGGGCGCCGGTGAGACGAGACGATTCGATGGAATTAGGTGGAGTGATCCTGACACAGGTCTGGGCATGGGTGAGGCGAGTCCGTTCAATCCTGCTCTGTTGTCCGCTATTGGGCGTAAGAGCAACGTTCTGCTGTATGTATATGAAGCTGATGGCACGAAAAACTCTGAGATTGTCATATGTGATCCCATGAGTTCAGGAATTGTTTTCCAGAATGGTGGCGTATATGATGTCGTTTTCCGTTAAGATTGATATAAAACGAACAGTTCCAAAAAGGGGGAGGGCTTCGATAACGAGTCCTCCCTCTTTTTGGGAACCTTTCCTTTCATGGTTCCTGCCTTTCAATTATGCGATAGTCTTGTAGAGCGTGCTTGGGTTATAGCAGCCGGAGAGCACATCTAGGATTTCTTCTTCTGTTGAGAGGTTGAAGTCACCGGGAATGGTGTTCTTCAGGGCTGCGGCTGCAAGGGAATAGTTCAGTTGCTTCTGCTTGTCGTCGGGGAAGAGGTTGATAGCATGGAGCCAGCCTCCCATGAAGGCATCGCCTACACCTACGGGGTCGATTACATCAAGGATGTCCATGATGGGCGATTGGAGTAGCTCTCCTTCTGTCCATAAAAGTCCTGTCAGGGTGTGGTGCTTTGAAGACACGGTATTTCGCATGCCCATCATCCAGTTCTTTAAACGGGGATAGTGGTCGTGCAGTTCGTCGAACCACTCGCGATACTCGTCCATCTGCATCTTGAAGTTGGTGTCCACAGCCGTAAAAGGAGGCTGCGGGTGTTGGCTCAGCCATTCAAACTCGATGGCATCGCCAAACATCATATCACAGCGTGAAAGCATCCTGCTGAGTGTCTCGCGGGGATTGGCACCTTCGTAGCGCCATAGATTTTTTCGGTAGTTGATGTCGAAGCAGACGGTGACGCCCAATTCGTCGGCAATGTCAAGGGCTTCAAACGTCGCGTCGGCGGCCTGTTGCGAAATAGCTGCTGTGATGCCTGACACATGGAAATAGACACAGTCTTTCAGTATCTCTCGCCAAGGAATCATGCCTGGCTTCAGGTCGAAATAGGCCGAGTTGGCTCGATCGTATATCACTTTTGGAGCTCTCATGCCTGCTGCAGGCTCGAAGTAGTAGGTGCCGATGCGCTGTCCGCCATAGAGCACATGGCTCGTGTCTACGCCGAGTTGCGCCAGGTTCATGGCACCGGCATGGCCCACGGGGGTGTCTGGCAGGCGGGTGATATAGGTTACATCCTCGCCTTGTGTGGCGAGTGACACGGCTACATTGGCTTCGCTGCCGCCATATTTGCTGGTAAACGTGTCGCCCTGTGTCAGCCGCAGGTGGTCATGCTTTGAGAATCGGAGAAGTAGCTCTCCAAAGGTTACAATCTTTTGTCTGTTCATATCTGTTTTTGTGATGTTATGGCTTGCTTTCGCCTTCGATGTACTGTGACATCAGCAGATGGTCTCCGTCATAGACCACATAAGAGAACTGGCTGATCCAGTCACCGAGGATGATCATCCGCGCCCTTTTCGTCAACTGGAGGTCGAGTTCAATATGGCGATGGCCATAGATGAAGTAGTCGACGTTGGAGTGGTATTGGATATATCTCTTGGTGTAGAGTACCAGATGCTCACGGTCTTCACCCATATAGGCCGGCTCCTCACCATTTGGTCGCTTCAGACGTGAGTGCTTAGCCCAGTTAAGTCCGAGCCACATACCCCAGCGTGGGTGCAGGGCAGAGAACATCCACTGGCAGAAGCGTGAGTGGAAGATGGAACGTATCAATTTGAACGACTTACTGGGGTCGCCCAGTCCGTCGCCATGGGCCAGGAAGAACATCTTACCGTAGATCTCTGTCGTCTCTGGCCGCTTGTGCAAGATAACGCCGCACTCCTTCTCCAGATAGTCGTAGGCCCAAATGTCGTGGTTACCTGTGAAGTAATGCACCTCGACACCCATGTCTGTCAGTTCAGACAACTTTCCTAAGAAACGGGTAAAACCTTTGGGAATCACGTATTTGTATTCGTACCAGAAGTCGAACATGTCGCCCAGCAAGTAGACTGCCGCCGCTTTCTCCTTGATGGAGTCGAGGAATCGCACGAGCCTGCGCTCCTGCATCCTCTGGTGAGGTATGGCCAGCGACCCTAAGTGGGCATCGGATAGAAAGTAGACATTCTTCATCTGTGAAATCTCTGTCATCTGTGGCTTCAGTCGAAGCCTAACTCTACGCGGGCTTCTTCGCTCATCATCGACTGGTCCCAAGCGGGCTCGAACACGAGGTTCACGCTTGTCGACTTCACGCCCTCGACACTCTCCACCTTCGTGCGTACATCTTCTAATATATAGTCGGCGGCAGGGCAGTTGGGGGCGGTGAAGGTCATCTCCAGTTCCACCGTGTAGTCCTCCTGCACGTCGATCTTGTAGATCATTCCCAGGTCGTAGATGTTGACGGGAATCTCAGGGTCGTAGACGGTTTTCAAAACGTCGACAATCCGCTCTTCAATCTGAGTTTTCTCTTCTTGTGTCATAATCGTCGGCAAAGTTAGCAAAATTATTTTATATATGGCAAAAATCCAGATTATTTTCTTGTTTTTTGGACATATTCGTCGCTTTGTCTTTGCGACGAGGACACGTTCGCAAGGTAAGATAGCCTGTTGATGACGACGAACATGGCCATTCTCTATGTCGCTGACAGAAGTCGGACACTCGGCTGACTTAAGTCAGACACTTGACCGACTATAGTCGTCCACTTGGCTGACTTCTGTCGGAGACATAGTTTTAAGAGTATTCCGATGCTGTTTAAGCAATGAGGGGCGCATCACTGCGCCCCTCATTACCTTACTAACCAATTAACTAACAATAACTAACTCTATGTATGAAAAAACTAATTTCCTTTGTTTGACGATGCAAAGGTACGCCGAAAAGCTGAGCGGACAAAATCCGTTCAACGAATCGGGTGATGTTTTCAGCGAATCGGTTGATTTGTATTTTGTTAGTAATTGTATAACTTTCGTTAGCACTTCCCTTGTTCGTGGAAGGAATAGTATAGGCCGTCAGTGACGATGACATGATCCAGGAAATGGATGTTCATCACCTCACAGGCCTTTGCAATACTTCTCGTCAGTCCTTCATCAGCCCTACTGGGGGAGAGGTTGCCACTGGGATGGTTGTGGCATACGGCGAGGATGGTGCAATTGGCTAATACCGCTTCCCGCATGATGATGCGGATGTCGACGGGCGTCTCCGTGATGCCACCGTGCGAAATGCGCACCTTCTTGATGAGGCGGTAGTGCTGGTTCAAGAGTAATGCCCAGAACTCTTCGACGTCGAGATCCTGCATCACGGGCCGCATGTGGTTGTAGATACGGGTGGCGGTGCCCAGGTCTGGTCGCTCCTCTGGTGTCTCTGCCTGTCGCCGCTTACCCAATTCGCAGGCGGCAAGGATTGAGATGGCCTTGGCCTCGCCTATGCCGTTGTAGGAGCAGAGTTCGCGGATGCTCATCTTGCCGAGGGTGTTCAGGTTGTTGTTGCTGTCGGCCAAGAGTCGTTTCATCAGGTCCACGGCACTTTCTTCCCGTGAGCCTGAGCCAATCAGGATAGCCAGCAGCTCGGCATTGGTCAGATTCTCAGCGCCTTGAGCTGCCATCTTCTCTCGTGGACGGTCTTCTTCCGCCCATTGGTTGATGTTGAGTTTTTCCATAGTGTTTCATTTAAGTTTTAAAGGGTTGCTATTTATAGAAATTCTTTTCAAAAGCAGTAAATTCGTCTTGCTTGAGTACGCATCGCTTCCACCACGATTCGATGAAGCCCAATCCATAGCCCATCAGTTGGACGAAGGCCGCTGGGATACTGAGCAGCCCAACCTTCAAGCTCCTGTTCTTGATGGTCGAGTCGATGCAGATCAGCATACTATATAATATAATAGGTATCCAGGGGGCGAAGCACATCCAGTAGAACTGGTCACGATCAACGTAGTGCATCAGCGCCCGTCCTACGGCCGAGATCAGTATCAGGCCGCTGACGCCTACGGTAAAGACCGTTGGCAGCAGATGGACGAGTTTCATCGTCCCAGGGTGTCGCTTCTCAAGGTTGATGCGGGCGATGCCACTGTTATACACCTGACGGAAGAACTTCCTGAAATCCGTGCGCCGTTTGTGCCACACCCAGGCTTCAGGGAAGAGTCTCGGCTGATAGCCTGCCTCGACGATACGGTAGGAGAAGTCGATATCCTCGCCAAAGCGCATCTTCGAGAATCCACCTAACTGGAGGTAGACATCACGACGGATGCCCATATTAAAGGAACGTGGATAGAACTTGTCCAACTTGGCCTTTCCGCCTCGGATGCCGCCTGTAGTGAAGAACGAGGTCATCGAGTAGCTGATGGCTTTCTGCACAGGGGTGAACGACGGATGGGCTGCGTCAGGACCTCCAAAGGCCACGATCGGGGAGGGGGAAGAGATGATGGAACGGTCTACGGCCTCTAAATAGCCCGTGGGCAATACCACGTCAGAGTCGAGTATCAGCAGATACTCGCCGCTGGCGCGCTCTGCTCCGTAGTTGCGGCTCTGTCCGGGACCGCTGTTCTGCTTCATGAAATACTTCACGTCGAGCCTGTCGCCATACTTGTCGACGACGGCCTTGCAGTCGCGCTGCGAACCGTCTTCAACGATTAGCACCTCGAAGTCCTTGGCCGTCTGGTCGCAGAGGCTTTGCAGGAGTTCGTCCACTTCGTCGGGACGGTTATAGACAGGAACGATGATGGAGTATTTCATAGTTTAAACATTTAAATATTGTAATTGTATTGGCGGCCAATACCGCCAATACAACAGTAGGGTTATTCCTTGACGCGCTGCAGATAGCTGCCGTCACGGGTGTCAACCTGAATAAGGTCGCCTTCGTTGATGAACAGGGGCACACGCACCTCAACGCCAGTCTCCAGTGTGGCAGGCTTCAGAGTGTTGGTAGCTGTATCGCCCTTGATACCCGGCTCAGAGTGAGTCACGCGGAGCACGGTCTTCACTGGCATCTCTGCATAGAGGATTGTTCCGTCAGTAGTGTCGCTGACAACTTCCACAATGTCGCTTTCCTTCATATACTCATGGCCGATCACGAGCTCGTTGTCGATGGGAATCTGCTCGAAGGTCTCCTGGTTCATGAAGATACGTCCACTCTGATCTTCATAGAGATACTGGTAGGGGCGACGCTCGATGATCACGTCCTCCAGCTTCTCGCCGATATTGAAACGGCGCTCCAGCACGCGACCGTCAGAAACGTTCTTTACCTTGATGATCATAATCGTGTTACCCTTGCCTGGCTTGCGGTGCTGGAAATCGATGCACACCCAGATGCCACCGTCCATACGGATAGCGGTGCCTTTTTTAATGTCTTGTGAATTAATCATATACCTTAAATGTTACAATTGTATCGTTTTCGGGTGCAAAGGTACTGCTTTTTTGGAAAAAAACATAAAAAGTTGCACTAAATTTCCAATAATTCTTGCGTAATTCAAAAGAAATGAGTACTTTTGCACCCCAAAACGTTGAAATTGAACAAATAAATAAGTATAAAAGCAATGAAGAGAACATTTCAGCCGCACAACCGCCGTCGCGTCAACAAGCACGGCTTCCGCGAGAGAATGGCTACCAAGAATGGTCGCCGTGTATTGGCTGCCCGCCGTGCTAAGGGCCGCAAGAAGTTAACGGTTTCTGATGAGAACCACGGCAAGTAATTCCTGCCCGTAGGACATAGAAATTCGAATAAAACAGAGTGAAGTGGAGAGCAATCTTCACTTCTTTCTGTTTTTTTATGCCTTTATTATTTTGTAGTTTCCTCGCTTATTCGTACCTTTATCTCCGATGAAAGTACTTTCGCTCGAATCTAAAAATAAATACTGATTTATTTTGTAGTTTCCTCGCTTATTCGTACCTTTGCAGAGAAAATATTGATCAGATGAAGGCAAAGGATTTCTTTGGTAAGTTTGCGAGTGCCTACCTGTGGGGCAATCTGCTGGCGATGCTGATAGTCATCGTGCTTTTGGCACTGGGTGTGAAATATGGACTTGACTGGTATACTCACCATGGCGAGGGCGTTAAGGTGCCCAAGGTGGAGGGTATGGACTATGCCAAGGCCCGGGGCCTGTTGGAGGATCATGGCCTGAATGTCATGGTCAGCGACTCAGGCTATAACAAGGCGATGGCCGCCAACAGCATCCTGATACAGAATCCCGGGGCTGGTACGACGGTGAAGATGGGGCATACCATCTATGTGACTGTCAATTCCCCCTCATCGCCCTCATTCCCCATCCCCGACATTGTCGACAACAGCAGTTATCGCGAGGCAGAGGCCAAGCTCATGGCCTTGGGCTTTAAGTTGACGCCTCCTCAAGAGGTGGTAGGTGAGAAGGACTGGGTTTATGGGATACTGTGTCGTGGACGTAGGGTCTCCGCTGGCGACCATGTGTCCATCGACTCTCCGCTGACGCTGATGATTGGAAGCGGTGAGTACGATACCGGCGAGGACCTGGAATATGTAGAACCGGAATATCGCCTGATGGAGAGCGGTAACGTGGATGAATTTGAGGAAGTCGAAGAGTGATGGACATCCTGGATGATGACGAGCTGGAACTGATGTCTGACGTCGATGTAGACGAACATGCGGGTGATGGTGAGCTTTACGAACACTTCCGCATAGAAGTGGACAAAGGACAAGAGTCTGTCCGCATCGATAAGTTCCTCTCCGAGCATCAGCCACACTCCAGTCGCAACCGGATTCAGAAGGCGGCCGACGCAGGCTTCATCCATGTCTGCACGGCCGACGACCAGAAGCAGGGACGGAGTGCCCGTCCTGTGAAGAGCAACTATAAGGTGCGCCCCGGCGATATCATCACCCTGATGCTCGACCGTCCGCACTATGACACGACCATCACTCCTGAGGATATCCCCCTTGAGGTGGTCTATGAAGACGACGACCTCATGGTCATCAATAAGCCTGCCGGCATGGTGGTCCATCCGGGCTGTGGCAATTTCAGCGGCACACTGGTCAATGCCATCGCCTGGCATCTGAAGGACCTGGCCTCTTACGACCCCAACGACCCTGACGTTGGATTGGTCCATCGTATCGATAAAGACACCAGCGGACTGCTCGTCGTGGCCAAGACGCCCGACGCGAAGACCTCCTTAGGCAAGCAGTTCTTCAACAAGACCACCCATCGCAGCTACAATGCTCTGGTATGGGGGAACTTCGTGGAGGATGAAGGACGGATAGAAGGTAATATCGGCCGGGACCCGAAAGACCGTCTGCGGATGGAAGTGTTCCCGCCCGACTCGGAGATCGGCAAGCCTGCCGTTACCCATTACAAGGTGCTTGAGCGCTACGGCTACGTCACCTTGGTGGAGTGTATCCTTGAGACGGGACGTACGCATCAGATCAGAGCCCACATGAAGCACATCGGCCATCCGCTGTTCAGCGATGAGCGCTACGGCGGGACCGAGATCCTCCGCGGTGAGCGCACGGCCAGCTACAAGGCCTATATCCAGAACTGCTTCAAGCTCTGTCCCCGTCAGGTGCTCCATGCCCGCACCTTGGGATTCGTCCATCCCACGACGGGCCGACAGATGGACTTCACCTCCGAGTGGCCTGCCGACATGGCGGCTCTCATCGACAAATGGCGCAAATATAATAAGTTAACAGTTTAGTATAGAGTTTACAGAACACAATGAAGAATTTGAAGAGAACCATTGCCATCGTCTGTGGTGGCGACTCATCCGAGCACGACGTGTCTTTGCGCTCGGCACAGGGACTTTATTCCTTCTTCGACAAGGAGCGTTACGATGTTTATATTGTTGACATTAAAGGACAAGACTGGCATGTCGAGTTGCACGACGGTACAACGACAAAGATCGACCGCAACGACTTCTCTTTCGTAGAGGAGGGAACGAAGAAGTTGTTCGACTACGCCTATATCACCATTCACGGCACTCCGGGCGAGAACGGCCTGCTACAGGGTTACTTCGATCTCATCGAACTTCCTTATAGCACCAGTGGCGTGCTGGTAGAGGCCATGACCTTCGATAAGTTCGTGCTGAACCAGTATCTGCGGGGCTACGGTGTCTCCGTGGCCGACTCGCTGCTGATCCGTAAGGGCTACGAAGAGCTTGTCAGCGACGATGAGGTCGAGGCGCGTATCGGCATGCCCTGCTTTGTGAAGCCGGCTGCCGACGGCTCGTCGTTCGGCGTCTCTAAGGTGAAGAATAAGGACCAGCTGGCTCCCGCCATCCGAAAGGCGATGTTGGAGAGTCCTGAGATCATGGTCGAGAGTTTCCTTGAGGGGACGGAGATTTCGCAAGGTGTCTACAAGACGCGGGAGAAGACCGTCGTGCTGCCTGCTACGGAGGTGGTGACCAGCAACGAGTTCTTCGACTACGACGCCAAGTACAACGGTCAGGTGCAGGAGATCACCCCGGCCCGTATCCCGGCAGATGTCGCTGAGCGAGTGGAAAAGATTACCAGTCATATCTATGACATCCTGCATTGTAATGGTATCATCCGCATCGACTATATCATCTCGAAGGAGGGAAAGATCTCCATGCTTGAGGTGAACACTACGCCGGGCATGACTGCCACCAGCTTCATTCCCCAGCAGGTGCGTGCCGCCGGCCTCTCAATGACCGACGTCCTGACGGAGATCGTCGAGAATCAGTTTTAGTTAAAGCCCCCTGATTTCAGGGGATGGGGGTCTGAACAAGGCTCCTGATAAAATATAAGAGTATGGGAGAAATAAAACATCGTTCAGCCCCCCAACCCTCTAAATTAGGGGGCTTAGAGGAATTCGATGAGATCCGGCCGTATGAACCGGAGGAGATGAAGCCTGCGTTCGAGGAGTTGCTCAATGACCGCCAGTTCAATGTCATCATGAAGGGCCTTGCCCCGTGGTTGCCGAAGAGTGTGCGTAACGGTCTGCTAAGACTTGCCTTCATGGGGGTGAAGACACCACTGGACTTCCAACTCAGGTTCATGAAGCCGGTTGTGAAGTACATCATCTGGAAGCATACCGATGGCTGTACCTTCGATGACGCAAGCCTGAGGGAGAACCTGGCAGGTCTTCATCATGCCCCAAGCTCTAACCCCGACACCCAATCTCGATACACCTTCGTCAGCAATCACCGTGACATCGTACTCGACTCCGCCTTCCTCGACCTGAAGCTGGTGAGTGCCGGCTACCCCACGACGGTAGAGATCGGCATCGGCGACAACCTGCTCATCTATCCTTGGATCAAGCGGCTGGTGCGAATGAACAAGGCCTTCACCGTCCGTCGGGGCCTCTCCCTCCGTGAGACACTGGCGGCCTCGCAGCTCATGAGCCGTTACATCCATTTCGCCGTCACCCAGAAGAAGGAGAACATCTGGCTGGCCCAGCGAGAGGGTAGGGCGAAGGACTCCGACGACCGTACCCAGGAGGCCGTGATGAAGATGCTGGCGATGGGCGGCGACCTGCGCGAGTTGAACATCGTGCCCCTCACAATCAGCTACGAGTACGATCCCTGTGACTACCTCAAGGCCCAGGAGTTCCAGCAGAAGCGCGATAACCCCAACTTCAAGAAGAGCCGTCAGGACGACCTCGACAACATGAAGACTGGCATCTTCGGCTATAAGGGACGTGTGGTCTACCGTACGGCAGTCCCCGTCAACACGTGGCTCGACGAACTCTCCGACCTGCCCAAGACGGAGTATTACAAGGCGGTGGCAGAGCGGATGGACCGTGAGATCCATCAGGGCTACGAACTCTTCCCCTGCAATTATATCGCCCTCGACGAGCTGAACGGCAGTACCGCCTACGCCTCTCATTATACCGATGCCGACAAGCAGCGCTTCGAAGCATACCTCTCAGGCCAGTTGTCCAAGATCACCCTCGACCATAAGGATGAGGCTTTCCTTCGGGAGCGTATCCTCACGATGTATGCCAATCCAGTGAAGAACAAAGAGGCAAGTGAGAAGAAGTAACAAGTCATTTCAGGACAAGTGATGAGGATGGGAAAGATGACGATAGAATGGACAAAAAGGCTGAAGGCAAGGCTCTTTGCCTACCTCTTACCTCTCACCGCAGGCATCGTCATGTCCTGTACACAAGACGGCTACGACAAGGGCGACAGCGAGTACTCCAACATGCGCGGCGACTTCGTCGAAGCCCAGATAGGCAACAACAAGAAGATTGTCAGTATCACCACCGACGACGGCGATTTCTTTGAGTTGGCCCAGCCTTTTAGCGCCCAGTGGATCGCCACTCCCGACACCGTCTACCGCTGTATGCTATATTATAATAAGGTACGCGATAGTAGGGGACGGTATATGGCCCAGGTCCTGTCCGTCGGCGAGATACCGTGCCCAAAGGTCGTGACCCTGGCTGAGTTGGACTCTGACATGAAGACCGACCCGGTGAAGTTCGAGAGTGCCTGGCTGAGCAAGACGGGCAGATACATCAACCTGAGCTTCTCCTTGATGACGGGTTCTGCAGACGATGAGAAGGCCATCCACTCATTGCGTGTCGTTCAGGACACGATCACGACCAACCAGGATGGCACCAGAACCAGCCATCTCCGTCTCTACCACGATCAGGGTGGCGTGCCGGAATACTACTCTGCGCAGGCCTATGCCAGTATCATCACCTCCCAGATTCCCGCAGACTCCGCCTCTATCACCATCAACACTTATACGGGGGTCGTCGAGAAGGCCTTCCCATTACGCAATAATAGATGATGAAAGTCAGGATTGCCATATTTGTCTCAGTGGTGATAGCGGTATTCTGCTTTTTCCAGTTCTGGTATCCATACCATTTCTTCTATCATGAGCAGAACCAGATATTCCTATGGGAGTGGGAATACATATCCGGCTATTGCCAGAGGACGGGTGGCTTGGCAGCACTGGCAGGCGACTTCCTGACACAGTTCTATTATTACCTGTATGCCGGGGCGACGATTCTGACACTCTGTATCGCACTGGCTGGCTGGCTGATGTATAAGACGTTGACGAATCTGAAAGTAAACCGATTGGTGGCGCTTGGGCTCGGACTTGGCGTGATCGCCCTGCTCACCGTCTGTCATTTCAGCACCAGCTATCAGCTGTCGTCCACCATCAGCGTGCTCGGATGGTTGTTGTTCCTATGGGCAGCCTCTATGGTCAGGGGCAGGTGGCTGCGCCTGACGGGACTTCTGGTCGTGCTGCTGCCTGCCTATCTGCTCTTCGGTATCCCGGAGATCAAGCACTTAAAGGCACCGGACTTCGTCTTGGAGAAGGACTTTGCCGTAGACAATGAGTACCGTTTCGGCAACTACGACAAGGTGCTCGACATCGTCAGCCACTCTGACGGCTGGACCCAGCAGATGCTGTTCTTCTATAATCTCGTCCATGCCCAGAGAGGCCAGCTGCCTGACCACCTGTTTGACTTCACGCCCAACAACCTTGGTACCTTCGAGAAGATAGGTCCCGATACCCCCCGCCTGACGATCATCAACATGAACGAGCTGTACTGGGCGCTGGGTGACATGACCTTCACGGAGCGTGCCGCCATGATGACGAATGTCTTTGCACCCGACAACCGTAATGTCAGGATGATGAAGCGTCTGGCAGAGTGCTGCCTCGTCAGTGGTGACAGTGTCGCCGCTCGGAAGTATCTCCGTCTGCTCAGTAAGACCTTCGTGTATGGCCGCTGGGCCGATGAGATGCAGAGCTTGCTGGCCCAGGGGCAGCTGCCACCGTATCTGGCACGGAAGGTGCCGTTCGTCAACCACCGTGATACCATCACCGTCAGCGACAACGCACACTTCTTGATGATGCAGCTGCTCGACCATAACCCCGACAACAGCATTGCCCTCGACTATATCCTGTGCAGTGACCTCCTGCTGAAGGACATCGTAAACTTCAAGCGTGACTACGACCGCTACTGTTCCGACAAGCCACGGCTGAAGCCCTTGTATCAGGAAGCCTTGTGCATCTGGTTGGCCGGCTCTGGCGCCTCTCAGGAGGAGTGGCAGGACTATATCAAGATGAACGATGTGATGCAGAGGTTCATCGCTTATAACAACCAGCGTGGCAACCCGGCCTTCAAGGGGACGTATTGGTATTACTTTGACAAGATAAAAGCCCCAGAGATATGAAACGCTTCCTCTATCTTCTTCTATCTTCCTTTATCTTCTTCTCCTGCACCCCGACTCCGGAGAATGTGCAGCAGACCGACGTATTGCCGCCTGTCTATCCCGACTACTGTGATGTGACGATCCCGGAGAATATCGCCCCCCTGAACTTCCTGCTCCGGGCGGACTGCGAGGCCATTGAGGTCAGTGTGGGAGAGGGGGCGCTGGTCGTCAATGCCAAGGGCAATGAGGTCGTCTTCGACTTGGACGAGTGGAAGGCACTGCTGACCCGGCAGGCTGGCAAGCAACTGACCGTGGCCGTCACGGCACTTATCGATGGACAGTGGATAGCGTATAAGCCCTTCCGTTGGAATGTTGTCAAGGACAAGGTGGACCCGTACCTCACCTATCGTCTGATAGAACCCGACTACGAGATATGGAACCATGTCCAGATCCAGCAGCGCTGCGTGGAGAACTTCGACGTGAATGCCCTCGGCCATTACGAGCAGCTTGAGAATCGCTGCATGAACTGCCACACCTTTGCCAACCAGGACCCCGGCCTCTCCATGATGTATGTCCGTGGCCCCGGCGGCGGTGCCATCCTGAACCGTGATGGCGAACTCAGCAAGCTCAACATCCCCGGCAGCGTGTATTTCGGCTTCAGTCCCAGTGGCCGTTATATCACATATTCCACTCAGAAGATCATCCCGGCCTTCCACAGCGAACCCAGCAAACGGCTGGAGGTGTACGATGCCTCCTCAAATGTCTATGTGGCTGACCTACAGGCGCATCGCATCATCTCCTCTCCGCTGCTGAGCGACAGTCTGAAGTTCGAGACCTTCCCCACCTTCTCCCCCGACGGCAAGTATATCTACTACTGCGCTGCCGACAGTGTCAGCCTGCCCGCCGACATCCGTCGCCTCCAATATGCCCTCGTCCGCATCCCCTTCGACGAGGCCACCGCCACCATCGGCAGTCGTACAGAATCGTGGAGTGAGGAGTGTGGAGTGTGGAGTGAGAATGGTCCTGCTACAGATAATGCCGCCACTAAGAGTAACCTCCCTCCACTCTCCACCCTCCACCCTCATCGAAAAACCTCCGTCTGCCACCCCCGTCTCTCGCCCGACGGCCGTTATCTGCTCTACACAGTGGCCGACTACGGCACCTTCCCCATCTGGCACCCGGAGGCCGACCTCCAGCTGATGGACCTCGAGACAGGCACCGTCGACACCCTCGCCGTCGTCAACAGCGAGAAGAGCGACACCTATCATTCATGGTCATCGAACAGCCATTGGTTCGTCTTCGCCTCAAAGCGCGACGACGGCCTTTATGGCAAGCCTTACTTCTGCTATATCGACAGCAGTGGCAAGGCTCACAAACCTTTCTGCCTGCCCCAGCAGCATCCGACGTTCTACGACAACAACCTGAAGTCGTTCAACGCCCCGGAACTGGGTAAGGGAAAGGTACCTTTCGACGTGCATGACGTCGCTAAGGCCATGAAGCTTGACTACATTGATTTTAAGTAATGCCTCCTTACTTTTTGACTTCCGTCACCTTTGTTTCTATACGCCTATCAGAAGCAATCTCTCTCCCCGCTTCATAGGCATTAAAGTCCACCTTCGTCTTCGTGAAGTCGGGTGTGTTGAAGGAGTAGATACTCTCGCTATAGTACTTCTGCGGATGACGCTGAGGCAGCATGAAGGGCTTCGAGAAGTGGCCGTTGTCGTCGACCGAGGCTAAGTAGAGGCGGCTGTAGTAGCCGTCGTCGCGCCTGCTGGTGAAGACGATCCACCGTGAGTTCGTCGTCCAGTTGTGGTAGCTGTCTGCCTTCTCGCTGTTGATCTCCTCCAGTTCACGGGCTTCTCCCGTCTGGAGGTCCAGCAGCCACTGCTGACTCTCGTTATGCCAGATGGAGAAATAGCCGTAGTCCATCAGGGTGAAGAGCAGATACTTGCCGTCATAGCTGGGGCGCGGCCAGGTGAGGCTCTTGCCCATCGCCACGGCGTTGAACAGCGTGTCTACCTGTTCGCCGAACTGACCGGTCTCGGGATCGAAGGCGATCTGGCAGAGGTTGTACTGCTCGTCTTTGTAGTGGGCAGGATAGTCTTGCTGCTTGCAGGTCATGTAATAGAGGGTACGACCGTCGGGAGAGAACACGGGCGTGTTCTCGCTCCAGTCCTTCGTCTGCAGCAGCGAGTCGGTCAGGATCTCATGCGTCGCCGGGTTGTAGACAAACACGTCGCTCGAGAGGTCGAACACCTCGATGCGCTCATCCCTCACAATGTGGAATCCCTGGCGCGTCTGATTGGTGGAGAAGGCGCAGTACCGCCCACTCGGATGCCAGTAGGGATAGACCATCGAGCCACCTAACCGTTCGTTGCTGGCCTTCAGCCACTCGCGCTGGCCGTCGATCTGGAACATCGTGGCACCATGATCACCACGAACATGGAAGACGAACTTCGAGGGATCGGTCTGGTGGGCCGTATGGCAGTTGACGCACATGCCCGGCACCTGGGTGTTCTCGATGATGGCATACTCGTCGAAGTTGGAGAGGTCGCGCTGGTAGAGGCCCATCTTACTGTAGACCTCGTACCCCGGGGCGATGCGGCGATAGGTCAGGCCCCACTCGTCGAGACCGTAGGGACTGACGTAGACCTTGAAGTCCTCGTACTGCTTCCACTGGCCGTCTTGTCTGGTGCAGACGGTGAAGGTCAGCGCTGCACCTTTGTTCTGGGCCGTCAGCTCGTGCCAGTCGTCGATATCGAAGTCGGCATAGTCGCCCTGGGCATGTAGCTCACCACCCTTTTCTCCTCTGACGACAACATCCACCAGATCGGCGTCGTCAGTGACATCGAAGTTCAGCGGGGCCACCTCTGCCGGGATGGTCACGCCGACGTAGTCGGGATAGATGGCAGGCAGCCGGCCTGCCTTCGTGGGATGCTCCGGCACCGCCGTACAGGCTGTCAGCAGGAGCACAAGGCTACTAAGATATAGTGACAGTTTATTCATCTCCCTCTCCTGATTTTGGCTATGGCTTCCCGCACATAGCGTGGATTATAGTTTACCTGACTTTGTACGTAGGACACGTAGTTGATGAAGCGCTGCGCATCGCCGTCGAGCAGGGGTGCCATCACCAGATACTGCACCGCCATGAGGTTCTGGGGATTGTGCATGACCAGCTGCCCGCAGATCTTGTCGATCTCCTGATCACTGAAGAGGAAGTCGTCTGTCAGACGGCACTTGCGCAGCCATCCGTACAGCGGATGGGCGTTGATCTGGTCTTCATGTCCCAGCAGGGCCATCGTGCGCTGGGCCCACGGACGGTAGAAGATGGTCTTCTCCAGCATCTGGAGGTACTTACGGGCCACGTCGTATTCGCCGTTGATGAGGTTGGTCTCTGCCAACCGTTTCACCACCCGCCCACTCTTGTTATAGTTAGGAATGGCCTCCATCGCCTCGAAGGCGAAGCGCTGGGCCGTGTTCACCAGGCCTAAGTGGTAATAGATCTCTCCCGTCAGCTGGGTAGTGGCGAAGTTACGCTCGAAGGGAGGCAGCAGTCCTTCGCTGGTACGCTGGTAGAAGTCGAAGGCGCGTTCCCCGAGTTGGTTCGTCATGGCCAGCGCAAGGTTGGTGGCGCTCACGCTCATCGGCAGGTCGGGCGACTGCTTCTCTGCCTTGGCAATGATGCCCTGCCAGTCTTTCAGGCGTACCAGGTAGTCGTACTCGATCAGCTCATATTTCTTCGCATCGAAGCCTTGGGGAATAAGCAGACAGGCCAGCAGCGCTACGGCGACGGCAATCACGGGGACGGTTCTGCGTGATACCATTTTCTTCGAGAATTGGATCATCGGAGCCGTCCCCATGATGGCGCTGACATGTCTGAGAAGACAGATCAGTACAGGTATCACCACCAGCATGTAGGGCAGCATCATGGGGAAGCGGTAATAGCTTAGGCCGAGCAGCAGCTGGTCGAGGGGGAACGGTACAATATGGGCCGTCAGCAGGATGCAGGCCAGTCCGTAGACCAGTCCCACCGCAGCCAGTGGCAGGGGAACCATACAGGCTGCCACCAGCAGCACCATCGGGCCTGTCATCCAGTAGAGCACGGGAATCCCGACTATCAGAAACGCCCAGCGGGCATAGCGGTGCTTGGGATAGGCCCATATGGCCGACAAGGCCAGCAGCAGCGACACGGTATAAGTCAGCAGCACGCTCTCGTCGCCCATCGCATACCACAGTAAAATCGCCGGCACAAAGCTCAAAGGATAGAGGGGAGTGGTGAGAGGTGAGTGGTGAGAAGAGACCATCAGTCGCCACGTGAGCTGTTGCAGCAGCATGAAGACCACTGCCAGGATCACCGAGCCGATCATGATACTGTTATAGAACTGCACGATGAACTCCGCCACATAGCGGGCCAGACCACCGGGCTCTGCCACCCGGCTTAGGAAATAGTCATCACCGAACAGGAACAGCTGGAACTGTTCCTGATAGACCAGCGCAAAGGGGTAGCGGTATCTCCAGAACACGAACACCGCCAAGCCGAAGGCCACCGTCAGCAGCCAGTGGGAATATTTATGCGATAGCAGATTCTTCACTTTTCACTATTCACTATTCACTTTTCACTTCTTCAATCTCTTCATTCGTGTCGGCATTCAACGTTACGATACGTCCGTCGGGGTACTTCCGCTTATAGGTCAGCGGGTAAAGTCCCTTCAGGAAATCACCCAGCACGCTGCCCTCCAGGTTCTTGGCCAGCTGGCGGGTATAGTGCTTATAGACCAGATGGAAGCTGTCGGCACGCTGTTGCAGGTAGTTCGCCTGTGCTGTGTCGCCCTTTGTCCTGAGGCTGGCAATGTTTCTGCGCATCAGCCCCAACTGGTGATTATGGATCTCCGTCCGCACCTTCCACTGCTCCAGAGAGTCGTTCTGCGGGGTGCCCGTTGCATGGCTGACGCTGTCGATGGTCACCTTGATGGTGCCAGGCTCACCGACAATGAGCAGAGGCTGCAGTCCGAAGCGGTAGTGGTAGTCGAGCAGGATCTTGTACATCTGCACGGAGTCCGGCTCGAAATGGAACTGACCGTTCGTGATCTCCATCGAGTCGACAGTCTCCATGGTCGCAGGACCGGAATAGGGCACCAAGAAGATACGCTTGCCTTCATACTGCTCTCCGTTCACGGTGCCTTCAATGTGGCATTTCCCATCGTTCGTTGACTGACAGGCACATAAAAGTAAAAGGGTAAAAAGGTAAAGAGGTAAAACCCTCTTGCCTCCCCTCATGACTGTTTTTAATACATTACTTTCCATATTTGTTTTTTTACTTTCTTACTTTTTTACCTTCTTACCTTTTTACCTTTACCATCGTTCTGCGGTTGTCAAACACCTGCCGATAGGCCTCATGGGCATCGAAGTCCACCTTGGTCTTCGTGAAGTCAGGCACATTATAGGAGTCCATCATCTCGCGGTAGAACTTCCTGGGATGGCGCTGGGGCAGGAGGAAGGGCTTCGACACCTGACCCTTGTCGTCGATGCAGGCGAGATAGAGCCGGGCATACATGCCGTCTTCAGCCTTGCTGGTATAGACAAACCAGTGGCTGTTCTCACTCCAGTTGTGGAAGCTCTCCGCCCAACGGCTGTTCAAGGTCTTCAGTTCTTTGTGCTCGCCGGTATGGAGGTCCATGAGCCACAGGTCGGCATCATCCTGACAAACGGGGAAGTTGCCCCGACTGCTCACGCAGTACATCAGCCACCGTCCGTCGTAGCTTGGCCTGACGAGCGTATAGCTCTTGTCGGTGGCCGGGCCGTTCAGGAGGGTGTCGACCGTCTCGCCGAACCTGCCGTTCTTAGCATCGAAGCCGATCCTGCACAGGCTGCACTTCACCTTCTCATACTCCGCTGGCACACGACAGGGCTTCGACGTACTGTAATAGATGTATTGACCGTCGGGAGAGAAGGCGGGGAAGATCTCCAGGTCCTCCGTCTGCAACAGCGGGGATAGGATGAGCTCGTTGCTGCGGGTGTCGAGCACTTCCACGTCGCTGAACCGGTGATACACCTCGATGCGCTGGCCCGTGCCGACGAAGAAGGCCTGGTGTACGGAGTTCACGGCCATGGCCACATAGTCGCCGTCGGGATGCCAGTAGCTGTAGGAGCCGGCTGCCTTGGTGGAGTCCGTCTTGGTGTCCAGCCAGGTCTGCCGGCCGTCTCTCTGTATCATCGTGCCACCGCCTTCACCTCGTATCTGCATGGAGATGCGGTCAGGGTGGGTGCGGTTGGCGGTATGGCAGTTCATGCAACGGCCGGGGACGACGGTCTCCGTGAGTATGCCGTATTCGTCGAAGGTGTTGAGGTCGCGCTGGTAGATGCCGATGTCGCCTCCCACCTCGTAGCCGGGCTTGATGCGTCGATAGGTCAGGCCCCATTCGTCGAGTCGCTCTTGGCCGACGAAGATGTCGAAGTCGTTGTACTGCCTCCACTGACCCTCTTTCAGCACACAGACGGTCATGGTGATCTTACCGCCTTGGTTCTGTTCTGTCAGCTCGTGCCAGTCGTCGATGTCGAAGTCGGCCCACTCGCCGTTGACGTGCAACGCGCCTCCCTTGCTACCCTTCGCCACCACATCCATACAGTCGATATCCTCGTCGGCGAAGTTGAAGTTCAGCGGGGCGATGTCGGCAGGGATGGTCACACCGATATAGTCGGGATAGATCTCCGGCAGTTGCTCTGTCTTCACAGGGTTCTCTGGTCCCGTCGAACACCCTAATAATCCCAATATCCCTATTATTCCTAATAAAACTCTACTCATCGCTCGGCCCTCCTTCCTGTCATCTGTTGCACATACTTGGCGTAGGCAGAGCCCGTCACTCGGCCCTGCATCTGGATACAGCGCATCGCATCCTGATAGCCCAACGGCATCTGGCGGTAGCCGCCATACTGCTGCACCCAGCCCATATACTGTTGGAATCCCTGTATCTCTCCCTTCAGGAGCATCTGTCCCATGAAGTAGTCGAGGGCCATCTTGTTCTCTTGGTTGTTCATAAACAGCAGACCGAACATCTTGTCTATCTCGTCATAGCTGTAAAGGAAGTCGTTCTGGTATCTCAGCTTGCGCAGTTTGCCGTAGATAGGATGGGCGTTGACCTTCGCCTCATCCTTCATCAGCGCCTCGGCCTCCTTCGCCCAACTGCGATAGAAGAGGCTCTTCTTTAATAAGTCGAGTTGCTTGGCGGCCGTCTGGTAATGACCGTTCACGATCATGCACTCGGCGATGCGCTTGGTGCAGCGACCACTCTTCTTGGCATTGAGGATAGACTCTTGGGTGTCGAACATATAGCGCTGAGCCGAGTTCACCATCCCCAGGCGCCAGAAGGCTTCGGCAGCAGGAAGCATCGATGTCAGGTCTCGGGTGCGGGGCATGACCAGCGCATCCTCACCACTCTGGTAGAAGTCGAACATACGGTCTGCCAGCAGTCGCTTCTGCGAGAGGGCCAGGTTGACGCAGTTCGACCAGAACGGTGTCCGCACCTCATGGTCCTGAGCCCGTTTCACGATCTCGTCCCAACGCTCGTTCCTGACCAGATAGTCCATCCGTATCAGCTCATACATGTCCTTGTCATAGCCCGACCATTGCGGGTAGTGCAGGGGAATACGATAGTAGCTGAGGCCCGTCATCGCCATCTCCATCGGCCATTGCGGCAACAGCCAGGCATAGACCATTAGCTGCACCGCCACGAGCCACCCTGCCGTCCACAGGTGCTTCCAGCTCAGTTGCACCACTCTGACGATGACATATAGCCACACCATCGGCCCGATGAGCCAATAGGCAATGGGAACGATGAGGATGTCGAGCCACCAGAGCCCCCTGAGCCATCGGATACTTGCCAATGCCAGCGCCAGCACTATCGCCACCGGCAGCGACAACAGCACGTTGATATCGCCCATCAGCCACCACACAATACCCACAGGCACTAAACTCAAACTCATGGGGACAGGTCCCGTGAGTTTAACGCTCTCAAACTCACGGGACCTGTCCCCATGAGTTGTAAGCCGCTGGAGCATCACGAACAGCAATGCCAGCAGCAGTGCCCCGAGCCATTCTATATAATAGAACTGCACGATGAACTCCCCGAGCCAGTCGGCGAAGCCACCGGGCAGGCTCATCTTTTCTAAGAAGTAGTCGCCCGTCCACAGGAACAGCTGATACTGCTCCTGATACGACAGGGCATGGGGATAGCCCACATACCAGAACAGGAACACGCCGATGCCCAGCAGCACCGACACGCCCCAATCCAAGTATCGTCCAATCCTTTTCGTCATAAACGCTGCAAAGGTAGTGCAAATCGAGCGAAATACCAAAGAAATACTTATTTTTCTTTATATTACCGAGATGCAGCCTATCTTCTTATATTGTTGCTGATGCCTTGTAACGTTGTTGCTGATGCCTTCTAACTGGGATACTGATGCCTGGTTATAGGGGTTATCAGGCATCATCACAGGGGTTTTACCCTATCCTTACTACCGTTTGCCTATACTCAAACGACCGTTTGCCTATACTCAAACAACCGTTTGCCTATACTCAAACGCTAACGTTAAAATTTTCGAGGGATTATTTTGACAACTTATTTATTCCAATAAGCTTTTCTACTAATTGCTTAACCTTAGGAGCGGCTTCCATAATGTCCTCTTCACTGGCTTCCTCAAAATCTTCATAATCTCCCTCATGGCGCATATTAAACATCTGTCTGATAAGTTTTCCTTCCTCCAATGTGAGGCGACCATCTTTAACAAAGTTCAAGCTAATCTGTGCCAACAGGCCTTTATGTGTATGACTTGTAAGCCCTTCACTCAATAAAAGTGCTGATGTTGCATGATACAACGCATAATATAACCTGTTTGCAGCCAAGTCCCAAAGTGAGATGGCTGCCACCTTCTGCGCTTCCTCGAATGATTTCCTTGCTTTCTCTATCCGGTATTCTACTAATGCTTTCCGGTCATCATTTGACAAACTCATAATCTTATGCCCTCTTTTTGTACATTCAACTTAAATAAGGAAGGTGGAAGATTCTTCCATTGGCTTCTCGTATACTCTAATGTATTAATCTCTTCACCTATCTCAAGCCCTTTCGTCCAAAGAGCATAGTCTATTTCACCTTTCTCAAGGAAGTTGATGTTAGGTTTGTCCAATATGACAACAATGTCCCAATCAGAGTCTTTTCTCGCCTCCCCACGAGCCCGACTACCATACAGAATAATTTCAGCATTAGGTTCTCTTTCCCTAATCGTAGTCGTTATAAGGTCGATAACTTGATTGCCCTCCTTTTTCATCTGGTTCATTATTTTATTCGTGAGCAAAGGTACGCATTATTTCCGAAACCGCCAAACGTTTTGGTGATTATTTAAGCAAACCGCCCCGAGCTCACTGCTCGGGGCGGAAGAATAATAGGTTAGAATCTACAGGAGATTACTTTTTCATCTTCCTGAATTTCCAGACTCTGAATATTAATAACCTTCCTTGACTCTAAGATAGATAGCAGTGCCTATCCATATTGCAATGGCTATTGCTGTCATGATTAAAAATAGAATTGCCAAATTCATACTAATACAATTTATCTGTTAGACACTTTTATTAAATAAATACCTAATCCCACAAAGGCAGAAACAGCACCCAAAGCACATAGCGCCAGCAAGGCGTAGACAATGTCTTGTTTCATTAAACCAGCAAGGATAACACCACCTATAACCAACTTAGCAACATCAATAAAGAAATCACCCATTTTCTTGGCTATTGGATGTTCTTTGCCTGTATTTGCCACAGCAACAGTCGTAATACTGTCCTGTTGAGTTTTTTGGACTTTTGCCCGTTCTCTCCTCGTAGTCATTGGCAAAGGTAGATATAAAGTTTCATACTACCAAGTAATCTTGGGGATTTAACACAAATTTCAGTTTTTTTGTTTTTTCATAATCTAATAGTGTTAAAGTTATACAATGTGTCTTACGACGCTGCAAAGATACGAACTATTTCCGAAAAAAGCAAATCTTTCGATTATTATTTACGCAAACCGCCCCGGGCGGTGAGCCCGGGGCGGAATGATATAGAGGTATGTGAGAATTACTTCTTCTTGAAGGCCCACCATGTAGCTTCACCCCAGCCACCTACACCAGCTTGCGGGTACATTAACTTCATGTGGTCTGCGTCAAGTTGCAAGATCTCGAAGGTTGTCGGACAGGTCGTATTATCGTGGCCATCACTATGGTTATTAATCTGGAACGGCCAGAGGATAGAACCTGCGTCCGTAGTCAGCGTACCATAAGACCAATTAGCCTGTGATCCTTCTGCAGAAGGTATTCCGCGGTTCTCATTCCAGTTCGTAATTCCAAAGTTACCAGAACGAATCGCTGTGCCAGCTGCATTATAAGATGTCACCTTACCAGACTTCCAGTCAAAAGTCATATAGGCATCTGAACTCTCTTCACCAGTAGCTTCACCTGTGTCAGAGTGATTCAACTGAGTTGTAAGTCCTTCAGGATTAGAACCCCACCAGATACCACTTGTCCAGTCTTCACCAGCAGCATAACCAGCATTACCCCAGACTGCTCCATCCTCACGGAACTCGGTATCCCAGGTCCATGCCTTGGCATCAAAGCCTGTCAAAGCGGCCTCAGGGTCAGAGTTGCTCTTGAAGGCCCACCAAGTAGCTTCACCCCAGCCACCAACACCGGCCTGTGGATACATTAACTTCATGTGGTTTGCATCCAACTGAAGGATTTCAAAGCGAGTGGGATAGAGCGTGTTGTCGTGACCATCACTGTGGTTATTAATCTGGAACGGCCAAAGAATAGCGCCTTCTGTCGTTATCAAAGTACCGTACGACCAATTTGCTTGAGAACCATCGGCAGAAGCGTTGTTACGTTCGCCAGTCCAGCCGTCCACACCCTGAATCTTACCCTTACGAATCTGATTACCACCAGCATCGAAGCAGGCAACATTGCCGTCATCATAAATGACCATTGTAGCAGCAGAGCTTTCTTCACCTGTAGCAACACCAGTCTCGGAATGGTTAAGTTGGGTTGTGAGTCCTTCAGGATTTGAACCCCACCAGATGCCGCTTGTCCAATCGTCACCAGCGGCATAACCAGCGTTACCCCATACTGCACCATCCTCACGGAACTCGGTATCCCACTTCCAGGTCTTAGAGCCATAAGAGTCTGTAGCCAACAGACGCATGTAAGGCTCCAATTCTTGAGGAACATAGACGTTGGCAGTCTTCGTACCTGTGATGATATTACCATTGAAATCCTTGGTCTCAATGTAATAAGTCTGTGTGGTTGGATTACCGCGCTTCGGCACAATCTTGAACTTGCCATTAGCCTTACCGGAGGCAAGATCATTACGAATGCCTTCATCATCCAACTGATAGATGGTCACCACACGAGAGGGTGAGGTCGTAAATGTAAAGTAGTTACCATCGGCAGCCTCTGTTGTATATTCCTCATCGGCATACTGTACTACAGAGAAACCGCTTGCCAGCTGTTCGCCTGTCAGGTCAGAGTTGCCCGGCATGCCAATGCTGTCCTTTGATGGGTCGCAGGCAGTCAGCAAGCCGAGGGCTGCAACCATGAATAATATTTGTTTTTTCATCTTTTTTGTTCTGTTTAAAGGGTTAGTGAATTACCAGCCAGTATATTCAGAAGAAGCATCGCTCCATCCGTCGTTCTGCTTGACTGTACCGAGGGCAATCTGGGTCTCAGGCATCTTCTGGAAACCGGCCGTAGCATTGTAACGGGCAGCGTAGCCACCATTATGAGCATCATTAGTTGCAGGACTTCCGCAATAATAGATGGGCTGTCCTTCCTGCTTAGCCAGAGCGATTGAAGCAATATGCCAGCGACGGATGTCATTCCAGCGGATACCCTCACAGGCAAACTCCCAGCGGCGCTCGTTCTGCAGAGCCTGCAGAGAATAACTGCTGATGGGATCGAGGCCAGCTCTTGCGCGTACCTTATTAATACCAGATACATCCTCTTTCAGCTCACTCTGCATCAGAAGAGCGTCAGCAAAACGAATCAGCACGAGGTCGTGGATATTAGACAACTGGAAGTTGTTCTCTCCTGAAGTTTCCCATTTGCCAGGATACATACCAGTTTCAAAGCATGCTATGTATTCGGGGGGATCCTGTCCGTCTTCACCCTTTACATAACCTTTGTTCTTTGCACAGATGGGTGACCACTTCTTTGAGTAATAATCGGTCTCCTGTACAAAGTCTGCCCAACCGCCATAGTTGTAAGCAGGCATCTCCTCAGTATCATTAACCTGACAGATTGTAGCCTTCAAACGCATATCATTAGGTTCTGCAGCTTTCCAGTCGTTGACGAGGTTCGGAGCAACAGGACCAGCACCCCAACCCTGTCCAAATGGGAATGTGTTGCCATAATCCTGACCGCCGCGTACACCGAAGTGCAGAGCGATACCGTTAGCATAACCGATAGTGGTCTGCCAAGAGGCCAGTTTGTTAAATTTGATGGCGAACATTGACTCTGGGTTGACACCATTCTCGTTCTCTACCCATTTCAAATCCTGTCCCTTTGTGTAAGGATATTCGTCTACAACAAGTTTATTTGTATATGCCCAAAGGTTCCGGAAATCAGGAACGAGCTCATAACTAGAGTTGTTTACACAATCGTCAATGTAGTTAATTACATCCTGTTTAGTTAAGGTAGTACCGTCGGGCAGATCAACTGATTGCAGCGGGCTGTAAGTCGTGCTTGTCAGAGCTGCAATGTCTGTACCATTGCCGTACATACCAGTATAGAACAAGAATGCGCGAGTTAACATTGCTTCTGCTGTATATTTGTCGACACGACCATCGGTGCGAGTCTCGCTTGGCAGCATATCGCATGCATTCCGGAGATCCATCAGAATCTGTCCCCAAAGGACCTTAATGTCGCCTTGGCTGTTATCTTCCTGCTCGGGATCGAGAATCAGGGGAACATTGCCGTACATGGAAGCCAGTTCGTAATAGTAGAAAGCGCGAAGGAAATAAGATTCTGCAAGACCTTTGCTCTTTACATCTTCTGCAATGCCTTCAGCTTCACTTAGCACTTTGATCAGTGTGTTAGCACGGGCAATACCAGAATAACGCTGTGTGTAGAAATTGTTGGTCATATCTGCGTTGTAGTTGCAGAGCAAGTCTTCAGCCTGCATCAACTTATCGTTGGTACCACCACCACCGAACTGGTCATCAGAGGCCAGACAGGCTGCGTAGAGGAAAGACTCCTGCGGGTTGGCATGTGTCGTGTTCAAATTCTGATAGACACCGGCCAACACGTCCTGAACGTGGCTGTCAGTCTTCGGGTATTCACTCGTAGACATTTCGCCGATGTTCTCAACATTGTCGATGTCACAGGAAGCAAGTCCAAGTGTGACAGCGGCAGCAACTAATAAATATATCTTTTTCATTTTCTATTATCTGAGTTAAATGTTTGAAAGTTCAAATGATTACTTCACCTCAGAGATGATCACTGAGCGGCTCAGCTGCGGGTCGTTCAGGTACATGTTGTCCACACCACCCTTAGAGTCGAGTACGAGGCTGCTTGCAGACACACCATACTCGCGGATCAGGATGTCATAGACGTTCTGTGAACGCTCCTTGGCAAGCAGGGTGTTACGCTCTGCAGTACCAGTGGTGTTGTCAGCATAGCCAATCACACTGTACTTCTTGTCTGGAGTAGCCTTGATCATCTCAGCTACAGTCTTCAGGTTCACCAGCTCACGGTTCACCACGTCGGTCTTGTCGACCACGAAGTTCACCAGATACGGGAAGGTAGCGGTCTCCTTGACGGTGATGACTTCCTTCTCGGGCTTCTGGTTGCGCAGATTAGCGTTCTCAGCGTTCAGACGAGCAATCTCAGCGTTCAGGCGGTCGATCTCGTCGTTGTTCAGCTGGTAGACAGGAGCGGGAGCTGCAGTTGCAGGCTTCTTGTCCTCCTTAGCCTTGAACTTGATGTTCACACCGACCATGTAGGTACGGGGCTGCGGATAGTTACCTACGTCAACACCTGTTACCCAAGGCTCATTACCGTTGAGTGCCATACCGTTCTCAGGATCCATACCCTTGTAGTTGGTGATGGTGAAGAGGTTCTGTGCTGCGAAGTAAACGCGGAGCTGCTCAAACGGAGAGCGCTTCAACAGATTCTTTGTGAAGTCGTAGCCGACAGTCAGGTTCTGCAGACGGAAGTAGCCGGCATCCTCAACGTAGAGGTCTGAGATAGACTGCCAGTTCACGCCGCGGTTCATGGCTGCCAACTGTGGGAACTTGCTGCTGGTACCCTCACCAGTCCAGTAGTCGAACACCTCTGTGGAGTAGTTCTCATATTCACCGTCGGTGAACTTACGATAGCTGCGAGCTACCTGCTGACCAAGTGCAGCATAGCCAGTCACGTTCAGGTCGAAGCCCTTATATGCAGCACCGAGGGTGATACCCATCGTCACATCGGGGTTCGGGTCGCCCAGATAGGTCTTGTCATCAGCATTGATCATACCGTCGCCATTGGTGTCAACGAACTTCAGGTCACCCACCTTCAGGTCAGTACCCTGGAGAGAGTTAGCGGCATTGCCGTCCTTCAGTGTTGAGATATAAGAGGCCAACTCTGAAGCATTCTGGATCGGGCCTGCGGTCTTGTAGCCCCAGAAATAACCGATAGGCTGTCCTTCCTCGAAGCGTGCCATGTAACCGGTACCCTGTGCGAGTAGGTCGTTACCACCGTTGTTGTACTTCTGTGAAGAGTTCACCTCTGTTACCTTATTCTTATTATAGGCAATGTTGTAGCCGATGTTGTACTCGAAGTCCTTACCGATCTGGTCACGCCAGTTCAGAGCAACTTCAATACCTTTATTCTCTACTGTACCAGCATTTCTCAACTGTGTGTCGAAACCTGTTGAAGGTGATACAGGCACTTGCAGCAGAAGGTCCTTGGTTGTCTTCTTATACCAGTCGAACACAAGGCTCAACTTGCCACCGAGGAAGCGTGCATCGAAACCGAGGTCAAGCTGTTCAGAGGTTTCCCATGTCAGTTCCTCGTTCTTCAGACGTGAAAGGGCAGCACCCTTTGAAGGTTCATCCTTCTCACTGTTGAAAGAATACATGCTGTATGCATCATATTTGAATGCAGCCTCATACTGGAAGGCACCGATGTTTTTGTTACCATTCTGTCCCCAACCAGCGCGGAGCTTCAAGAAGGAGAGCCAGTCAGAAGTGCTCTGCATGAACTTTTCATTGCTGACTACCCAACCAGCGGAGAATGAGGGGAAGTAACCCCAGCGATGTCCGGGAGCGAACACTGAGCTACCGTCGGCGCGGAAGATAGCTGTAAACATGTACTTCTCAGCGAAGTCGTAGTTCAGACGGCCGAAGTAAGACATACCGCGTGAGTCACCATAAGGAGAACCACTGACAGTGGCAGAGGTGTTCTTCTTCATCATGTCCATGTAGGCGTGTTTCAAGTCTCCAACGATAGCGTCAGAAGCTGTTGCACTCATAGAGAAACCGAAATCAGGACGGCTCTCGCCATACTCAGTACCTGCGAGAATGTCGAAATGATGGTCGCTCAGGTCGAACTTATAGTTCAAGGTGTTGGTAGTGCCCCATCCCCAGCCTGTACCAATCTGATTGGTCGCCTGGTCGGTGGTACGCATGTCACCCTGGTCGTTAATCTTGTAAACCGGCAGATAAGCGCGCCATGTCCAGCTGCTCTGATTGTAGTTAATCTGTCCGCGATAGGTCAGGCCCTTAATCGGCTGAATCTCCACATAGCCAACAGCGTTCAGACCATGGCTGATGCTCTTGTTGTTAGCACTCTGGCTGTTGATTAGATTAAGAATAGGGTTGCTGGCGTATGAGGTATAGTTGAACATACCCATATTCTTCAGGTCGTTGTAGCCGAAGTAACCACCGTCAGCGTTATAAATGGGAATCAGCGGGTTGCCACGGAGAGCGGTAGACAGCACGTTAGAGTACTGGTTGCCAATCTGGATACCCTGATTCTGCTTGTGGCTGTAGTAGATGTTCTCACCAACCTTGATGACGTCGAAGCTGTTGTCAGCGCTACGCAGGATAACGTGGTCAGAGTTCACACGCAGGGTGAAACGACGATAGTCGGACTTGGCATATTCGCCACCGAAAGCACCATCCTGATACTGGTAACCAGCACCGATAGAGAACTTCGACAGGTCACCACCGCCAGCGACGTTCAGCGAATGGCTGGTTGTCACGGCGTTCTTGTTGCGCAGAGCCTCAACCCAGTCAGTACCGGGATTAGAACCATTCTGGTAAGCAGCCAGCAAAGACTCCTGGCCCTGGAAATACTGCGACCAGTCGCGGGCAGACTCACCAGTTTGGAAGCGCACGAGGTCCATCACCTGCATGTACTGACCAGCAGTCAGCAACTGGGGCAGACGATAGATATTTGACCAACCGAGATTGCCGTCGTAGCTTACTTCAACCTTTCCGGCCTTACCCTGCTTGGTGGTCACGAGGATTACACCGTTTGCAGCAGCCGAACCGTAGATGGCGCAGGATGCAGCATCCTTCAGCACGTCGATACGCTCAATGTCGGCAGGGTTCAGGTTGTTGATGTCACCACCGCTCACACCGTCGATGACGTAGAGAGGCTTGGTGTCACCATTGGTACCAGCACCACGGATAGCAATCTTAAAGCCGTCACCAGGCTGACCTGAATTGGCCTGAATGCTAACACCAGGGCTCTGGCTCTGGAGAGCTCCGAGGACCTGAGTGGTGTTCAGTTTGGCGATGTCCTCACCCTTCACCTCAACGGTAGCACCGGTGACCAACTTCTTCTTCTGGACACCGTAACCTACGACGACCACTTCATCAAGCACGGCGTTGTCGTCCTGCATGGTGATCTGGAAGTTGCTCTGGCTACCAACCTTGATTTCCTGAGTCTCGAAACCGATGAACGATACGACGATCGTTGCACCTTCATTCACATTGAGAGAGAAGTTACCGTCGAAATCGGTAACGGTACCGTTAGTGGTACCCTTTTCCACTACACTGGCTCCGATAACGGGACCCATGGCGTCGACCACAGTACCTGTGATCTTCTTCGTTGCCTGCTGAATCTCCTGAGGAGCGCCAGCGGCGTTGGCGTTTGACGAGTAACCAAGTCCTAACAGGGCAAGGGCACTCATCAGCAGCGCTGTCTTTCTAAATTTACGATTCATACTTGAGTGTTATACTTAGATTAATGTTATGATGATTCACACTTTGGTCTTGGCGTACCCAATATATTAATAAGGTACACGCGTAGTTAGGTTGAGTTGTTTAGATTCATATTGTTGTTACTTTGTTATATATTAGTTACGATAGATGTGCAATAGCTTCACATTTCGGTTGCAAAGTTAAAGAGTTTTTTTGTAAACGCACTTGCTTTTTTTGATAAATGTTGATACTTTTTTGCTAAAAAGTGTTATTTTGCACTATAATGGCACATTTTTAACAAAAAAAGTGCAATAAGTGTAAATAATACACAACCATCTGCAGGGGATCGTCTGCAGATGGTTGCTGTTGCGATAATGGCAAGAATGGTTGCCTTTATCTGGCCTATTCTTTATAGGATAGTTTCAGTGGCGTGTAGCCGCTTCCGGTGAAGAGCAGATGCTGGTCGTCGAGGTAGTCCAGGACGGCATCTCCAGAGAAGTTGATCTCGATGGTGTATGTGCCGTCGCCATTGTCGACGATACGGTCGCTGCCAGTGGTGATGTCGTCGCCGGTCCAGGTGGTGGTCCACCAGCCCGTGGTGATGCGCATCTGTACCCAGTCGCTGCCCTTGGCCGTGAGATAGAAGGTGCCGTTCATGATGACGCTGTCCCAGATGCTCTGGGGAATGGCGTAACACTCTTCGCCGGTCGTCTTGCTCTCGGACGAGAAGCGGTAGTCGCCGTTCCAATTGACCTCGCCGAGCGAACCGTCGTTCGTCCAGATGACAACCTCCTGGGCGCCTCCGCCACCACCGCCAACCCATTCTTCCTCCTGGAAGTAGAGCTCTAACGGTGTGTAGCCTTCACCTGTGAAGAGCAGATGGTGGCCGTCGAGGGCATCGACGAAGTCGGGATCATCGGCGAAGTTCATCTCGATGTAGAAGGTGCCGTCGTCGTTGAGGATGATGTTCTCGCTGCCGGCTCCGATGTCGCCAACCTTCCAGTTGACATCCCACCAGCCAGTGGTAACGCGGACGTTGTACCAGTCGGCATTGGGCTGTGCGAGGATATAGAAGGTCTCGCTCTTCATCTTCTCCCATACATCCAGGGGAACGGTATAGATTTCCTCACCGGTGGAGTTGCTCTCCGGTGCAAAGCGGTAGTCGCCGTTCCAGCTGATATTGCCGTGAGTGCCGTCATTCTTCCAGATAGAGGTCTTGACAACTTCCATGTGTCCGCCACCGCCAACCCATACGTCTTCAGAGAAATACAGTTGCAGCGGTGTGTATCCTTCACCGGTGAAGAGCAGGTGCCTGTCGTCGAGGGCTCCTACGAAGTCGGCATCGTCGGTGAAGTTCAACTCGATATAGAAGGTACCGTCGTCGTTGAAGATGATATTCTCATTACCGGCTCCGATGTCGCCCACCTTCCAGCTGGGATCCCACCAGCCTGTGGTGATGCGTACATTGTACCAGTCGGCATTGGGCTGTGCAAGGATGAAGAAGGTTCCGCTCTTCATCTTCTCCCATACATCCTGCGGGATGGTGGCGATCTCCTCGCCGGTGGAGTTGCTCTCCGGTGCGAAGCGGTAGTCGCCGTTCCAGCTGATATTGCCATGGGTGCCGTCGTTCTCCCAGATGACGGTCTTCACCGTCTCCCAGTGACCGTCGTCGGCAGCCGGCTCGTAGGCCAGTTCGGGCATCGGGATGCTCTGCCCGTCGTAGGTGTGGAGCGTTCCGGCGAAGGTGCCTTTGTAGATGTTCTTCTGGGGTACGCGGAAGACGAGGTTGTTGGTGCCTTTGCGATAGAAGTCCTTGTGGTCGATGAGCTGTGGCACGGAGTCCGGGTCGAGCAGTTCCACACTGTTGATGAACTCCAGGTCTTTACCATACACCGTGATGAGCTCACCGCCAGCGGCACTCTCACCGGGCTGTTTCGAGAATCCCGTCACATTGGTATGTCCCACCGTCAGTGGCAGGCGTGACTCTGCTTCGTCGTCGGCGGTGCGCACGACAATCTTACCGCCCTCGGCAGCGATGCCCGACGGTGCGTTGACACGGATCATGTCGCTGCTGACGATCTCGAAGTCGGTCACTCTCGTGCCACCGGGGAACTCGATCTCCTTCACGTCGTTGAAACCTGAGCCGTTGATGGTCATCGGCTGGTTGGTGACAACCTTCGTCGGTGAGAATACTTTGATGCCCAGTCCGACGTTTGCTGAACCGTTATCGTCGTCTTCAGCACAGGCTGTGAAGGCAGTTCCGATAAGAACCACAGCAAGCAACGCACTTAAATAATTGATTATATGCTTCATAATTCTTTCCATTTTCAATTATCAATTTTCAATTTCCCTATTATTGCCATCCTGGGTTCTGGGTGAGGTTGGGATTCTTTTTCAGCTCCGTTTGGGGGATGGGGTAGAAATTGAACTTGTCATCCCACTGGCGGGTAACCGTAGAGCGAGTGAGTGTCAGGCTACTGCTGATAGAAGCCACCTGAATGGTCTTGAAGTACTGAGCGCCCTTCTTCCAGCGGCGTACATCCCAGAAGCGATGGTTCTCGAAAGCCAGCTCCACGAGACGCTCCCGCTCATAGCGCTCCATCCAAGCTTCACCGTCTTCGGTGAAGGTCGGCATCTGGATGTCGGCACGGTTGCGCAGCACGTTGATGGCCTCGTTGGCTGTCAGGCCGTAGGTGTTGTCGTTGGCACTGCCAGTGGCATTGAACACGGCCTCGGCATAGTCGAGATAGAACTCTCCCAAGCGGAACAGGATCCAGGTGTGACGGCGGGAGGTCTGGTTGTCGGCCGTGGTGACACACGAGCCGTCGACATACTTCCTGAGATAGTAGCCCGTGGGGGTGGCACCGTACTTCGGTGCGCCGTTGAATCCACCGACGAACGTCTCTATGGCCTTCTTCTGAGCACCGTTGGTGGGCCATTCGTCACCGTTCTTCACCACCGTGAGGGCAAAGCGTGGGTCGAGGCCTTCGTAAGGATCCACCTCGTTGAGGTCGATGTTGCCGGGATAGCGGTGGCCGAAAGTCTCGCCATTATCCTGATACTCGTACTGGTCTACCAGACTCTGGGTGGGGCAGTTGCCCGAGGAGCCGTTCTCCACGCCGACGGGATAGTTGGCCATCTCGAAGGCGTTACTTTCGCCTCGTCCGAGACCGAAGATCAGTTCTGCATTGAAGAACGCGTCGTGTCCCCACAGCGAACCGTATGTGCTGAGTTTCAGGTCCCATGTGGCGGCATTGTCGAGGATATACTTACAAGCCTCGGCGGCCTTGGCCCACTTGGTCTTGTCGCCTGTCGGGTTGTGAAGCGGCGAGGCGGCATAGAGCAGTGTGCGGGCCTTGAGGGCAAAGGCGGCGACACGGGTGGCGCGGCCTATCTCAGAGTTGACCTCTGTGATGTAGGAGACGGGCAGATAGGGCGCAACGGCATCACACTCGTCGACGATGAACTTCACGATGCGCTCTGCCGGTGTGCGCTCAATGTTATTAGCCTGTCCGTTGGTCAGCGTCGTCGTCACCAAGGGTACGTCGCCATAGGTCTTGAACAGCTCGAAATAGAAGTAGGCTCTGAGGAAGCGCAGCTCATAGGGGAACAGCTCCATCTGCGACACCCACTTGCTGTAGTCGGGGTTGTACTGCCAGTCGGAGATGTCGGCCTCGTCGAGCTTCTCCAGATACGTGTTGATATCAGCGATGGCGGTATATGCCTTCGTCCACGTCCTGTCGTAGGGGTTGGCAGCGCTCCATCCGCCATTCACATAGCTGTTGACGGCACCGGCCTCAAGGGCATACTGTGCCTCGTCGGTGGCACTGGCCAGGAAGTAGGCGCTGTTGGCATCAAACTCGTTATTATAGACCTGGGCATAGACATCGTACACCAGGTTCTTAATGCCATTCTCGAAGTAATCGTAGGTCCATGCCTCGTCTCGGGTGGTCTCTTCTGTGTAGTCCAGATCAGCGCAGGCCGTGAAGAGGAATGTGGAAAGCGGCAGGAGGAAAGAGATCATCCTTACCACTACCTTATTATATATATTAGTCATCATAATTATCAATTATCAATTGTCAATTATCAATTTAAGTTAGAACTGCACTGAGAGGCCAAGGTTGACACTCTTCATCACCGGATAGCCGGTGTTGAGGTTCTCTGCATCCATAGCGTCGATATTGTCGAAGGACAAGAGGTTCTGTCCCTGAACGAAGATCCTGACGCTCGTCACCTTCAGAGGCTCAATGACCGATGCGGGCAACTTGTAGTAGACCTCGCAGTCGCGCAGCTTCAGCCAGTTGATGTTACGATACCAGATCGTGGAGTTCTGGGCGTTGTTTGCCACATTCTCTGTCGACAGGCGGGGATAGCTTGCACCGGCTCCGGCGATGTCGAAGCAGTTGTCGTAGTACTCCTGAGAGAGGTTGCGGTTGTCGGAGAGGGCTCCCCAGACACCGTCCACCCAGCGCAGGTTCTTTACCTGGTGGGCTGCTCCCTGCAAGGTGGCGTTGATACCGAAGCCCTTATACTCGGCACCTAAGGTGAAGGCATAGTTCAGGGCGGGGAAGGCGTTGCCATAGTCCTGAGCCACGTAGTCGTTCTCATTGATGACACCGTCGCCATTGACATCCTTGTACTTGATGTCGCCCACCTTCACCTGTCCGAACTGCTGGACAGGGTTGTCGTCGATCTCCTGCTGACTCTGGAAGAAGCCTAAGGCGATGAGTCCGCGCTCGGCATCGGCAGGACCGTCGACCACCGAGAGGTTCGGGTAGGCAGGCGCCTCGATCCATTCCAGGATCTCGCTCTTCACCGTCGAGAGCGAAGCCCCCGCGTTCAGGTTCAGGCCGTTCCCGAAGGTCTTGGCATAGCGCAGACCCAGTTCCATACCGTAGCTGGCCACGCGTCCCTTGTCGTCATACGACGACTGGATGCCGACCACGGCGGAGTTGAGTGAGGCGGCGCTGACCAGGATGTTCCGGCGCTGCTGGTAGAACACGTCGAGTGTGACGTCCAGTGCATTGGCGATCCTCAGGTCGGTACCGATGTTGGCCTTATAGGCCGTCTCCTGTGCAAAGTCGTCGGTGGGGAACTGTGTCAGGAAGGCACCCCATGAGCTGGCGAAGTTAGTACCATACCAGAACTGTCCGTGCGAGTTGTTCCATCTGGCGAGCCAGAGGCCGGCCTGCGGCACGTAGTCGGTGTGCTGGATACCACCCGACAGGCGCACCTTACCGTAGTTGATGAAGCTGCTCTCGGGTTTGTTGATATAGATGTAGCCTAATCCTAATGTCGGGGAGAAGGCCCATTTGGCAGGATAGCTGCGGTTTGAACCGTTGGCGGCCAGCACCACATCGGCCATCAGGCGGTTGGCGTGGTCGTAGTGCAGGGCCAGCTGCCAGTTAGCGCGATACCACGTGTTGTTCTGTCCGTCGCGGATCTCACTCTTCATGTTGTAGTTGGCATTGGCGGCCAGGTTGTCGCCGTTGTTCAGCTGGATGCCGTATTTCAGTCCGGCATTGAAGGTGGCGACACGCCACTGTGTGTCTACCCAGTGGTTGAACACCAGCTTATCCTCTACCGTACCCATCACCGTCTCCTGCATCGCACCGTTGGCGTCATACCAGTTCCAGCCATACTGATAACCCTTCGAGCGGGTCTCTGTCGTGATGGAGGAGTTGTCGTATGCTGCGCCTACATAGAACTTCAGGCCCTTCGTGATGATGTCGAGGTCTTGCACCAGTGTCATGTTTGCCCATATCTGGCGCTGGTGGGTCTTCATGAAGCCGGCACCCTGCGACTTGGCCAGGAGGTTGAAGTCGCCGTAGGTCTGGCTACCGCCCCATACGCCACCGGCCGTCTTGACGGGGAAGGCGAGGGCAGGCACCTTATACAGATGCCACCAGGCGTCGTTGGAGTTCACATTGGGCACGCCGTTCGTCTCCATCAGGATACCTAAGATATTAGCACTGATGTGGGTGCTCTTGCTCACCTCGAAGTCCACGTTGGCACGGATATTGGCCTTTGAGTACTTCAGCTGTGAGTTCCAGTCGCCCTGGTCGGGGTTCTTATAGAGTCCGCGGGCATCGGTATAGTCGAGCTGGGTGTAGTACTGCACCTTCTCTGTGCCACCGAAGAAGGAGAGGTAGGCATTCGACTCATGGGCGGTGTTCTTGAACACCTCATCCTTCCAGTTGACATTGGGATAGACCTTCGGGTCGCTGCCGTCTCTGAACTTCTGCAGCTCGGCCTCCGTATAGGCGGCAGAGGCGCCGTCGTTCAGACGGGCACGGTTCAGGGCATTAGCATAGTCGTAGGCGCTGACCATATCAGCCGACTGGGGGTCGAACTGTATCTTGTGGGATACGCCTACCTTGAAGTTATATTTCCCGTCGTTACTGCCGTGCTTGGTCTTCACCAGCAGCACGCCGTTGACACCCTCGTGACCGTAGAGGGCTACGGCTGCGGCGTCTTTCAGTACGGTGACACTCTCCACCTCCTCTACGGTGAGGCGGTCGATAGGCCGCTCCACACCGTCGACAAGGATCAGGATGTCTTTCTCACCAGTGGTCTGAACGCCACGGATGTTGAACGTGGCCCCGCGACCTTCCTCGCCCTTAAAACCTGTGTTCTGGTAGGCGTTCAGGCCAAGGAGCTTGCCATAAAGGGCATCAGCCAGGCTGATGGCTGAGGTGCGGCGAAGCTCTTCTGCCGTGATGGTTGTCGTGGCAGCCGTCGTGAGAAATTCAGACTGCTCAACGCCAAAGCCTAAGTCTACCTTCTGCGACGTTTTGTCGCTGAGCGTCACCTGGGCACTCACCGCCATCGGAGCAACGCAGAGTCCCGCTAAGGTATATTTGAATATATTCTTTATCTTCATAACTTTACTTTTTTACCTTTTTACTTTTTTACTTTCAAAGGTTACCACCCAGGATTCTGTGTCAGTCCATAATCCTTCTGAATCTCAATACGAGAGACGGGGTCCAGATACCACTTGTTGGTCCAGTAGCCCGGATCCCACCATACACGGTGGCCGACGACGATCTCCGGCTTCTCATACTCGAACTTCGGCCAGGGGGTAGAGGGATCCCACTGCTGGTCGCCGTCTGTCAGACGATTGCCATTCGCGTCGAGGCGATAGATACGGATCTCATGAAGCGGTTTGGTGAAGAGGTCCTGACGCATGCGGCGGACCATGTCATAGAGGCGGTCGCCACACTCGGCGCCGATTTCACAGTTACGCTCACGGAGAATCTCTTCAATCAGGTTCTCCTTGTTCGATTTCAGGTTCAAGCCCGGGTTCATATCCTCAAGGCGTCCAAGACCGACTCGGCTGCGGACGGCGTGCAGGTCGTCCAGGGCTCCCTGGAGGTCACCCGTCTCAGCACGGGCCTCGGCACGGATGAGATACATCTCTGCCAGGCGGATGTAGGAGACGCCGATGTACTCGTCGTCATAACGGCTGCCACCCTTATAGTCGAGCAGCCACTTGAACTTACAGTAACCAGAGGCCACGTCGTCTGCGTTGCTGTTGAAGTTACTGTTGTATTCCAGACAACCACCCACCCAGGGGTCGTTGTACGACTGGCCGTTATAGTCGAATCCGGCCGGCAGGTCGTGCCTGGGAACCACCATCGTCTCGTACAGACGGGGGTCACGCTCGGCAAACATGTCGATACCGTTCGGGTTCTTCCCGGCTCCGTAGATGTCTGAGTAGGGGAAGTTACGACCGTCCTGCATGCCGAAGCACTCCATCAGCTCGTTGGTGGGAACCTGACCGCCTTGGCGCATGCAGTCGAGGGCGAAGCCGCGCCAGCCCCAGCCCCAGCCACCATCGGACAGCGTCAGCGTCGGATGGGCATCGAAGATTTTCTCATGGTGCGTGGCATCATTGCGGTAGCGGTAGGCACGACGGTAGGCCGTCCGATAGCCGGCCTCGTCTTGGGACGTCGGCTGAACCAACTGATAGTAGTTGCCGTTGGCGGCATTGTCGTTGAAGAAGTCGTTACAATACTGCAGGCAGCGGTTCCACAGTGAAGGGTCTGCCTTGCCGAACCAGATATGCTCCTCATTCTCCAGGCCTGTCGGCTTCTTGGTGTAGGTCATATAAGGCTCGCTGTTGTTGAACAGGGGTGATGCGGCAAACATCCAGACCTTGGCACGCAGGGCACGGGCAGAAGCCTTTGTCAGACGACCGGACCACTGGCCGATATCGGCATCGGGCACGTTCCAGATATAGCCGGGTTCATCGATGGCGCACTGGATCAGTGAGTCGATGAACTCCACGGTCTGCCAGGCCGTAGAACGACCGTCGAAGAAATCCTCTCCCACGGCGAAGGCCTTCTTCACGAGGCACAGGCCGCCGAAGTTACGGAAGGCGTCGTAGTAACGGCTGGCCATGATGGTGTAGGCCTCACCGCGCAGGCGACTCTTCTCCGAATCGCTCATGTCGGGCACACGGTCGATATTCTCGATGATCTGCCAGCACTTACGTACAGTCTCATAGATAGACACACGGCCACCAGCGTCGCTGTCGAGACCACCAAATTTCGTAGAATAGGAGAATTTACCCTGGAAGTTACCATTGTCAGTATCCTGGGCATCCTCGGTCAAGCCACCGGGATAGTAGCTCTGTATAGGACCGCCCCAGCCCACATAGCAGTGGTAGGAGTCGGAGAGCACATCGATGGGCGCACCGTTCATCATGTTTCCTGCGGTGTAGGTGCAATAGATCTGTCCGTAGGCACTCCACAGGAAGTTGCGGGTGTATTCGGCCTTGGAGAACACCGTGTCGATGTTCGTCTCGACACCGGGGGCTTTCTCTAAGAAGGCATTACCCACATTGATCTCGTCGACACAGGCCGAGACGAGGAACGTGGAAAGTGGGAAGAATAACGAGACTATTCTTACCGCCACCTTTTTATATTTATATGTAATCATAACTCTTAATTCTTAACTCTTATATTCTTAACTCTCATAAATCCGGTTTATCAGAAGTTCACTTGTAGGCCAAAGTTGTATACACGTGTCATAGGATAGCGTACACCGAAGTCCAGTCCGGAACCGGGAGCCTCGGGGTCGTTTCCTTTGAAGTCTGCGAATGTCAGCAGGTTTTGGCCTGAGGCATAGAATCTGATGTAGTTGAGCAGTGGCAACCACTTCGGCTTGTTGATGGTGTAGCCAATCTCCACGTTCTTCAGACGCACATACTTGGAGTCGATGATCCATGCCTGTGAGTCACGGTTATTGTGAACGCGGTTGGTGAACGAGATACGTGGCAGGATGGCACCGGGATTGTCCTCCGTCCAGGAGTTGTCGGCCACCCACTGTACCAAGGCTGATGTGTTGGTGGATCCGAACTGGTCGCGGAAGTATCCGTTCAGGGCACGGCTGGTGTTGTCGGCTCCTACCCAGAGCATTGAGAAGTCGAGTCCCTTCCAGTTCAGGCTGGCGTTGATAGACCAGGTGATCTCCGGGTTCTCGTTATAGCCGAGAGGCTTCTGGTCGTTGGCGTCGATCACACCGTCGTCATTCAGGTCTACGTAGACGGCATCACCGTATTTCAGGGTGACGTTCTGGTCAGGCATGTCCACACCGTACTGTGCCTTATAGCGTGCCTCGGTGCCCTCCTGGTAGAACTCGAAGAGGTCGTAGCCGAAGCGCTGTCCTACGGGCAGGCCGGTATGTCTCAGATAATCATAGAGGGGCGGCACCTCGAGCATCTCGATCACCTTGTTTCTGGCAAAGGCGATGCTGGGGCTGATGCTATAGCGGAAGTCACCGACTTTGTCGGCCCATCTCAAGGTCAGCTCGTAACCGTGGTTCTTCACACGACCCTTGTTGACGTAGCTCGACGGCAGACTGGTCACTGCCGGCAGCTGGGACTCGTTTGACACCAGGATGTCCTCACGGTCTTCCCAGAACAGGTCAAGGTTCACTGTCAGACGGTCGCCGATGAAGGCGGCGTCCAGACCGATGTTGATCTTGGAAGCGGTCTCCCATGTGACGTCGGGGTTACCGGCTGTCAGCTCCTTCACGGCCTGTAGCCAGCCACCGCTCGTACCGAAGTTGGCACCTCGTTTCTGTGGGTTCACCGTCGTTGCACCGGTGTAGAACTGCCAGGCACCCGGCAGGTAGAGGAAGCGGGCACCGTTGGTATTGTCGTTACCGACCTTGCCCCACGAACCACGCAACTTCAGATAGCCGATATACTTCTTGATCGGCTCCCAGAACTTCTCACTCGAAGGTATCCAACCGACGGAGAAGGAAGGGAAGGTACCGTAGCGCTTACCTTCGGCGAAGTTCTCCGAGCCGTTATAACCAATGTTGAAGTCTATCAGGTAGCGTGTGTCATAGTCATAGGTGACACGGCCCACGAGGCCTACATAGCCTTTAGGAATCGACTCGTAGATGCTGCCGTCGGAATCCCAGGGATAGTAAGTCTTGCTCTGGTTATAGAGCAACAGGGCGCCTACATTGTGCTTGCCGAACTTACGGGCATAGTTGAAGCTGGCCTCGGCATACCAGTTACGGCTTCCCCATCGTTTCTCTTCGTAGGGCAGCGGCCAGGTGATGTTCTGCTTGCGCAGCACCTCCTGTCCGTCGACGATCGTGGCCACATAGGTGACACCCGTACCGAATCCATTCTGACGGTTCTTCTGAGCAGTGTACTCAGTGTTATACGATCCTTTGATCTTGAAGTCCAGACCCGGCGTGATGAAACTCATGTCGAGTTTGTACTGGAGGTCGAGGTTCAGCACGTTCGTACTCTCATTTACGTAACCTAAGTCATAGTAGTTAGAGAGGGCATCACGGTCGTAGGGACCTACGTAGCTCTCGTCGGAGACGATATGACGGCCTTGGTCGTCAACACCGATACCGGCATAGGGCGTGGCACCCTGCAGGTAGCGGAAGAGGAATCCCTCGCCACCACCCATCGTGGTGCGGTTCTGGACACGTCCGCCTAAGGTGAGCGCCAGCTGGCTGTACTTAGAGACGTTGATGTCTAAGTTAGCACGGTAGTTGAAACGGTTATACTTAAAGGTCTCGTCGTCATTCTTTGAGAATGTCTTGAAGAGCGAGTTCTGATTCAGGAATCCGGCAGAGACAAAGTATCTCATCTTCTCTGTACCACCGTTCACATTCACGTTGACTTGCTCCTGCCAGGCGGCATCGTTCATCACATAACCAATCCAGTCGGTATTGGGGAAGGTGATGGGCATGTCGCCAGTGCGGAAGTGCTCCATGACCTCCTGACTGAAGCGGATGCCGGTGTCGGCATACGGCGAGTAGTCCTTGATGTTAGCCGTACCGGGCCACTGACTCATGGGCAGCGCGTCGGTGATGGCCGAGTAGTTCCACATCTTTCCATAAGTATAGGAGTCGGTGAAGTCCACGAACTTGGCAATCTGCTGGACGGCCGTGCTTGCAGAGACGGTCACCGAAGCCTTGCCCGGCGTACCGCGCTTGGTGGTGACGAGGATGACACCATTGGCACCACGTACACCGAACACGGCGGTGGCGGAGGCATCCTTCAGGATCGAGATGTCTTCGATCTCATTGGGGTCCAACTGTCCGAACGAGCGCTCGACGCCATCGACGAGCACCAGCGGCTCAGCACTGTTCAGTGAGCCGATACCACGTACTCGGATCGTGGGCTCGTCGGCACCGGGCATACCTGACGGCTGCACCACCGACATGCCAGGCAGCTTTCCCTGCAGGGCGTTGGCCACACTGGCCACAGGGGCCTTCAGCAGTTCGTCACCACCCACGGCAGCGACCGAACCTGTGATGGTCACCTTCTTCTGCTGGCCATAGGCAATGACCACCACCTCGTCGAGCATCTGACGGTCCTCTTCGATGGTAATCTCGTAGTGTGACTTACCGGCGGTTACCTTCACTTCCTTGTCGAGGTAACCGATGTAGGTAACGACGAGGGTCTGGCCCGGGCTGGCGTTCAGTGAGAAGTTACCGTCGAAGTCGGTTGCTACACCGTTCGTCGTTCCTTTCACGACCACGCTGGCTCCGATGACCGGCCCTTGAGCGTCGACCACAGTACCTGTGATCGTCCTTGCCTGCTGCACCTCTTGCGTGGCGTCAGCAGCGTAGGCTTCCGGAGAGAAACACAATCCCAAAAGGGAGAGTGCGCCCACCATCAGCACTTTCTTTCTAAAGTTTTGATTCATACGGTTATTTTAGTTAGTATTATAGAAAATCTTCAGTTAAGATGTTACATCGGGTGCAAAGTTAATAAATATTTTTGAAATACCATCACTTTTCTTTATAAATATTGATACTTTTTTGCAAAAAGACCCTAAAAGGCCCTTATAAGCGCCTTTTAGGGTGAAAGACATGCAATCTTGCACATCTATTTATATAATCTGCTCTAAATAGTCGATCTCCTCTTCGGTGGTGGCCCAGCTGGTGACGAAGCGGCAGATGGTGTGATGGTGGTCTGTCTGACCGAAGTGGGAGAAGTCCACGTGGCGGCTCAGACGCTCCACCTGTTCATTGTCGATGACCACGAACTGCTGGTTGGTGGGGGAGTCGACAAGGAACTGGTAACCCTTCTTCCTGAAAATGTCTTTCATCCGCATGGCCATCTTGATGGCGTGTTCGGAGAGACGGAAATAAAGGTTGTCGGTGAAGAGGGCATCGAACTGCAGGCCGATGAGGGCACCCTTGGCAATGACGGCGCCGTGCTGCTTCTGGATGGAGAAGAAGTGCTTGTGGGCCTTGCGGTTGGTGAAGACGACGGCCTCGCCGCAGAGGGCTCCGATCTTCGTGCCGCCGATATAGAAGACGTCGCAGTGGCGGGCCAGATAGGGCAGGGTGATGTCGTTGCCCTCGGCCATGAGGCCGTAGCCGAGACGAGCTCCGTCGATGTAAAGCGGAATCTCGTAGTGCTGACATACCCGATAGAGACGGTCGAGTTCCCGGGCTGAATAGAGGGTACCTAACTCCGTGGGGAAGGTGATGTAGACGAGGCCCGGGTGTACGGCATGGTCCTTGTTGCCGTCGTGCATATAGTCGTCGAGGTATTTGTCGAGTGTGGCGGCTTCCATCTTACCCTCTTTGTCGGGGATGGTGATGATCTTGTGCTCCGTGAACTCCACAGCCCCAGCCTCATGGACGTTGATATGTCCTGAGCCGACACAGATGACGCCTTCATACTGGTAGAGCATCGAGTCGATGGTGGTAGCGTTGGTCTGGGTGCCACCCGTCAGGAAGAATATCTGGGCATCGGGCATGCCACAGGCCTCACGGATACGGTTCTTCGCTCGTTCGCTGAACTCGTCGAAACCGTAGGGCGTCGGCTTGGCGTTGTTGTATTTCACTAAGTGGTCTATCACCTGTTGGCAGGCGCCGTTGTTGTAGTCACATTCAAAAGATATCATGCTCAGTTATATTGATTTGTGTGCAAAATTACATAAAGTTTTCTGATTTGCTTGCACAATTCAATAAAAATGTGTAATTTTGCAATCAAATAGTTGGCTTTATTGCGTGATGATCAGAAAGATACTGGCATTTATTACGCTGTTCTGTGTGGTGCCTGTGCTACCACTCGACGCTCAGGAGGGGCCTGAGGGCAGTAAGCCCTTTGCGATCGTCCATTATGGTTGTCACGGGGCGTCTTACTTGGGTAAGCCCAGCGACTACGATGCGCCTTGCAAGGTGATGGAACGGGCTGACAGCCTCGGTCTGCTGACCCCGTTGGGGCAGGATGTCGTGGGGCGTCTGCGGCTGATACGTCAGGATGCTCGCAACCATTGGGGAGAACTCACGGAGCAGGGAATCCAGGAGCAGCAGGAGATAGCCCGGCGGATGATGGCACGCTTCCCGGAGGTGCTCAACAGGGATTGTAGTTACATCGGGGCGCGCAGCCTCAGGAATACGCGGTCCATGCTCTCGATGGAACAACTGTTAGTGGAGGTATCGAAGGTCTGCCGAATCCGCGTCTATCATAATGCCAGCAATGCGTTTTCCTCTTATCTGAATTCTCTCGACGAAAACCAACTTGCCGTCAGAAAAGATTCTGCGGCCAAGGTTGCCTATGAAGCCATCTCTGAGAGATACAGTGATGGGGACCGACTGGCGAAGACCCTCTTCTCCGACTCGGACTTCATCCGGAGCCAAGTGGATGTGCAGATGCTGAACGACCTGCTCTTTAAGATTGCTGCTAACATCCGGCAGACGGGGACGGAGGGGAAGGTCACCCTCAACGACCTGTTCACAGCCGACGAGATCAGTCATCAGCGGAAGAGGCAGGAAGCGTGGAATAATCTGAACTTTGGTGGAGAGGTCAGAATTCCTTTCGTCCACCAACTGTTGCGGCATCTGATACACTGTACCGATACGGCCCAGACCTTCAAGCAGTCGGCGGTCTTCCATATTGCCGACGAGACCAGTTTCTTGCCGTTGGTCAGTCTGCTCGGCATTGATTCGTGGAGCGAGGAGTGTGGAGTGTGGAGTGAGAATAGTCCAGCGTCCAAGAATCTGCAGTTTGTTCTTTATCGAAAGAATCCGGAGGACCAGGATGTGTGGATCAAGGTGCTGTTGAACGAGCAGGAGGTATCGCTCCCCCTGCCCTCGGCGCATGCACCTTATTATCGGCTAAAGGATTTCCAAGAGTATTATTTGGAAAAGGTAAAAAGGTATGAGTAATAGACAACGGATGACACGGATGAGACGGATGGTGTCGGCTGTTCTGCCGATGCTCTTTTCTCTTTCCACTTTCCTCTTTCCACTTTCCACTTTGGCCCAGTCTGCCCTCGACATCATCACAGACAACCAGAGTTTTGCAGCCAGTAATTATAGTATCTATCCGGATACGGCCTTACCCCGGTTGACACCAGCACCAGAAGGGAAGGTACCGTTCTATATCTCTCATTATGGTCGTCATGGTTCCCGTTATGTGGAGAACCGCAAAGGCTTTGATATTCCTTATAATATGCTCTGTCGTGCTGACAGTATGAATGAACTCACGGAGAGGGGAAAGAAGGTGCTGAGCGACATGCGGGTGATTTATGCCGACACCGAGAAACACTGGGGCGACCTGACCAGTTATGGACAGAAACAGCATCGTGGCATTGCCCAGCGGATGATGGATCGGTTCCCGGAGGTGTTCAGAGGCAATGCCCATATTGACGCCCGCAGCACCATCGTACCCCGCTGTATCCTCTCGATGGGGTCGGCGCTGCATGTGATGGCCATCAACAACCCTGAGTTGGATATCACGATGAAGGCCTCCCAGGCGGATATGTTCTATATGAATCACCAGGATCAGTTGCTGCGTAGGAACGGCATGACGGCGGATGCGCCTAAGGCCTATGATAAGTTTATCGAGGGACGAAAGCACAACGAACGGCTGATGGAATTGCTGTTTATCCATCCCGACTCTGCTCGCAAGGTGGTCAATGATATCTGGCTTAACTACTACCTCATCAAGATGGGGCTCTTCCAGTTGAATACACATCTTTATAAAGGTGGCTATCTGACGGATATCTTCACGGCTCGGGAGATATACCGCCTCTGGCAGTGGGAGAACGCCTGGTGGTATATCATGCATGGCGCCTGTAAACTGAACGGCGGTCATCAGCCTTACACCCAGCGCCATCTGCTCCGACAGATCATCTCGGATGCAGACAGTTGCCTCCAGTTGGAGCGTCCCGGCGTACAACTGCGGTATGGTCACGAGACGGTTCTGTTGCCGCTGACCTGTCTGATCGGCATCAACGGCTTCGACTTAGAGACGGACAATCTGGATGAACTGGAAGAGAAAGGGTGGTGGGCATCGAAGGTGTTCCCGATGGGATCGAACCTACAGTTCATCTTCTACCGCAGGGATATCGACGACGAGGATGTGCTTTTCAAGGTGCTGTTGAACGAAAGAGAGGCTACGTTGCCTATTCCGACAGACGTAGCCCCCTATTATCATTGGAAAGACTTCCGCGAACACTACCTCCAGAAGATCGATGCCTACGAACTCAGTCGTAGCCGGATGCTCAAGGAGCAGCGCCAGCGTTAGAGTGCCTCCAGCATCCGCTTGATGACCACCGAACAACTGATCTCACGGTTGGCAGCCTCGGGAATGACGAGGCTGTTGGGCGATTCTATCACATCGTCGGTGACGATGAGGTTACGACGGACGGGCAGACAGTGCATGAACTTACCGTTGTTCGTCCACGACATGTGCTCGGTGTCAACCGTCCATGAGCGGTCTTCGCAGGTGATCTTGCCGTAGTCGGCAGGGTTCGTCACACCCGGGTTACTCCAGTTCTTGGCATAGATGAAGTCGGCACCCTCGAAGGCTTTCCTCTGGTCGTACTCCACGACGGCATCGCCTACAAACTTCGGATCGAGTTCGTAGCCCTCGGGGTGGGTGATGACGAGGTCTACATCGGGGGCGGCGTTCATCCACTGGGCGAAGCTGTTGGGTACGGCCTGTGGCAGAGCGCGGCAGTGCGGGGCCCAGGTCAGCACCACTTTTGGCTTTCGAGGAGTGAGGAGTGAGGAGTGAGGTTACCTTGGAGGGATTTATCTGTTGCAGGACTATTCTCACTCCACATTCCACACTCCTCACTCCACGATTCTTCAATGGTGATGAGGTCGGCGAAGGCCTGCAAGGGATGCACGGTGGCAGTCTCCATGGCGAAGACAGGACGACCAGAGTACTTGATAAACTGGTTCAGCACCGTCTCGGCATAGTCGTACTCACGGTCGGTGAGACCGGCGAAGGAGCGTACGCCGATGAGGTCGCAGTAACAGCCCATGACGGGGATGGCCTCTAACAGATGCTCGCTCTTGTCACCATCCATGATGACACCCCGCTCGGTCTCTAACTTCCAGGCGCCGGCATTCACATCGAGCACGATGACGTTCATGCCGAGGTTCATGGCGGCCTTCTGGGTAGACAGACGGGTGCGCAGCGAGTTGTTGAAGAAGATCATCATGAGCGTCTTGTTCTTGCCCAGATGCTGATACTTGTAACGGTCGTTCTTGATCTCAAATGCTTCGGCCATCGCTTTATCCAGCGGACCGATATCCTGTACGTTGATGAATGATTTCATATATTTTTATTGTTTACAGTTTACAGTTTACGGTTTACAGTTGATTACCTATGAGGTTGTATCGGTCTGCAGTCATATCATCTGTAAACTGTAAACCGTCAACTGTAAACGTCAAATTATGGTCTTGTTTGTCCTTCGCCTTCAATGAGCCACTTGTAAGTGCAGATTTCCTCTAACGCCATCGGACCGCGGGGACCGAGTTTCTGGGTGGAGATGCCGATCTCGGCACCGAGACCAAACTGGGCTCCGTCGGTAAAGGAGGTGGGGGCATTCCAATAAACACAGGCGGCATCGACATAGGCTTGGAACCGACGGGCGGTTGCTTCATTCTGAGTGATGATGGCCTCGCTGTGGCCAGAGCCATGCTGTGCGATGTGTTCGAGTGCTTCTTCGAGAGAATCAACCACTCTGACGTTCATCTTGTAGTCCATAAACTCGGTATCGTAGCGGCTTTCGTCGTTCATATAGAATTCTACCTTTCCTTTCATGGGGCTGAGCAGTTCCTCAAGATCGTCCACTCGGTCTTTATGAACGAGCAGCGTGTCTAAAGCGTTGCATACCGAGACGCGACGGGTCTTGGCATTGTTGACAATAGCCTTGCCCATCTCCAGGTCACCGTCCTTATCGAAATACACATGAACCACGCCGGCACCAGTCTCGATGACGGGGATGCGGGCCGTGTCACGGACAAAGTCAATAAGCTTGCGACCTCCACGAGGAATGCACAGGTCTATATAGCCTACGGCATTCAGCATCTCACCGGTGGCCTCATGGGTAGCAGGCAGTAGGGCAACGACGTCTTTAAGTGAAGCGTGAAGCGTGAAGCGTGAAGTGTACTTTTCCAGCACTTCATGGATGATAGCCACCTCTTCACGGTTGGAGCAATCGGCATCCTTGCCGCCTTTCAGCACACAGGCATTGCCACTCTTGAAACAGAGGGAGAACACGTCGAAGGTGACGTTGGGACGGGCCTCGTAGATCATGCCAATCACACCGAAGGGCACGGAAACACGACAGAGGCGGAGACCATTGGGCAGCGTCTTCTGTTTGGTGATATGTCCGAGGGGTGAGGGGAGGGAGGCGACGTTGCGCATGTCGCTGGCGATGCCCTCCAATCGGCTGTCGGTCAGTTGCAGACGGTCGTAGAGGGGATTCTCCTTTGACATCTTGGCCAGGTCCTTGGCATTGGCTTCGAGGATTCTTACCTTATTATTAATAATAGCGTCGGCAACGGCCAACAGAATCTCGTTCCGCTGTTCGTCGCTCAACAGCGCCAGACTCTTACTGGCCCGCTTCACACGTTCAAATGTCTCTTTCAGTTGCATGGGATAAATTCTGTATGTGGGGTTTCGTCTTTGCGTTCCATCAGGTCGATGAGGATATTCTCCCGCTCACCGTTGGCGATGATGACACAGATGCCAGCCTGCGACACCTTGGCGGCGGTCGTGTACTTCGAGTGCATGCCGCCACGACCGAAGGCACTCTTCTCTGGCTGAATGTATTCGGAGAGGTCACGGCCTGGGGCCACCTCACGGATCAGTTCTGCATGAGGATCGTCGGGATGGGTGGTGAAGATGCCGTCGATGTTCGACAGCAGGATGAGCGTCTCGGCTTCCATCATCTGGGCGATGAGGCCGCTGAGCTCGTCGTTATCGGTGAACATCAACTCGGTGACGCTAACGGTGTCATTCTCGTTGACGATGGGCAGCACGCCGTTCTCTAACATCACGGTCATACAAGCCCGTTGGTTACGGTACTGCTCACCAGGCTCGAAGTTCTCCTTCATCGTCAGCACCTGACCGACATGGATGCCGAACTCACGGAACAGGTCGTAATAGAGTCCCACGAGTTTCACCTGCCCCACGGCGGAGAAGAGTTGGCGCTGTTCGACGGAATCAAGGGAGTGGTCGATCCTCAGTTCTCCTCTTCCGCTGGCCATGGCACCCGATGACACGAGTATCACCTCGATGCCCTGCTTCCGCAGCCAGGCAATCTGGTCTACGAGTGCCGACATCCGTGTCACGTCGAGCTTCCCGTCTGCTCTCGTCAACACGTTCGAGCCAACCTTAATGACTATCCTCTTCTTCACTTCTTACTGTCTTTGTTGCGAATCTCTACACGGCGGATCTTACCGCTGATGGTCTTCGGCAATTCATCGACGAACTCGATGATACGCGGATACTTATAGGGAGCCGTCACATTCTTCACGTGCTGCTGCAGTTCCTTGATGAGGTCATCGCCAGCCTTGTCCTTCCACTCCTTGCCGAGCACCACGGTGGCCTTCACCACCATGCCACGGATGTCGTCGGGAACACCGGTGATGGCGCACTCCACGACGGCGGGATGGGTCATCAGGGCACTCTCCACCTCGAACGGACCGATGCGGTAGCCCGAGGATTTGATGACGTCGTCGATACGACCCTCGAACCAGTAGTAGCCGTCCTCGTCGCGCCAGGCCATGTCGCCGGTATGGTAGATGCCGTCGTGCCAGGCCTCACGGGTCAGTTCCTCGTCACGGTAGTAGTATTTGAACAGGCCGATGGGTTTCTTATCACCTACACGGACCACAATCTCTCCCTTCTCACCATCCTCACAACTGGTGCCGTCGGCACGCAACAGGTCGATGTTGTACTGGGCGTTGGGAATACCCATCGAACCGGGTTTCGGCGTCATCCAGGGGAAGGTGCCGAGGGTCATCGTGGTCTCCGTCTGGCCGAAGCCCTCCATCATCTGGATGCCAGTCTTCTCCTTGAACTTGTCGAACACGGCGGGGTTCAGGGCCTCGCCGGCCGTCGTGCAGTATTCGAGAGACGAGAGGTCGTACTTCGACAGGTCCTCACGGATCATAAAGCGGTAGATGGTAGGCGGTGCGCAGAAACTCGTCACCTTATATTTCTCAATCTGACGGAGCAGGGTGTCGGCATTGAACTTCTCATGGTCGAACACAAACACCGTAGCACCGGCAAACCACTGGCCGTAGAACTTTCCCCAGACGGCCTTGCCCCAACCGGTATCGGCCACCGTTAGGTGGAGCGAGCCCTCATGGAGGTTATGCCAGAACACGCCCGTCGTCAGGTGTCCCATGGCGTAGAGGTAGTCGTGGGCCACCATCTTCGGCTCGCCGCTGGTGCCAGAGGTGAAGTACATCAGCATCGTGTCGCTGTTGTTGTTGACAAAGGCGGGACGCTGGAACTTCGGTGCCTGCTGCCACTCGCTCTGCCAGTCGTGGAATCCTTCGGGGATGGGCTTACCATGGTCGGTGACGGTGATATAGACCTTCACCGTCGGGCTCTCCGGCATGGCCAGTTTGATTTGCTCCGTGACGTAGGCATCATCCACACAGATGATGGCCTTGATCGAGGCACGGGTATTGCGGTAGATGATGTCTTTCTTCGTTAACATGTGGGTGGCCGGGATGACGATGGCACCGATTTTACAGAGGGCGAGCATGATGACCCACCACTCGTAACGGCGCTTCAGGATGAGCATCACGGGATCGTTCTTGCCGATGCCGAGCGACATCAGGTAACTGGCAGCCTGGTCGGTCTGCTCCTTCAGTTCTCCGAAGGTGGCACGGATCTCTTCACCCTGGTCGTTAGTCCACAGGATGGCCAGCTTCTCGGGGGCTTCCTCAGCCCAGGCATCCATCACGTCGTAAGCAAAGTTGAAGTTCTCGGGGATGATGAACTCCAGGTTCTTATTGTAATCCTCTATTGACGTGAACTTTGTCTGTTTTAAAAATCTTTCTACCATTTCTTACTTTTTTACCTTTTTACTTTTTTACCTTTACTCGACTGTAAAGGCGAGGAACTTGACGGGTTTGTCGCCCAAAGCCAGCATGCCGTGGGGCTTGGTGGAGTCGAAGTAGATGCTGTCGCCTTCCTCCAATACGATGGTCTTGCCGCCGATGTAGAGTTCCATCGTCCCCTCTAAGATCAGGTTGAACTCCTGACCCTTGTGTGAGTTCTTATAGATGGTGTGGACTTCGGGCTTCGGCTCTACGGTGACGATGAACACGTCGGCCTTATGGTTCACGAAACCGCTCACCAGACTCTGATACTTGTAGGCCTTGGTGCGCTCGATGCTCACACCCTGCCCCTTTCGCACCACGAAGTACGACTTCATGTGTGGCGTCTCGGCGAAGATCAACTCTTCGGTGGAAATGCCGTACTTACGGGCAATCTTCATCAGGTTCGAGATGGTGATGTCCAACTCGCCTGCCTCTATCTTCTCATACTTATCGGCACTGATGCCGATGGTCTCTGCCATCTCACTCACAGGGATGTCGAGCACGTCGCGCAGTCCCTTCAGGCGTTCGCCAATCTGTTTCAGTTGTTCGTCCATATCTTTTTTAGTTTACAGTTTACAGTTTACGGTTTACAGTTGATTACCTGTGCGGGTGTTTCGGCCTCCAGTCATATCATCTGTAAACTGTAAACCGTCAACTGTAAACAATTTCTTTATTTCGCTCCTGCCTTCAGTCCCCGGATGACGGCGGAGGTGAAACCAGCATGTTCCATCTCGTTGAGACCCTTGATGGTCACGCCGCCGGGGGTCGTCACCAGGTCGATGGCTGCCTCGGGGTGCATGCCACTGGCCTCTAAAAGCTCTACGGCTCCCTTCATCGTCTGCATCACGATCTTCTTGGCGTCGTCGGCCTTGAAGCCCAGTTCCACACCGCCTTCGGATGCAGCACGGATATACCGCATGGCATAGGCGATGCCACAGGAGGCCAGCGTCGTACCGGCTGCCAAGTGCTGCTCGTCGGTGATGAGCGTCGTGCCCATCTCCCCAAAGATCGCCTCTACCTGTTCCGTATGGTGCTGTGCCACAGCACCGCAAGGCACGATAAACGTCATCGAGGCCATCTCTGCAATCGCGATGTTCGGAATCACCAAGAACAGCGGCGGGCACTGCTCGCCTAACCACCCCTTGATGCTCTCCGACGACACGCCGGCAGCGATCACAATCAGGATTTGCTTCTTGGGATCGAGTTCGGGCTTGATGTCTTTCAACACACGCTCCACGAGCCAGGGCTTCACCACCACACAGACGATGTCGGCGCTGTCGGCAGCCAACTTGTTGTCCGTCGTCACGCTGACACCCATCTTGGCAAACTTCTCCGTGACGGCCTGCGAGGGATCGCTCACGGTGATGTCTTCGTTCTTAAACTGCTGGCCCTTGATGAGGCCCTCTACGGTGGCGCCACCCATGGCACCTGCCCCGATAATTGCTATCTTGCTCATAATGTCTTTTTTAGTCTTTCAATAAAGTCGTCAACATCTGTCTTGCTCAGGCAGAGCGGCGGCAGCAGGCGCAGGATATTCGTACCGGCACAACCCGTGAAGCAGTGCTGCTCGTAAATTAGCGGCTGGCGCACATCCTTATGAGGGATATCGAGGTCGATACCGATCATCAGACCACGACCGCGAACATCAATGATATGCTGCTCCGTCTTCTGCAACTTCTTCAGTTGCTCAATCAGGTATTCACCCACTTCGTGGGCATTCTCCACCAACTTTTCCTCCTCGAAGACATCGAGCACGGCGAGGGCTGCTGCACAGGCCAGATGGTTGCCACCAAAGGTGGTACCAAGTTGTCCATAGACGGGCTCGAACTCAGGACTTATCAGCACACCGCCCATCGGGAAACCATTGGCGATGCCCTTGGCTACGGTGATGATGTCGGGACGGATGTCGAGCCACTGGTGGGCGAAGAACTTTCCGCTTCGTCCGTAACCGCACTGGATCTCGTCGCAGATCAGAATGGTACCGTACTTCTTACAGGCAGCAGCCAGACCTTGGGCGAACTCCTTAGTAGCGAGTTTGATGCCGCCCACACCCTGGATGCACTCGAGGATGACTGCACAGACATCGCCCTTCGACAGCTCAGCCTCCCATGCCGGCAGGTCGTTCATCGGCAGATAGGTTACATGACCGTTGTCGTTGATGGGGGCGATGATCTTCGGATTGTTCGTCACCTCGACGGCCAGACTCGTCCTCCCGTGGAAAGCCTTCTCACAAGAGAGCACCCTCGTCCTCCCGTTGGTAAAGGAGGCTAACTTCAGGGCGTTCTCGTTCGCCTCGGCACCGCTGTTGATGAGGAACAGCTGATAGTCGTCGTAGCCACTGATCCTGCCTAAGCGCTCAGCCAACTCCACCTGCAACTTATTAATCACCGAGTTGGAGTAGAACCCTATCTTGTTGAGTTGCTCTGTTACCTTCTCAATATAGTGCGGATGGGCGTGGCCTATCGAAATGACGGCATGTCCGCCATACAGGTCCAGGTATTCCTGCCCCTTCTCGTCCCACACCTTGCAGCCCTTACCCTTGACGATGTTCACGTCGAAGAGCGGATATACGTCGAATAACTTCATAATCTTACTTCACAATTTAATCGGATGCAAAGTTACGGTAATTTATGCAATTCGCCAAAGGAAAAGCCTTTTTTCTTTCTTTCCTGTTGGTTTTGTCGCATAAATATGCAAGTACTTGGTGCCTAAAAGGTGTGTTCGGCCAGAAAGTCTTGTCTGTGTTCTGTTTTTAGTACTGCCCGGATGTGACTTCGGACATGCCGTCGGCATCTTCCATACACGCCAGCGGCCAGTTTTCATTTATCTAAAATTGATAAAATTGGCTTCTAAACGTCACTTTTACGGTTAAAGCATTATATGTCAAGCTGTTAGGCGGTGACGTTTGTGTATTTAAAACGTCACCATAACGTCACTATGAGGCTGGAAAACGAAATTTCTTAACGTATGTAGTCTGATAAAGGATGCCAGTTCATGGAAGTTTAGCAAGTCTGAACTGACAGTTTAGGCTAAGTAAACTGTCAGTTTGTCCAATGAAAACTGTCAGTACAAGCCGTCTGTACTATTGCTGAACTGCCTGTATAATAATAGTTTAGTGGCGGTTTCAAGCGATGAAGGGTATTGTTTTCATGAAATAGTGATGTTATGGTGATGTTTCAAAAAGCATAACGTCACTATGTAAACATCTGTATTCCTGTAATTTATAACTAAAAGTGATGTTTTAAGCCAAAATTCAATATATTTTGATATAATAGAATTTTTACTATCACATAAATATGAAAATTATATACATAATAATGGGCTATTCTCCAGATTGACGGAGGATTGCCCACGGAGGCGAGTTTTAAAGGCAGAAAAAAGGACAGGCATCTGGGTATTGCCCAGACGCCTGTCACCATGACTATTGCCGCAGTCGGAAGCAGGAACAGCAGGATAGCCAGCCAGAAGTTCGGTCGTGTCGTTGCCATATCACGTTTGTTTAGTCGACTGCAAAGTTACGAATAAAAAGTAAATCCACCAAATTTTGAGGGATATAGTTTAATATTTTGATAAGAGAAGTCAGATGGTGGATGAGAAACCTACTGAATCAAAAGAAGGGAGCGGATGTCGCTGCCCGCTCCCATATGTGGTATCTCATATCCATGAGGTGTCACTTTTTCTTGATGACCAGACCAATGAAAAGGCTACTTCCGTCAGTTACTTCTTCCGTCACATTGACGACAGTCTTTTCCTCAGGCTCAGAGTAAATGTCTTTCGTCCATCGGTCGTAATAAATGGTCTCATTGCTAAAGTAGTTGAGATCATTCTTTGTGTAATACCAGAGTCCTGAGTCCTCCTGGGATTTTGCTGTGCCTGATTCCAGTCTTGTCGTTGTTTTCGTCCAGGCTATGTGCCAATCGTAATATTGGCGTTCACGACCTTCTCTGTTCATTTCGTACTTGAAGTCGCTGATTTTAGCCTTCTTGCTTTCGACGAGGCTGAGGTCATCGACATTGAAGGATATCGTGGATTCCCAGACCGCATTGGCACCTGAATCTACCCCCTTCTGCTTAATGATGACTTGAGCGCCTCTACCGTTGCCGTTATTGTTGGGGATGATGGACACGCCGTCGTCGGTGGCCTTGAAATTAACGTCCCGTCTCCAGAGTATGGCATAGTACATGTTGACGCTTCCACTCTCGATATAAAAGTTCTGCTCCTGTGGCTGATTCTGGTTCGCTGCCTGCGTTACCTTGATGGTCGTATAAGTTATGTCGTTCAAAGAGGAAGCGTTGGGATTGTTGGTGACAAAGGCATAGACGGTGCCTGTGCGTTCCTTGCCGGTAGTATTGGCAGACACCTTGACATTCACACCATCATTTGATGTGGAACAGGTGACCCATGTGTCACAGTTATCATCGGCAAATCCTCCATAGTACTCATAGCCTTTGGTGTTTATCTCAATACGCTGTGTGCCACCATTGGCATCAAAGTGAAGTGCTGTGGGACTCACCTTGAGGGTACCCTGCTGGGCGGGGGCGTCGGGAGACGGTGTGATGTCACTATCATCATTTGATGAGCAGGCCATGAATCCTAATGAAATGAATGCCACAGCCAGCGATACTCTTAATGCGCTATACCAGCGGTCTTGTTTGTTACCTTTGTTCATATTCAATTAATTTAGTGTTACATTGATATCCGCAAAGGTAGTGACAAATCGGAAAGAAAGACTGACAAAACAGCAAAAACGACTGACAGGGGATGCTTTGTCAGTCGTTTTGGGCTTTATATTCGCTTGGGGTCATGCCTGTGATGGACTTAAAGGCACGGAGGAAAGTGCGCTCCGTAGAGAAGCCTGACGACATCCACACTTCCGAGAGTTTCATGTCGGGCTGGGTGCGCAACAAACGTTTGGCATGCTCTATCCTGTAGGTGTTGACAAACTTGGCGAACGAACAGCCTTTGACGGAATTGATACAGTCGGAGATATAATAGCGGTTGACACAGAGTGCCGAAGCGATGTCTGCTATCTTCAGACTGTCGTTCAGGTATAACTTCTCGTTTTCCATCAGTTCGCAGATACGGCTTATGAGGACTGGGTCGGCAACTTGCTCACGGTCTTCTTGTTCTGTTGGACGGCGGTGCTTCCTGAACAGAAGGCACAGGCCACAAACCAGAGCCGGCACTCCCAGACAGACAACCACAAGCAACAGCCATGAGAATCCGCTCTTTGCTGCTACAGGCTGCCTTCCCACATGCAGCAGGAATGTCATTGCAGAAGGCTTGAAATATGTGGTTTGAGCCATGCCACCGGCCATCAGCAGGTCACCGTTGGAAGTCAGAGTGGGTGTAGTGTCAAAAATGAGCGGAAGTGGATCTGTATAATAGAGTGTCAGCGTTGCAGGCTTGCCGTCAGTCGTCTGAGTGTAGTCAATGGTCAGCAAATAATAGCGGTAGCCCGCATCGTGGCTTGTCCTGAAATCGCTGTTAATACCCATGAGGTAGGCACGGTGGGCCTGACGGTCCACGATGATGTTCTTGTTATACCATATCCCGCCCCATTCACATTGCATAGGGACGGGACATGCTGTGGGCAGCAGCGAGAACTGTCCGTTCTCCACCTTCACGATAGCCACCTGGCCGTTGTCATTCTCAACAGGTATCAGATAAGAATAGATTTCTTTTCTTTCATCACCAATGAAATTCTCATTGCTGAGTGGAGCAATACCAGCAAAAGGATGCCACGTCTCTAATAGGGGGACTCTGACCGTATCGCCTTTCAGACGGTCGGCAATGGGTGGTATCTTCTCGTCCTTGTTGCTCCTGCTGCCTATGATAAGGGCATCATCCTTGGCAATACGGATGATGATGGGATAGGAACGTTGCTGGTTCACATCCTTAATATATGAAAAGGACATTTTGCCATCAAACTGTTCGATGCCGTCATCATGATACCAATTGCCGGCGACAACCACCTTCCCGCTGTCAAGTTCCAGTGCGGAGGCCTTGGCTCGCTTGATGTTCATACTGCCGAAGCCGTCGAAGGTATGGCTCTGGGGGTCGTAGAGTTCCGCCGTATAAGTTTGTCCGACTCCAATGTCCTCTGCCACGCCGCCGGCCAAAAGCACCTTGCCCGACTTGAGCAAAATGACCGTGCCAAAGTCGTGGTTATATGTCATCTGCATCACGTGCCACTCGCCGTCCCTGAAATATTCAGCCGTTTGCGTTGGCACGAAGCCGTTGGTATGACCACCAAACACCACGTATTCGCCACCAGCCACCAGCACCTTGTGGCCTGCACGGGGGATGTTCAGGTCTGGCAACTGCTCTACTTCCATTTTGACTATCGGACAGCCTGAAGGGATGGTATCGGCCGTTCCCCCTATTGCCGCAGTCGGAAGCAGGAACAGCAGGATAGCCAGCCAGAAGTTCGGTCGTGTTGTTGCCATATCACGTTTGTTTAGTTGGATGCAAAGGTAGTCATTTTCCGTGAGACCGCCAAACATTCGCCAGAAAAACTTCAGAAAGACAAAAAGGGGCGGACATCGCTGCCCGCCCCCAAAAGATTAATGACCTAACTTTGTGAATACATAATTATTTGTTGAAGTACAATTCCATCTCTATTTCAGCGACCTGACTGTCATCATAGGAATATGTCCTAGAACTAGAAGAACCAGACTTAATACAATAACCAGATATCACTTCAAGAAGTCCATATTCGGCTGTAACTTTCCAAGTGCCGTTCTTAAAATAGAGACGTATCGTTCCATCGTCCATTTCTTTGACACTAGGATTGACAATGTTATTTAATACTATTTCGCCTTCTTCATCATCTCCCATTATAATCCATTCGTCAGGTGGGGGAGAAACACTTGCTACAGTTTTACTATAGATCTTGAAATTGGTGATTGTGACATTTTTAAGGTCACCTGTAAAGTTAAGGATGTCGAACGAAACGGACTGTTTTTCTGTTTGATGACCCCATTGAATTGCATGTGTAAATTCCTGACTTGACTCTACATGGAGAGTTGAACCATCTTTTTTGGTAGTGATTGCTGGGGGAGCATGAAGTTCTGACTCTGTAGAGAATCCAAAGCCAAAATATGTTGAAGATCCACCATCAGTCTTTCCCGCCATCGTTGCAAGCATATACATCTTACTTATCATTCCTTTAGCGACAGGCGTATCCTGCTTCTTATCTCTTATCTCAATAGTAAATGCATATGACTTAGTCTGTCCTGAGTGATTGGTGGTGACGGGAAATAAGAAGTACTTTTGCTCGCCCCCCATCATTTTATCAAATTCATCGCCATCAATAACCAGTGAATCGCCCTTAATGGTTTTACCTTTTATGAGTTCAAACTTTTGGGATTGGCTTTGTACAAACACTCTCGTCCTAACATCGGGAGAGGTCTGTTTGATGACAATTTCCTTACCTTTGAAGGATTTCACCCCTTCAGTATTCTTGTATTTCCCAATAGCAATCTTATCTATAGAACAGCCGAGATTAAAACACTTCCCTGGAACTTCTTTCTTCGTATCACTATTCAATTGAATTGGCTTATTATTTTTATTTTCGTCTATACAATCTGCCGGATTTAAATTTTTGTGTTGGATTACCTTGCCATCCAATAGTTCAATGAGAAAATCATCATAAAGGTCTGTGTCAACGAAACTGCTACAATTATGATCACCCAGCCATCTTCTGAAAGTAGTGAATGATCTGCCAGCAAAGCGTTTATCTGATTTCCAGAGTTTAAAAATTTCTGCAATTGAATTATAATCAAAATCGAAGCCACTCATTCCACTGGTAGGACTTGTCAGATAATAGAGCACCACAGACATACCATAGCCATGCCAGCCTAAATTTTCGAGATACTTTGACCTCCACTTAAGAGGATCCAAATAAGAATTAAATTCATTGGGGTAGATGGAATCTGGAACCTCAAGCCCCTTTATGAAATTGGAAATGTACCCCATTACAAAAGATGTATTCAGTTTCTTATTATTCATAAACTGCTCAATCCATACAGAGGCAGCTTCAGAGATGACGGCCTCTTCGCCACCCCAGTTCTTATCAGATGGGCTACGTGGATCGTAACTGGCTTCATAATAGTGAAGTAATTCATGAATGACGGTTTGCTTGATGCTTGTTTCGTCTATGCCACTAAATAATTTTACCCTATTCAATTCTATATTGCTCCATTCATCATATCTCTTATTCTGAACAAAGTATCCATACGCATTGGGCTTTTGGACATCGTTAATAAAAACAAATGGTATCCTCCTATTGCCCTCGATCTTGAAATCAAGTTTATGAATTTGCTTAAGGGCGGCTTCAATATATTCATTCAGTTTGGGTTTCAAATCATTGACTTTCTTCCTATCGGAAGCACTCATCTTATAATATTCCCATGTCCCGATATCGTAATACCATTCGATATTATCAACCTTACCTTGTATATCACCAAATGATCTAGTCCGGCCATCGCTTGATTCTTCTATATCTTTGATGAGCCCAATTGTAATAGTAGAGCTTTCGTCATCCTCATTGTTTTTTGTTGCAGGCAAGGTGACTTGGTATTCACCATTGGAAAAGGTGGCTTCAAGGCTTGTAGAGCTCTCTACGTCCTCTATCACAGATTTACGAAATCCTGAGGATTTTGCTACACAGCGGATCTCGTCGCTCTTTGCCTTGCATTTGATCTTAACCGTGATGGCTTTGTCGAGTTTGGCAGGCAACATCACTTGGTAGAATGGTGTCACTTCATATTCTCCAAAGCTCTCGCCTTTCTTCACCTCCGTGATAGCGACCTTTGCATCTTTCGAAAAAGTGCCGCTAGGGAAGGTAATGGAGAGACTGTCCTTGGTGATAGTGCCACCAGTAGCGTGGACAACTTGCCAGTCATCGTCATTGATAGGAGTTTGCGGCTTTGTAGGGTCTTCGATTGAATCCTCAGTCGAACTACAGGCCGTAAAGGCTATTGTCAGAAATAGGGCGCTCAGCAGGCGGAGCATCCATCCTTTGGGTTTTGTCTTTGTTGTCATCATAATGAGGTTTTGTTTGATTATTTTGGCACAAAGATAGGAAATTAATCCGAAAGGCGACTTACAATACAACACTTTCGACTAACAAAACGTGTTCTGTTAGTCGGTTTTCTTCAAAAGTGCAATAGAATCTGAAGTTACAGTTCCTTGTCCTTCCACTCCTTGGGTGTCATGCCTGTGAGGGCTTTGAAGGTGCGGAAGAAGGAGGTTTCGTTGGCAAAGCCTGACTCTATATAGATGTCAGATAGTTTCCTGTCAGGGTATTGGCGGATGATGCGCTTGGCGTGTTCCGTGCGGAAAGCGTTGATATACTGATTGAATGAACAGCCTGCCTGTGAGTTGATGCAGTCGGAGACGGCCCGCCTGTTGCTGCCGATGGCTTTGGCAAGGTCGGAAAGTTTCAGTTCGCTGTTCTTGTATAGTTTCTGGCTCTCCATGATGCTGTTGATGTGCTGCATCAGTCGGGGCACATCTTCTTCTGCGGTCTCTGGTGTTGCAATGGGTTCTGGAATGGCAGGTGTCGGCTTTTGTCTCCTCCAACGGATGACCAATAGGATGGCTGCCAGCACGACGATGCCCAATAATATCCATGTCCAATAGTTTTTGCTACTGCCAGCGACTTCGGGTTCTCCACCCACACGGAGCAGCCAGACGGCATTGGAGGGCGTGTAGTTGCTTCTTCCTGCCATACCTCCGGCTATCAGCAGATTGCCCTCGGGAGTCAGGAGTGGTGTGCTGTTGGGCACCACATCCAGTGGCTGGGTATAGTAGAGCGTCATGGGTGCTCCGCCGTTGGTTGATGTCTGGTCATAGTCGATACAGAGCACGTATAGCGGGTTCTTCTCTGAGACTGCATGGTGGTTTGTACTGATGCCGAGAAGATAAGCACGAAGGGCCTGGCGGTCGACGATGACGTTGGTGAGGTATTCGATGGCGTCTCCCTGACAGGACATTGGAATAGGACAGACGGTGGACAAAAGGCTGAAATCAGTGTCGCTGACACGAGCAATAGCCACCTGGCCAGTGCTGTTCTGTACGGGCATCAGATAGGTGTAGTCGCCTTCTGCCTCGTCACCGATGAAGCTCATGGCATCGTCGTGGGTGCTGATCTTCAATGGCTGCCACGATTCGAACAGGGGGATATGCAGGGTGTCGCCTTTCAGACGGTCTGCGAATGTGCTGTGGATGGTGTCGCCCTTGATGTCGTTGCTGCCAATGATGAGGGCGTCGCCATCAGCCATACAGAAGATATAGGGTGTACTGCGTTCGGCTGTCACGTCTTTAACATACGAGAAACTGCTCTTCCCTTTGTAGTCTCCACTGCTGCTTTGAACTTCGTGGAAGATCTCTATACCGTCCTTTTGATACCAGTTGCCGGCGATAACCACCTGTCCACTGTCGAGTTCCAAGGCTGAGGCCCAGACGCGCTTTTGGTGCATATTGCCAAAGCCTCTGAATGTGTGAGTCTGCGGATCGTAAAGTTCGGCAGTGTAAGTCTGGCCGATGCCTGTGGGCTGCTCACATCCTCCGGCAAGAAGGACCTTACCCGACTTGAGCACCACGGAGAGACCGAAGTCATGGGTGTAGGTCATTGGCATGGTGTGCCACTTGCCGTCTTTGAGGTATTCCGCTGTTGGCGTGGGCACAAAGCCGTTAGTGTGTCCTCCTGCCACCGTCAGTTCACCATTCTTGCCTTGCAAGCGTCCTTCGGCCGAACGGGCATAGAACAGCGCATGTCCGGCACGGGGGATGTTGAGGTCTGGCAACCGCTCTGCCTCAAGTTTGATAACAGGGCATGCTTCTTGCTGTTGTGCCACCACAGGCAGCACAGACATCATCATCACCAATATGAGCGGCAACCATTTTTTCACCCTTTCACCTTTTCACTTCTTTTCACCTTTCCCTTAGAACGCGGAGGCTTTCAGCCTGAGGCCAGCCGTCTCGTCAATGCCGAACATGAGGTTCATATTCTGCACGGCCTGGCCTACGGCGCCCTTCAGGAGGTTGTCGATGGCAGAGGTGACGAGCAACTTCTGTCCGTACTTCTCGACATGCACCAGTGCCTTGTTGGTGTTCACCACCTGCTTCAGGTCGATGGCTTTGTCGCTGTAGTGGGTGAAGGCGGCGTCGCGGTAGAAGTCCTTATAAGCCTCGATGACATCCTCCACAGGGGCTGGCGTCTTGACGACGGCCGTACAGAAGATGCCACGGGCGAAGTCGCCGCGGTAGGGGATGAAGTCGATGTCGGCATCGAGGTAGCCCTGCACCTGCTTCAGCGACTGACGGATCTCGGCGATGTGCTGGTGCTGGAAGGGCTTGTAGATGCTCAGGTTATTGTTGCGCCAGGAGAAGTGGGTGGTGGCACCGGGCTTCTGGCCGGCACCCGTCGACCCCGTGATGGCATTCACGGCCACGTCTTCCTTTAATAGATTGAGGTAGGCGGCAGGGAGAAGCGCCACTTGGATACAGGTGGCGAAGCAGCCGGGATTGGCCACGTGCTGCGCCTTCTGAATCTCTTCCTTGTTGATCTCAGGCAGACCGTAGACATAATCATGGTCGCCCTTGATACGGAAGTCCTGTGCCAGGTCGATGATCTTCACATGTTCAGGGATGGTGTGCTCCTTGAGGAACTGCTCACTCTTGCCGTGGCCGAAGCAGAAGAATACTACGTCGACATCCTCGAACGGCATCTGATCAGTAAATCTCAGTTCCGTATCCCCGATGAGTCCTTCGTGGACATCGGCCACAGGGTTGCCGGCATTGCTCTCTGAGTTGGCAAAGACGATCTCTGCCTCAGGGTGGTTCAGCAGCAGGCGGATCAACTCACCGCCTGTGTAGCCGGCAGCGCCTAATATACCTACAGAGAGCCTACCCCCAGCCCCTCCCAAAGGGAGGGGGGCTGAAAGGTTAGACTTGTTGTTTGACAGATTATTCATTGTAATCAATTAATTGTTCTTTTATAAGATATGTTTTGATAGCGGTCAGAACCTTGTCTGTATTGCTGGTGATGTCTGCATTGCTGAATCTTATCACCTTAAAGCCTTTGGCCTCCAGCCATTCCGTCCGTTCTTGGTCGCTGACCAGTTGATCGGGAAGCTGATGATACCCACCGTCTAACTCTATGATGAGCTTATGTGAGAGACATACGAAATCTGCGATGAATGGTCCTATGACATGTTGCCTTCTGAAGTGAATGCCATAAAAGTTCCCTCTCAGGCAATTCCAGAGGACACTCTCGGCTTCGGTAGGCTTCTTTCTGTTCTGGGCAGCGAACTCTTTCAACAGTGAATAAGTCGCCGGTTCAGCCATTTCATATCCGTATATCCTTTTCTTACCCATGCTTAACAATATAAGCGCTTCCTCTCTGACATTTAACACTAAAGTCCCCTTCCTTTTGCTAAACCTCAGCTAAAAGTCTAACATTAAAGTCCCCCTCCCTTTGGGAGGGGTTAGGGGTGGGCTTTACCTCTTCTCGTCCTTATGGATGCCGTAATACACTCTCAGGGGCGTAGAGCTGACCTTGATGAAGCCCTTGGCCTCGTCGGCAGTCCAGCCCGTCTGCGTCTCACCGTACTCGCCAAGTTTCGATTTCGTGAGGTCGTTGACGGAGTCGATGCCGACGGTCTCGAAGCTATAGGGACGGAGTTTCAGGATGGCCGTACCCGTCACGTTGCGCTGTGATGAGGTCAGCATGGCCTCGATGTCGGGCATGACTGGCTCCAGATACTGGCTCTCGTGGAGGAACATGCCATACCAGTTGGCCACCTGGTCCTTCCAGTACTGCTGCCACTTGCTCAGGGTCGACTTCTCCAGCAGGCGGTGAGCCTCGATGATCAGTTTCGGGGCCGCAGCCTCAAAGCCTACGCGGCCCTTGATGCCGATGATGGTGTCGCCCACGTTGGCATCGCGACCAATGGCGTATGAGGCACCGATCTCCTCGATCTTCTGGATGGCCTTTACCTTGTCGTCGAACTGCTCGCCGTTGACACCGACGATCTCACCTTTATTGAACTCAATCTTCAGCAGCGACTCCTGCTCCTTGGCCGTCACGTGCTTCAGGTAGGCATCCTCGGGCAGTCCCTGTGTGGGGTCGAGCAGTTCGCCGCCGCAGATGCTGGTGCCCCAGATGCCGACGTTATAGGAGTACTTCAACTTCGTGAAATCAGCGAAGAAGCCGTGCTCGTTCAGATAGTCTACCTCTTCCTTGCGGGTCAGCTTCTTGTCGCGGGTCAGGGTGATAATCTCTACGCCGGGAGCCATCACGAGGAATGTCATGTCGAAGCGGATCTGGTCGTTGCCAGCCCCCGTTGAGCCGTGGGCGATGGCATCGGCACCGATCTCCTTGGCATAGCGGGCGATGGCGATGGCCTGGAAGATGCGCTCACTGCTCACCGAGATGGGGTAGCAGTTGTTACGCAGCACGTTGCCGAAGATCATGTATTTGAGGGATTTCTCATAATACTCGTGGGTCACGTCGAGGGTGACGTATTGTACGGCGCCCAGTTTATAGGCGTTCTCCTCATTGGTCTTCAACTGTTCTGCACTGAAACCGCCGGTATTGGCACAGGCTGCATACACATCCCAGCCGTCCTGGGTAAGTTTCATCACGGTGTAACTGGTGTCAAGCCCACCAGAAAAGGCTACTACAACTTTCTTGTTTGCCATATCTTTACCTTTTTACTTTTTTACCTTTTTACTTTTTTACTTTTTCCCGTCTATCTTTCTGATTCTTTCTATCACCTCGTCGGGTATCTTTGCCGGCAGATGCTCCGTCGGATCGTAGAGCATGGCCGTGCAGATACAGTACTTGCGGCCGGTACGATGCAGTACGTCGACATTCACACAACCCTCACAGCCTTTCCAGAACGCCTCGTCCTCGGTGAGGTCGGCGAAGGTCACGGGCTGGTAGCCCAAGGCCGTGTTCATCGCCATCACGGCTGCACCACTCGTCAAAGAGAAAATTTTAGCATGAGGCCAGCGGGTGCGGGCCAGGGTGAAGGTCATATCCTTGATGCGCTTTGCTACATGATGGCCCCTGAAGTCAGGATGCACAATCAGACCCGAGGTGGTCACATACTGCTGGTTCTCCCAGGTCTCGATGTAGCTGAATCCGGCAAAACGGCCGTCTTTTGTCAGGGCGATCACCGCCTTGGCTTCCAACATCTTCTTGGTCAGGTAGTCGTGCGTTCGCTTGGCAATACCGGTGCCACGTACTTTGGCAGCCTCGGCAATGGTGTCGAGGATGGTATCGACGTATTGCTCATGCTCGGGACCTGCCACCAATACTTCTATCTCTATTTCCTGTTCCATAATATGATGTAAGCAATATTTATCAGTATTAATCTGTGGCTTATTTCATGTTTGGCACGATGTCGCTCAGGGCTTCCACCACTTCCTGATGCCTGATGCCCTCCTTGATGACGATGAAGATCGTGTCGTCGCCAGCAATGGTGCCGATGATCTGGGGCACATCACTATTGTCGATGTTCCAGGCGATGCTGCTGGCATAGCCGGGACGCGTCTTGATGACTCCCATGTTGCCGGAGAAATTGATGCTGACGAATCCGGGCACCTGCATCATCTCACGGATGTTGCTTGGAGTCGACACACGTTTGTACATGGTGTCGTTGGGCAGCACATAGATGTAACTGCCACCCATCGTGGCTGCCTTGGCAACTTTCAACTGCTTCAGGTCACGGCTCAGAGTCGCCTGAGTCAACTTGAATCCCTCCTTCTGCAAAGCGTTCAGCAATTCATCCTGACTACCCAGTTGCTGGCTTGAGATGATGAGGCGCAGGGCCTCCAATCGGTTGTTCTTAACTTTCATCTTGGTATATTTATTCAGAAAACGGATGCAAAATTAGCTAAAACTTTGCATCCGACCAAATATTTCTGCATATTTTTGCAGAAAAGCTATCTATTCATATCAAAACCGACCCTTACACCGTCGTACTTCTTGCTAATTTCGCTTATTGTCTCAATATTCTGGTTGCCACTCAGAGCTGCCATTGTCTGGAGAAGTGAGAGTAGTTTTTTGCCCTCAAACAAGATGGAGATACCATTGATCTCGCGCTTGGTGTAGCAGTTCACACTCAATAGCAGACCTTTCAGGGTGATCTTCTGTGAGGCCTCGTCGAAAGTGTATTTACCACTGAAAGGTGTACCACAGATTTTGGAACTGAACGTGCCGTCTTGGTTGAAAGTGATCATGGTGTTATTAGCGGAAATGCCGACTTGCTGGTAATACGGCAGCAACTTCTCTTCAATCTGTACGGCAGCCACCTCACCGCCCGCCTTATACAACAGGTTCTCGCTGGTGAAAGCACAGCCGGGGTTCTTGTACTGCCAGGTGCCAACGAGCCCCTGGGCTGTCACTTTGTCGAGGCCGATAACGCTCGTGATGGCATTCACGACTCCTGTACCATTGGTCATGGCACTTAACACCTGCCCCATGTTTCCGCAACTGGCCGTCAGCAGACAGATCCCTACGACCATTGCGATCATTATCTTTTTCATTTGATTCATTGTTTATGAGTGTCTGATTATTGAAATCCGCTGCGAAGGTACGAATTTTTCTGCCAATAGCCATCGTTTTATCAGAAATTAACTAATAGCCTGGGTTCTGTATCAAGTTATGGTTCATGGCTATCACGTCGGCGGGGATGGGATAGAGTCGGGTATGTCCGTCGTGCTCATCTATCTTGTTATTGAATGAATCACCATCGAAGAGGCTCTCATACTGATTGAATCGGATAAGATCCTGACGTCGCCACCCTTCCCAGCAGAGTTCCATCAGCCGTTCATCGAGCAGGTCCTGAAGGGAGATGTCGCGATGCGGCATGCTAACCCTGTTGCGAACAGCATTGAAGTCATCCTGGGCTGTGGTGCCTGATTCTCCTCCTGAATATGACGCTCCACCCAGTCTGAACTTCGCCTCGGCACGCATCAGCAACACATCGGCATAACGAAACAGCACAATGTCGTTATCCATCAATTTACCGTCCTTCGTTGCATTCTTGTCTACCTCATACTTCTTCATACGAGCACCTGCTGTTTCAACATAAGGGCTGCCGCTCAGGTCCATCTTCACCTCCTCGGGATAGTAGACCAACGGCTTGCCTATGCGGTCAGTTACCTGATGATTATTCAGGTCACGAACCTCTCCAGACCAATAGTTCTGCTGGAATCGGATATCCTCATCTTCCATGCCATAGCCGAAGATCTCCAATACCCGCCGTGTTGCACAGGAACCGTTTTCGCCGGTGAATCCGTAGGCTGCGGCGTGGCGGTAGTGGTAGGAACGGTACTGATTCTGCTGTTGGGAAGTATAGAGCGACTTATCCAGAGGTATCGTCCAGATGTTTTCTGAAGAACTCTCGTTGTGGACAAGGAAGTTTTCCGAATAGTTGTTTTCCAGCTTATAGCCATTCCGTTCGATATCGTTGCAGTATTCAATGACCTTCTGCCATTGGGGCGTGCCACTATATACCTCGGCATTCAGCATCAGTTTGGCCAGTGAGAAGGTAGCCACGGCAAATGTCACGCGGCCATAGTAGTCGCCGGGCTTCTGACTATAGTCATCCGACAGGTAGTTCCTCGACTCCTCCAGTTCCTTGACTGCGAAGCGGAATACCTCTGCTCTGCTTGACTGTTTCACCTGTTGCATCGACACATCGGTGGAGGTTACCAGAGGTACAGGGCCAAATAGATCGATGAGATACCAATAATAAATGGCCCTCAACGCCCTCACCTCAGCCTGGTAACTCAGATATTGTGCATCTTTCAACAGGTGCCGATGACTCTCTAACTTCTCCAACGAACGGTTGCAGAGTGTGATGACCTTATAGAGATAGATCCAGGCATTTTTGGGCAGGTCGTGCCCCGCACTCCACGAGTGACGGTACATATCCTGCCACAGCCCGCCGTCATACCAGTCACCGCCACGAGTGGGAAGCATTGCTTCGTCAGAGCCGAAAGTCTGTAAGTCATAGACGCCTCGGCAGGTGCCCTGTAGTCCTTGTCCGTCCTGTGAGCCGCCAATATAGGCATAGAGGGTAGCGACGGTGTTCTGAAACAGTGAGATATCCGTGTTGTATGCCTCTTCTTCGGGTATCTGGTCGCGTGGGTTCTCATCGAGGTTGCATGCCGTCAATAAGGCACAAATGGCTATGAATAGAATACGTTTCATACGCTTAGAATTGAATGCTTAAACAGAAAGTATAACTGCGGTATACTGGCTTCACGTTTTTGTCGTCGATGCCCAGCGTGCCGTTAATGACACTGGAGTTGATCATAGGTGTCAAACCACTATAGCCAGTAATCGTAGCAAGGTTGTTGACAGAGGCTGATAGCCGCAGCGCCTTGACGTATTTGGAACTCAGCGGTACTGTCCATCCGACGGTCAGATAGTCGATGTTCACATAATCACCATTCTCCAGATAATAGTCGCTGATAGTTTGGTCTTGGATATTTTGCTCTGGCGCACCCTGCATCACATTGTAGTTCGGCAGCGAGAGCATATTCATATAGGTAAGCTTAGTGCCGTTGTATATCTTATGTCCGAAGGCACCGTTCACCTGCATGGCCACATCCCATTGGCGATAGCGGAAGGCGATGTTCGAACCCATCATGGCCTTGGGCGTGGCCTGTCCGCAGATGTACTTCTCGTCTGTCACGTCGTAGTATTTAGTACCATCGACATCTGTGGCAAGGCCGTTGCAGTGGGGCAGATAGAACACACCCAGCGTCTCGCCCACAATCTGCATCACCACATCGCTGGCACCGTGGAATCCAGGTCCCCAAAGTGCAGAGATACCCTTCATCGTTGGAGCCGTCAGCCATTCTCCGTTGTAGTCACCGTCGAGTGAGATGAGCTTGTTGCGCTCAAAGCTCCAGTTCATATTGACTGTCAGTTCCATATCCTTCGTACGAAAAGGTGTGATGCCGAAGCCGATTTCAAGTCCGCTGTTCTCCATCGAGCCGATATTTGCCAGCAACTTATCGTAGGGCGACGGCGGTACAGACACGTCGTAGACATAGAGCATGTCGGTAGTCTTTGATTGGTAGTAGTCTACCGAGAAGGCGACACGGTTCTTCCATAGCGAGAGGTCAAGACCGATGTTAAACGTGCGCTTCACCTCCCATTTCAGGTCAGGGTTGGCGTTGCGGATAATACCGAGGGTGGTGACGGGCATACCATTCATGGGCACCATGCCATTAGGTTGTATGAGCAGCATGGAGTTGTATGAGTCGATGCCTCCCAGATTACCTGAAAGACCGTAACCTATGCGCAGTTTGGCATTGTTCACAAACGCCAATTCTCTCATCCATGCTTCCTTGCTGATAACCCAAGCGCCGCTGACTGACGGGAAGAATCCCCAACGGTTGTTCTTGCCAACTTTCGATGAGGCGTCGGCTCTGGCATTGGCCGTCAGTGTATATTTATTAAATAAGGTATACTGTGCGTGCAATAGGAACGACTCCATGTGGGCATCCGTATAATAGGAGTCAGTGCCGTCCCATGGACGTGCTGCTCCTGCCGACAACTTGTCGTAACCGAAGGCGTCTGTCGAGAAGTTGGTTGCTGTGGTATAGAATCCTGTACCCTTCTGCATCTCTGCTTCAGCCAGAAACATGATGTTCAGTGTTGAGTGCTGAGTATTGAGTGTGTAATCGAGTGAGATATTACCAAAGGCTTCTTCCTGCTTGTTATTGCCACGATAGGCTTCGCCATGGCTCCACACGATGGTGGAATAATAGTGGGCGTTATTCACCGTGTTATAGCTGTATGAGCCAAAGACCCGTAACTTTAGGTTGTCCAGCAGCTTCGCGGTGGCATTCAGGTGTACGTTGAAGTGAGCGTTATCCTCGTCTTGCTTCATTGTCAACAGCGAGTTGGGGTTGTTGATCCAGAGTGCTTCCGTCACCTGGTTATAGCTGCCGTCTGCATTTGCTCCGTCAGGAAAGGTGGGGTTGAAAGTCTGGGCAGAACACAATAGCTTTTGTAAAAAAGGCAGATAATTATACTTTTGCAGCGATCCGAAAAGGCCCAGGTCTACCGTCAAGTGGCTATCAAAGGCTTGCTGCGAAATGTCGAGCTTGGCAATATAATTGTAACGGTTATTGGTTTGGATCACCGTCTTATGTTCCATCATTCCCAATGATGCACGGTAATTGGCCGACTCAGAGCCTCCGCCAAAGGCCACATGGTGGTTCTGCACAAAACCAGTCCGTTCGATACTCCGACCGAAATCCGTGTCATAGCCTTTGTCGATATATTCCATCTCCAGTGCCGTGGCTGCTTGGCGGAATTGGGCGGCGTTGAGCATATTCATCCGTTTGTATATGCTCTCAAAGCCCACTGTGCCGTCGTAGGATATATGGAACTGCGACTGGCGCCCTTTCTTCGTTGCCACCTCAATAACGCCCGCAGCTCCTCGCGAACCGTATTGCGCCGTTTCTGAGGCGTCCTTTAGAATGGTAAAACTTTCAATGTCGGCAGGATAAATGGTAGAAAGTGTAGCCAAGTCGGAGGTTACGCCATCGATAATCACCAATGGGTCATTGCCACCAGTCAACGACGTGGTTCCTCTTACGCGGACAGCACTTACCATAGCTTCCTGATTGCCACCAGATGTCACCTGTACGCCAGCAGCCTGTCCACTCAGAGCATCAAGTGACGATGTGACGAGACCTTTATTCATTCGTTCTTCCGTCACTTTGTCAACCGCACCTGCCAATGTGTTCTGGTTACCGCTAAAGTAACCCACCTGCATGGTGCTCGTCGTGTCCCGTTGTTCAGTCTGCGCATTCATCTCCACAACCTGTGTTGATAAGAATGCCAGTGTTAATAAGAAATGTTTCATATAAACAATATAATTTGTGCAAAGATACAATATCTTTTTGAATTATAACGCGATATCCCCAACCTTTTTTTTGTATTATATTCGAAAAGCAGAGAAGATGGCGAATGATTTCTCCTTACTTCTCACCCTCCTTTTATATATTATAAATAAGGTGTAGCCTGTTTTTCGTATTGATTTTCGTCAAGAGCGTCTTTGTTTTTGCATAAAAAGCGAAAAAAAAGTTGGAAAAGTTTTGCTGGTTCGGAAAAAGTTCGTACCTTTGCACCCGCTTTCCGAGAGGGAGGCATGAAGAAAGAGTTCTTTGAAAGAT
>JAFTFO010000022.1 GCA_017449495.1 Prevotella sp. | reverse complement strand
TGGTGCTATGGACTCAGGCTACGTCTCCCAGAACATCTACCTCGCCTGCACCGCCCTCGGCCTAAAGACCGTTGCCCGTGCTACGATGGACTCCGACACCCTGAAACGCGAGCTCAACCTCGCCGACACCAGCTACCTGGAACTCAACCATCCCATTGGATACTAAGTCTGTGTCAACATTAACTTAGATATGCCGCATAATCGCAAGGTTATGCGGCTTATTCATACACAAATAAATGACGTGACACATTATATATTCGTGGTTAAGCGCATTTTGACGGAAAGTATCATATTGCATGATAAGTTGCTGAATATCAGTCTGTTGACTATATGACCCTTTTTATAAATATATTACAACAAGTGAGATGGCGCAAAAGACTGGCATAAAGTTCAGAACGTTACAGCGATATATCTCACAATTGCAATCAATGGGCGTTGTTGTCCGAAGGGACGGACGTAAAGATGGGCATTGGGAAGTACTTATCAGCATAAAGGGTAACAACCAGTAAATGGCTATCTGCTGTTTTCCCGTTTATAAAACAGCATAAAAATAGCACCTTATTTGCACCACAACTTCCTGACTCTCAATGACTTGTACAACGGGCTAACTCACCGATCCTGTCACATTATTTGATGCACATCAATTTTTTGTTGCATTTCACTTCCACTTCCACCAAATCTTCTATATTGCCTTTATTTAAAGGTGTTTCAGAAGGTGGAAGTGAACTTTTTCACTTCCACTTCACTTCCACCTTTTTTGAAGGCGGAAAACGGGGAGAAAGGATAGACCAAACCCGGAGAAAGGTGGCACCTTTCTCCCAGTAAATAGGCACCTTTCTGCAGGTTTGCAGCCACCTTTCTCGCACAAAAAACCTCTCGTCCGGTATCGAATTTGAGGTGGAAGAGAGGTGGAAGTGAAAAAGTTCACTTCCACCTCTGGAAAAGCCGATGTACACAGGGGTTTCCGAAGATTTAGTGGAAGTGGAAGTGAACTTGCCCCAAAAAAATTATAAGATAAGAGACAAAAGGCGAAAAAAGCAGTAATAATGAGAATATAGTTTGCTCTAAGAGAGGCCTTCGATTTCTCCGTCCACGATGGTGATTCGCTCAGCCTGCGGACTCTTCGGCAGTCCGGGCATACGGAGCATGTCGCCAGCAATGGCAACAATCATCTCGCTGCCACAGTTCAGGATGACGTCACGGATGCGGATCGTGAAACCTTCTGGTGAGCCATAGCGGGTAGAATCAGCTGAGAAGGAGAACTGCGTCTTGGCGATACAGACGGGATAGCGTGCGATAGCCTTGTCGTCGTCGAAGATCTCACGGATGGCCTCCAACCGCTTCTTGCCAGTCTTCGTGAATTCCACAGCAGCAGCGCCATAGATGCGTTTGCACACTTTTTCGATTTTCCCTTCTATCGAGTCGTTTTCGGGGTAAGTAAAGTGGATGGGCAGGGGTTGTATCTTGCCGATGGTGTCGACCACCTTCTGTGCCAGTTCCACAGCACCCTCACCACCTTTCAGGAAGGCTTCGTTGACGGCAAAGCCCACACCCAAGTCCTCACAATTCTTGCGAACGATATCTATCTCTTCGTCGATGTCGAAGTCAAAGCGGTTCAGCGTCACGATGACGGGCTGTCCGAAGCCCTGCATATTGTTGATATGACGGTTCAGGTTCTTCAGGCCCTCTTTCAGTCCTTTGGCATTGGGTTCCTTTATATGTTCGATATCCACACCCCCATGCATCTTCAGACCCTGTGTGGTAGCCACAATGACGACCAGCTGAGGCTGTAAGCCAGCCTTCCGGCACTTGATGTCGAAGAATTTCTCTGCGCCCAGGTCGGCTCCGAAGCCAGCCTCCGTCACCACATAGTCACAGTAGCTCATGGCCATCTTCGTGGCCAATACGCTTGAACAGCCGTGGGCGATGTTGGCAAAGGGTCCGCCATGGATAAAGGCAGGTGTATGCTCCGTTGTCTGCACCAGGTTGGGTGAGAGGGCGTCGCGCAGCAGAACGGTGATGGCTCCCGCCACGCCAAGGTCGCTGACGCGGAAGGGCTTGCCATCGGAGGTGATGCCCAGCACGATATTCTCGATGCGCCGCTGTAGGTCGTCCTCGCTCGTGGCCAGGCAGAGGATGGCCATCAGCTCTGAGGCCGGCGTGATGTCGAAGCCTGTCTCAGAGACCACACCGTCGCCTCGCAGTCCTGTCACCACATTACGCAGCGCCCTGTCGTTCACGTCAAGCACTCGCTTCCAGTATACCTCTCGAAGCGAAAAACCCTCCTTACGATGCTGATAGATATAGTTGTCGAGCAGGGCGCTGATAGTGTTATGGGCTGAGGTCACAGCGTGGAAGTCGCCCGTAAAATGTAGGTTGATCTTCTCCATCGGCAGCACCTGGGCATAGCCACCACCAGCAGCACCACCCTTGATGCCGAAACAAGGACCGAGCGACGGTTCCCTCAGGGCCACAGCAGCCTTCTTCCCGATCTTATTCAGACCTAATGTCAATCCAATGCTGACGGTGGTCTTGCCGATACCAGCTTTCGTCGGGCTGATGGCAGTCACCAGGATCAGTCGGCTCTTCTTGACCTTCTTCTCGTCGATGAGAGATACCGGCACCTTGGCCATGTAGCGTCCGTATGGTTCTATCTCCTCAGGAGCTATCCCCAACTGGGCAGCAATCTCACCAATAGGTTTCAACTCACATTCCCGTGCTATCTGTATGTCTGTCTTCATCGTTTATATATTGTTATTGCGGGCACAAAAGTAACCATAATTCTTCAAATTTAAGAATAATATTCTGCGAAAGTGGTCGTTGCACAGGGGAATTAGAAAAATCACAAAGTAAATTCTAAACTCTTAGTGATATTTTCTGATTTCCTATCGATATTTGGCACATTGTTCCAAACTCCGTACCTTTGCACCAAAAACTTATCTGTATGGCGAAATATATACTTGCAGACAATCAGGAGCTGACGAGATTTGCGTTAGAGAGTCTTATCAAGCAGGAAACAGAGCAGACGATCTACAAGACCAGCGACAAGGCTGGGCTGGTGGAGCTGTTGAAGAAGCACGAGAACGCCATCGTGCTGCTCGACTACACCCTGTTTGACTTCGCTGATGCCGAACAGCTTCTGATCTTAGGAGAGCGTTTCACATTGTCACACTGGATACTCATCAGCGACGATCTGACACCCGCCTTCCTAAGACGCATGGTCTATTCGTCTCACCAGTTCAGCATCGTGTTCAAAGACGGTCCGCTGGGCGAAGTACGCGAGGCCCTGCAAGTCGTCAACCATCATCAGCGATTCATCAGCCAGCGGGCACTGGAGGTCATCATCAACCAACAGCAGGAGGAAGAGCATCCGAACATCCTGACGGAGACCGAGACGGAGATTGTGCGAGCTATTGCCCAGGGTAAGTCCACGAAGGAAATAGCTGCCGAGCGGTTCTCAAGTGTGCACACCATCACCACTCACCGCAAGAATATCTTCCGGAAGTTAGGGGTCAACACGGCCCATGAGGTGATTAAATATGCCCTGCGGGCTGGATTGGTCGACTCCTCAGAATTCTATATATAAATATATAAGGTAAAAGTGGGCTCACTTTTACCTTATACTCTGCTTGATATCTTCTAACAGATCCTCGCCTGCCTCGAGTCCGATACTGAGGCGGACGGTCGTGTCGAGGACAGACATCTCCGCACACTGCTCCGGCGTAAAGAGGCCGAAGATGGTCGAGGCGGGATGGATGGCCAGTGACTTACGGTCGAAGAGGTTCGTGGCCCGACGGATCACCTGCAGACGGTCGATGAAGTCGAACGCTGCCTCCTTCGAAGCGAGGTCGATGGTGAAGACAGCACCAGGTAAAGGGCCAAACTGACGGTTCGACAGCTCATGGTAAGGATTATCGTCCAGGCCCGTATAGTTCACCCGTTTGATCTCCGGCAGTTGCTGACATTGCTGCGCAAGCCATAAGGCCGTTTCTGCCTGGCGGCGGAAGCGGATGTCAAGGCTGTCGAGTCCCAGCGTCTCCATATAAGCCACCTGAGGGGTCATCAGACCACCGAGGTTGGTCACCAGTTCCGTCTTTACACGAGCTGTAAAAGCCAGTTTCTTGCCAACACGCTTGGTACGTGCCTGCAAGGCCGATGACGGAGCCTGACTCCAGTCAAACCGTCCGTAATCGATGAGCAGTCCACCAAGGCCGGTACCTCCACCAGAGATGTACTTCGTGCTCGACACCACCTCGATGTCGACACCGAAGTCGTTGGCATGGAACGTGCTGAAGGGTACGATGGTCGTGTCGGCAATCAGTGGCACGCCGTGCCGATGGGCCACCTCCGACAGCGCCTTGATGTCTGCCACGAAGAGTTGCGGATTGGTGATGATCTCAAAGAACAGGGCGCAGGTCTTATCGTCGATCAATGTCTCGACCTCAGCCGGATTGGTGAAGTCAGCAAAACGCGGCTCTACGCCGAAGGTGCCTAAAGTGTCACGGATCAGAGAGACGCTGTTGCCAAAGAGGTGTTTCGAGGCCACGATATTCAAGCCAGCAGCGCTGACTGCCGTCAAGGCATAATGGATAGCCGTCATACCCGTGTTCAAGGCGGTCACGCTTGTCGCACCCGTTATCTGCCGCACCCGCTCCTCCAGATAGGTGGTGGTGGGATTGGCGATACGGGCATACGACGGAGCCATGGAACGACCGCAAAACGCGTCGCCCATGGCTTTGGCAGACTCAAACTCAAACGCCGCCGTATAATAGACGGGCATCGACAATGCCCCGTATGCATCAGGCTTCTGATACTTTGTCGTCAATACCTTTGTTTCGTACTGCATAAATGATTTTTCATTAATAATTAAACCCGACTACGCTGTCCTACGATTTTACGCAGGGCAATGACGAGTTTGTCCACATCCTCCCGCGTGTTGTAGAGGGCGAAGGTGGGACGTACACTCATCTCGTAGCCGAGGGCTCGGAGAGCTGGTTGGGCACAATGGTGACCTGCACGCACGGCAATACCCTCTTTATCCAGCAGGGTGCCTGTCTCCGGCACGGGGATGCCGTCGAGTACGAAACTCACCACCGAGACGCGGTTCTTCGGATTGCCGATCAGCGTCAGACCGTTGATCTGCGACAACTGTTCACGGGCATACTCCGTCAGTTTATGCTCGTGGGCCTCGATGTTGCGAATGCCCAAGTGACTCACGTAGTCGAGGGCAGCACCCAGTCCGATGGCATCAGCCACGTTGGGGGTTCCTGCCTCGAAACGGGCAGGTGGCACGTTGTATTCCGTACGCTCTATCGTCACATCCTTGATCATATTACCCCCACCCTGCCAGGGCTGCATCTTGTCGAGGATATCCTTACGGCCATAGACCACGCCGATGCCATTAGGGCCGTAGATCTTATGCCCGGAGAACACGAAGAAGTCAGCTCCCAACTGCTGCACATCTACAGGAGTGTGAGCGATGGACTGGGCACCGTCGATGAGCACGGGGATGTTGTGCGAGTGAGCGATGTCGATGATGCGCTTCACGTCGTTGATAGTGCCGAAGGTGTTGTTCACATGTCCAACACTCACAAAGCGGGTGCGGGGTGTTATCTGGCGCTCGAACTCTGAAAGGATCAGGTCACCATTCTTGTCGGTGGGGATAGCCTTCAGCGTACAGCCTTTCTCGTGGCACACCTGTTGCCAGGGCACGATATTAGCATGGTGGTCCAGTTCCGAGACGATCACCTCGTCGCCAGGTGTCAGGAACTGTCGCCCGTAGGTCTGCGCCACGAGGTTGATACCCTCGGTAGTACCACGCACGAAGATGATCTCTTCCGACGAGGCGGCATTGATGAATCGCTGCACCTTCTCACGGGCCTCCTCATAGGCATCGGTGGCACGGGCTGCCAACGTATGGGCACCGCGGTGGATGTTCGAATTATAGTTTTTATAGTAATCCGAAATCTTGTCGATCACCTGGATGGGCTTCTGCGTCGTTGCGCCGTTGTCGAGCCACACGAGGTCATGGCCGTTCACCTTCTGCTGCAAGACGGGGAAGTCCTTCTTGATCTGCTCGGCGTTCAGCGTGTCCACCTCCTCGTAGTGCAGACTTTGCAGTTTCTCGGTCTCAGGGATGCCGATACCGAAGCCGTTCTCGACAGGGAGGGAAGACCCCACCCCTGCCCCCTCCCCTTGAGGGGCGGGGATTGGCTGCGCATCATAAAGTCCTGCCAGCAAAGAGAGGTCGATGGCTTCGTCGAGAGTCTGGTCGGGCACTACGGCCTGACGCGCTTCCTGCCACTCCTCCGGACAGTACTTTCGCGCCACTTGCCGCAACAGTTCGAAGCCCGGGTCCTCGATGCCGTAGCCGTCAATATTCTGTATATTTATCATACGCAATTCATAATTAACTACGCACACGTCATGCGGTAGCAAATTCTTCACTCTTCATTCTTCACTCTTCACTTTGCGACAGCATTGCGGTGCTGATAGTCGTGGTAGTAACCCACTTCCACATTCTCCAGTACGGCGATGGCGTCGTCCGTCAGGGCTGCCAAGGAGAAGTATTTCGTGAGCAGGTAAGAGGCCACACCGAACTTGTCGAGTCCCATCAGACGGGCACTCAGCGACGGGGCAATCTCACCGGGGATACCACTCTGATGTAGTCCGATGACGCCCTGGTTCTGCTCTCCAGTACGTACCAGAATGATCTTCGTCGTACCCACGCCACGACCTGTCAGGTACTGCCCTTCCACCTCTACCTTATCTGAGGGGATCAGGGGCACACCACGCCACAGAATGACCTTCGTGCCGAAGAGGTCGGTGGTCACAGGAGGCACACCGCGCCACGTACACTCACGCTCAAAGGCAGCAATGGCTCTCGGATGGGCCACGAAGAAGGCAGGCTCCTTCCAGACAAGGCTCAACAGTTCGTCGAGGTCGTCGGGAGTGGGCGCTCCGTAACGGGTGGTGATACGATAGGCGGGGTTGGCAGCAGCCAGCAGGCCGAACTTCTTGTTGTTGATCAGTTCCCACTCCTGGCGCTCCTTGATGCTCTCGATGGAGAGGCGCAGCTGCTCTTCCAGCTGGTTGTAAGGATTATTATAGAGGTCGCTCACCCTGGTATGCACGCGGACCACCGTCTGGAGCGTGTTCAGAGAGTACTCCGTGGGGTTCTCCTCGTAGTCGATATAGGTCTCGGGGATGATGTTATCCTCCTCATGTCCGGAGACGAGGTCGATGTGCTTCTCACCGTTATCGTTGACTGATGCCTTCAGGCGTAACTGCTTGTCGACGGCCTTGTTGAACGTCTCACGGAAGTCGGGCACCTCCTCGATAAACTTCAGCAATTCCTTGAGTTTCAGACCGAGGAACACCGTTGGCGTGATAGCCCGTACGCTGACCGTCGACTCGGCATCGTCGAGTAGGTCTGCCTCGCCGAAATACTCACCGTCGCCCAGCAAGGCTATCCGCAGTTCCTCGCCGTGAGAGCCCTTGCTGATGACCTCAGCCTGACCACTGGCCACAATGAAGAAACGCTGCTTGTCCTTTCCCTCAGTGACGAAGTATTTGTCTACATCCACCTCCTGAGCCTCGAAAGCACTCACCAAGCGGTTCACAATCTCGTCGTCGAACTCAGAGAACAGGGGGATAGCCTTCAGGTGCTTGGCCGTAAAGGTTGGCTGGCCGTTCACATACTGGATGGGCAGGCGGTCGTTCTTGCGAAGCTCCACTTTCGTGCGGTTCACACGGAAGGTACCGCCGCTGACCTGCACCCAGGGGAGCAACTTCAGGAGCAGTCTCGGAGTGATTGAGCCCATCTGCGGGGCGGTCTTGGTGGTCGTCGCCAGTCTTCTGGCGGTAGCAGTGGTCACACTGCGCTGTAAATTAGAATCTGCCATAATGATTTACTTTTTTACCGTTTTATTTTTTTTACCTTTATATAGATTTGTGTTGGTCAATGTTTCAAGTCGCACGCTGGCAACTCATAGTCGATCAGACGGTCGATGGTCGGGTTCGAGCCACAGACGGCACATGAGTCCCGATGCCTGACAGGCACTGTACGGAACTGCATTTTCTTGGCATCGAACGTCAGCAGTCGGTTTGTCAGCAATTCTCCAACGCCCGTGAAATACTTCAGCGTCTCTGCAGCCTGGATGGTGCCCAACATGCCGGCGATGGCGCCCAGGACACCAGCTTGTGAACAGGTAGGCACAGCCCCGACAGGAGGCGGTTCCTTGAACATACACCGATAGCAGGCCGTGCCAGGCAGATGGGTGAACGTCTGGCCGTTGAAGCGCAGGATGCCCCCATGCGAGAATGGCTTACCCGCCATCACACAGGCATCGTTGATGAGGAACTTCACGGGGAAGTTGTCGGTGCCGTCCACAATGAAGTCATACTCCTTGATGATGTCGAGCGCATTCGACGAGTCGAGGAACTCGTAATAAGTGTCCACCTTCACGTCGGGGTTAATGGCCTGTATCTTCTCCTTGGCACTCTCCACCTTGGGGATGCCCACATCCTTCGTGAAGTGGATCACCTGCCGCTGAAGGTTGCTCAGGTCCACCACGTCGGCATCGATGATGCCGATACGGCCAATACCCGCCGCAGCAAGATAGAGTGAGACGGGGGCACCCAAGCCACCGGCTCCCACTACAAGCACACGTGCGTTCATTATCTTCTCTTGTCCCTCGACACCTACGTCCTGTAATAGTATGTGTCGGGAGTAGCGTTGTATCTGTTCTTCAGTAAAGTCAATCATAACGCTCCGCCTCCCATGAAGTATAAGAAATCCACCTTGTCTCCCTCCTTAATCTGGATACCGTCCCAGTCCTCACGCTCAGCGAACTCTTCGTTCACCTGCACAGACACCATCTCAGGATTCTCTACTAACAGCACTTTCACCAGTTCTGCTACATTCACCGGCAGGTTTACTTCCTGCACATCTCCATTTACATAAATCTTTGCCATAACGTTTCTTTTGAGTTTGAATCTGGGTGCAAAGGTACTACGGTTTCAGCAGTCTCACAATCACCCATTCGTGGCATTTTACATACCCTGAACATGGTATGCGATTTACCATCCCTATGGGATTGTGGCATCAGTGAAAACATGCTACCTTTGCACCCAGATTCAAACTCAAGACAATATGGCAGAAACAAAGAAACTAAGTATCATCGCCTTCAGTGGCGATTTCGACAAGCTGACAGCAGTATTTACATTAGGTACGGGTGCGGCAGCAGTAGGGTATGAGGTGAACATCTTCTTCACCTTCTGGGGCCTCGACGCCATCAAACAGAAGAAAGGCCGTTCGCTGGTAGGCGGTAACTGGCTGACGAAGATCTTCGGATTCATGATGGGTGGCCTGCATGTGACGCCGACCTCACGGTTCAACTTCCTCGGTGCCGGGCCGAAGATCTTCCGCTACCTGATGCGTAAGAACAATGTGGCCACGCTGGAGGAGCTGGTGGAGGCCGCTAAGGCGCTGGGCATCAACCTCTATGCCTGTGAGATGGCTATGCACGTGCTCGGCCTGCAGAAATCAGACTTCATCCCCGAGGTGAAGGACGTGCTCGGCGTGGCCACATTCCTGAATCTCTCGGAAGGAGGACAAACTTTATTTATTTAATTGACAATTGACAATTCTTGGACGAGCCAAGCGGCAGAGCCGAGCGGATAATTGATAATTATAAAAAGATCAAATGAAAAAAGTATTAGATATTACGAAGGAGCATTGCCCGATGACTTTCGTGAAGACAAAGATCGAGCTGTCGAAGCTCAGTGAGGGCGACATTCTGGAAGTACTGCTCGCAGAGGGCGAACCCTTGGAGAATGTGCCGCGCAATGCAAAAGAACAGGGTTACAACGTTCTGTCTGTAGAACATGTGGAAGGCACAACCCACCGAGTAACTATTAAGAAGTGAAGATAGAAGAAGATAGAAGAAGATAGAAGAAGATAGAGGAAGATAGAAGAAGATAGATGAAGAAAGATGAAGATAGAGCAGCACATTATAGAAGAACTGATTGCCCAGGCGCAGCAGGACGCGCCCATAGAGTCATGCGGCTATCTGCTGGGCATCCCCTCCCCCACAACAGGAGTAGACGGAGGAGGCCTTGTCACAGAGAATTACCCGATGGAGAACGTAGACCACTCGCCAGAGCATTTCTCCTTTGCACCCAAGCAGCAGTTTGCCGCCCTTCGCTATGCCAGGGAGAAGGGCTTGAAGATACTGGCCAACTGGCACAGTCACCCCGCCTCGCCCTCACGACCGTCAGTGGAGGATGTCCGACTGGCTGTCGACCCAACCATCCGCTATGCCATCCTCTCACTGCTGGATGGCAAGCCGACCCTCAACTCTTTCAAGATACTCAACGGCGAGGTCGTGGACAAAGAAGAGCATTTTACTGCTGCTGGGTAGCACCAGTCTCTGCGTCTACCTTTGCATCCCCCTTCCCAGACACCGCCTTCACCTCAGAGGCCTCGTAGTTGATTTTCTTGAAGCCCTTGATGATGTTCTCGACGTTGGTCTTGTCGGCATCGTACTCGATGGTGACAGTCTTGTCGTCGAGGTTGGTCTTGATGTCCTTGATGCCCTTCTCAAAACGGATGTTGTTCTTGATCTTCTGTTCGCAGCCCGTGCAGTGCATCTCCGGATTGGTGGTCAGCACGACGGTCTTGATGTCTTTGGCGGCACAGGTGGCTGCTATGGCCAGTGCCATGAATAATACTTTTGTTCTCATCATATTTTAAGTTTTGTTTTATCCCTGCATTCTTAAGACTCGCTACGCTCATATAAGCGTCTCCTTCGTCGCCGAGCGATAGCCGCCCCTTAACAAGGGGCTCTAAATATTCCAATTAATCCTTGCCCCGATGTAGAATACACGGCCGTGGACAGGCCCCCAGATCATCGTGGCATCGAAGTCCTTGCTCCAGGGGTTGTCGGCACTGATGATAGCGTTTTTCTGCTTGAAGCCCGTCAGGTTCTCCCCGCCAGCATAGATGCTCCAATGGCGGAAGAAACGGGTCACCTGGGCACTCACCTGCTCGTAGGCCTTGAAGTGCTCGTCCCATAGGCCATTTCCATGATTATCCGGCAGGCGACCACCGCCGTTCAACTGGAGGGTGGCGTCGAACTGCCACTTGCCCAGTCCGGGGGCATACGAGGCGGTAAGCAGGCCCTTGTATCGGCTGTTCATCGGTTTCTGGCGCAGTTCACCATTATAGGTGGCCTTCACGTCGTTCCATCGCCAGGCGGCTGTCACATTTAGTTTGGGCAGCACCTCGTAGGTGGCATCTATTTGGATGGTGTGCGAATATGATTTGTCACCATCGCCCATCTTGTGCACTTCAATCATTGGGAGATAGGTGGACGGATATGTCTTCACAATAAAAGGTTTCATGTCGTAGTCGATGATGGCCTGCTGGATAAAGTGCGTGTAGTAGTACTCCGCATTCAGCTCCAGCGTACGCTCGCCAACGGGGATTTTTATCTGTGTGCTCAGTCCGTAGTTCCATGCCTTCTCCTGTCCGACATCACCATTAATCCAAAGCATTCGGTTGCTGGCCAGCAGATAACTGTTCTCTGCCAGGATGTGCGGTGTGCGATAGCCCTTGCCAACAGAACCGCGCAGGGTGATGATGTCTGAGGGCGAATACTTCAAGTGCATACGAGGTGTAACAAACGAGCCCCAGAGGTTACTGTGATCCCAGCGCAGACCTCCCATCACGGTGAACTGCTCACCTATTTTATAAGTATATTGGGCGTAGGCGCCCGGTGTGGTCTCATCGGTCTTGGCATGTCCATATTGTGTACCGTCGCCCTCGTCGAGCCAATCATGGTTCAGGCTGATGCCTGTCGAGAGACTATGGTGTTCGTCGAAGTCGGTCTCGAACAACAGCGAGGCATAGCCGTTGCGCTGATCTGCATCGTATGGCGTATTTCCGTAGAGACTGCGCTCGTGGTGAATCGAACCGCTTAGGATGAGGGCGATGTTCGTCATCCGCTCAGGATTCAGGATAAAGGCATTCTTGGTGAAGGCTTCGTAGCGCTCATTGGTGATGTCGATGAGGTAGGGATTATCGGCCATCCCGTGCCCATGTACGTTCTGTCCGCCTTCACGGTGTTCCTTCAGTCCCTTGACGGCAGCCTGGAACATGTAGGTGTCGCTCATGTAGGCCCAGCGACTCATCAGCGACCCCTGCCGCATCTTTGGCATGTCGGCAAAGCCGTCGTCGTTGTCGTCATGAGCCTTGTCCAGAATCTCGTAGTGGCCTAAGAGGGCCGTACTCCATTTATCTGTCAGATGGAGGTTGGCGCCGAGGTTGGCCTCCAGTTTCTGGTCGCTGTTGAAGTAGACGTTCGCGTCGGCCCAGGGTGTTGCCTGCGGTTTTTTGAACTCCACGTTGATCTGTCCCGTGATGCTCTCGTAGCCGTTCTTCACCGACGAGGCGCCCTTCGACACCTGAATGCTCTGCATCCATGGACCCGGGATATAGCCCAGGGCGTATGGCGAGGCCACACCGCGATAGTTGGGGATGTTTTCGGAGAGCATCTGTACGTAAGTGCCACTAAGTCCGAGTAACTTGATCTGCTGGGCGCCCGTGGCGGCATCGCTATAGTTCACGTCGACGGAAGGATTGGTGGTAAAGCTCTCACCCAGATTACAGCAGGCAGCCCTGAGCAGTTCCTTCGAACTGATCAGCTCCATATTACCCAAACCGCTGGTTTTCACACGACCAGCCTTATGAGCAGATACGGTCACCTCGTGCAACGCCTGACCGTCAAGCGTAGCATCCACCGAGTCATTCTGCACTTGCGCCTTTGTCGCCTGTGTCATAAAGAATAATGCCGCAGCTATGATAAACCTATTTCTCACGGTGCAAAATTACAACTTTTCCCCGAGAAATGACCACTATTTACAACAAAAAAGGAAAAATACCAAACCTTTGGTATGCGAAATGCCAAACACTTAGGATTGTGGAGATGGGGAAATCGCCGTACCTTTGCACCCAGAAAACTTAACTTAATGTTTTAAATACAAAAAAAATATAAGATATGAAGACAAGACAGTTAGTTATAGTAGCAATATTGAGTATCAGCGCCAGCACCGTTTGGGCTGAGGGAAATAGTACGAACAGTGGTGTACGCTATGTAAAAGCGCCAAGGTTTGTTCGTCCGCTGATAGAGAAATGGATTTCTGAATACGCCAAGACTGAGCCAGGCGTTGAATTTCAGATTGTGAAAGGATCAGGAAGCCAAGATGTCATCGACCTGAACATTGTATCAGATCAGCAGAATGTAGACACGAAAGACTTTAGCCATGTTGTATATTTCGGAGAGACAGCCGTGCTGCCTATCACTGCCCGCAGCTCTGAGGCAGCACGCCTGCTCGAAGGAAAACACCTAAATGTCAAGAAACTGAAACAGCTTTTCTTCCTCAACGACGATTTCGACGAGGACGTAAAGAAAATCAAACAGTTTGAACACCTTATTATATATAGTGGCAGCAACACCTCATCGGTCGCTTCATCGTTCGCCCATAATTTCGGCGAGGAGAGTAGCAGTTTTCGAGGTAAGCGTATCTCAGGTGACGACCTCTTCCTAAACACCGCTATCTCGAAAGACCCCATGGGCGTGACGTTCAATGCGCTACCAAATATCTTCGACCTGAAGAGCCGCCATCTGAAGAACGATCTGTCACTAATCAGCCTCGACCTGAAGAAAGACCTTGCTGACACGTTCAGCAATCAAGGTTCGCTCGACGATGTCCTGCTGACATTGGAGAATGGAAAGCCCCACGAGATAACCATTGAGCGTGTAGGCATTTCCTACAACGTCGCCGACGATGCCGTCAGTCTGTTCCTACAATGGGTACTCGAGAACGGTACAAAGTATAACCACGAATACGGTTTTCTCAATCTGGACCGTAAAATAACAGAAACACAGATCGAGAGGGTAAAGACACACTTTACAGCATTCAACAAAACTAAATAGACTTTATTTATTAACAGTAGTCTTATCTGTGGGCTATAGGGCGGTCTTGTGAGAGAGAAGGCCGTCCAAGCCAAGACTACACCTTAAAAAAAAGAGAGTATGGGAAAAAGATTGTTTTCATTAGCACTTGTGCTCGCCCCACTGTGGGCCTTGGCACAGAATGTGATTACGGGTCACATCAGTGATGCCCGCAACGGAGAACCGCTGATTGGCGCATCTGTCATTGTGAAAAGTGAAAAAGGACAAGGCGTAGTGACCGACTACGACGGTAATTTTAGCCTTCAGACGAAGGTAGAGGCCCCGCTGACCCTACGAGTGGAATATGTGGGATACCGGGCTTTAGATGTGGATGTCTACGACTTCGAGGAGCCGGTAGAAATAGCCCTCATCGACAATGCCAGCCGTCTGAACGAGGTGGTGGTTGTGGGTTACGGTGTGCAGAAGCGCTTAGAACTCACCAGCAGTATCTCCTCGGTGGACAGCGAGGTGCTCCGCCAGACGAACAACTCCGTGGAGAGTCTGCTGCAGGGTGCCGTAGCTGGTCTGAACGTAACGCAGACCTCTGGACAGCCCGGCGCAGCGAGCATCATCCGCATCCGTGGTGGTAACTCCATCACGGGTGGTAACGAGCCGCTCTATGTGATTGACGGATTCATTGTTTACAACGATCCTGCATCAACGCGTACGGGAGCTAAGACCAGTGATGCAACACTCGACCCGCTGGCCTTCCTGAATCCTGCCGACATTGAGAGCGTGGAGGTGCTGAAAGATGTCTCGGCAACGGCCATTTACGGTACCCGTGGTGCCAACGGTGTCATCATCATCACCACCAAGAAGGGTTCACACGGCCGAAACAACATCAGCTACAATGCCTCCTTCGGCTGGAGTCAGATTAACAAAAAGCTTGACTTCCTGAATGCTCAGCAGTGGGCAGACATCTGGCACGAGCTCTACCAGAATGGAGAGTTAGGCTACGACCTCGACAACCCCACGCAGAGCTACGACTGGCAGGACGCTGCCCTGCGGACGGGCTTCCAGCAAGAGCACCAGTTGTCGGTGGTCGGTGGTGACGAGATTTCGCGCTACAGTGTCAGTGGCAGCTATAAGAGTCAGGACGGTATCATCAAGGGAACGGGTCTGAAGCGGTATGCTGGTCGCATCAACTACGAGCGGAACGTCTTCCAGAACCTGCTGATTGGCGTAAATGCCAACGCTGCCCTCAACCACGTGACTGGCGTTTCAGACAATAGTGGTAACATGTTCCAGCCCAGCCCTTGGTTTGCAGCCATCTCGCATACGCCCTATACCGCGATCTACAATGCCGACGGATCATATAACTACGACCCGACACCGACGAGCGTGGATATCTATAACGGCAGAGTGGGCAATCCCATCAGTGACTTAGAGAATACGCAGGCAGAAACAGAGAACACCCGTATCATCGGCACTGGCTTCGCCGAGTGGACCATCATACCGCAGCTGAAACTGAAAGCCAGTCTCGGAGCCGATCTCTCGAACACCCGTCAGAGTTTTTATGCTCCTTCTTATACCACCAGCGGTCTGGCTAACAATGGCTATGCCTCAGTGGGACAGACTAAGACGAATACTTGGCAGACGGAATATACGGCCACCTACAGCAACGTGTTCAAAAACGTACATTCACTGACAGTGCTCTTAGGCTATACCGCCCAACAGACCGACCGCAGTAGTGTGGCTACCACTGCCTACGGCTTTAGTAACGACGCTACAGGCTATGACAACCTGAGTGCTGCCGCTACGACGCTGCCCTCCTTGAGCAGTCACTACGTATCTACTCTACAGTCGTGGATCGGTCGTGTAAACTACAGCTACGACTCGCGTTACAACCTCTCGGCCACCCTGCGTGCCGACGGTTCGAGCCGTTTCGCCAAAGACCATCGATGGGGCTATTTCCCTTCGTTGGGAGCATCTTGGAACATCGACCGCGAGAAGTGGATCCATCTGGGCAAAAGCGTAGACTTCATCCAGCTGCGCGCCTCCGTCGGCACCGTTGGTAACCAGGAGATCGGCGACTACCAGTTTGCAGCCAATGTCGTGCCCCGTACGGTGATTATCAACAACCAGCAGGCCACCAGCTACATCATCGAGAACAAGTCGAACCCTGACCTGAAATGGGAAACGACAACCTCTTATAATATCGGTCTGAGCACAGGCTTCTTTCAGAACCGCCTGACCATCACCCTCGACGGCTACTACAAGAAGACCAGCGACCTGCTGCTCGACGTGCCAGTGGAACAGGTGACAGGCTTCTCTACCGTGTTACGTAATGTCGGTTCTGTAACTAACAAGGGTGTAGAACTCGAGATCGGCGGCGTACTGCTTGACCGTAAGGACTGGAAGTGGAACGTGAATGCCAACATCGCCCACAACGTGAACGAGGTGACCAGCCTGGGCAACTCAGAGTATTTCTTGCCTGATTTCCAGTCTATTGGCACGTTGCAGTACATCAATCCGCTTATCGTGAAGGTGGGTGAACCTCTCGGAACGTTCTATGGCTACCGCTTCAAGGGGATTATCCAAAGTAATGAAGACCTGAGTAGCCTGCCATCGCAGACCATTTCGACTGTTGAGCCAGGTAACCCGAAGTTTGAGGATGTTAATGGCGACGGCGTGGTAAATGAGCAGGACCGCGTGGTGCTGGGCAATATCCAACCTAAGTTTACCTACGGCTTTAACACCAAGGTGGCTTATAAGAACATCGACCTCTTCGTGAGCCTCAGCGGATCGTATGGCAACAAACTGTTCAACGCACTGGCCTGCCGTCTGGATCGTGGTAACGGCTACTACTATAACCCGCTGGCAGAAGTGGCTGACCGCTGGACACCTACCAATCCCAGCAACACCATCCAGAAGGCCAGTAGCGCCACCTCTATTTATGCAGACGACCGTTTTGTGGAGAACGCTTCTTATCTGAAAGTGCGCAATATCCAGTTGGGGTACACCTTGAAAGTGCCTCAGATTACCAAGGATGCGCAGGTACGTCTGTATGTATCGTTACAGAACTTCATTACCATCACAGGTTACAATGGCTATGATCCAGAGGCTAACCGTAATGGTATCGACGAGACCAATGCCCTCTATCAGGGTATTGACTATGGAGCCTATCCTACTGCAAAGACTGTACTCGTAGGATTTAATATCACACTATAAGAAAAGCAAAAAGGTAGAAAAGTAAAACTGTAAAAATGAGAATTATGAAAAAGTACAAGATATTTAGGGAAAGCGTTAAAGGGAATGTTATAAAGGTTTTAGGTGTTTTACCTTTTTACCTTCTTACCCTTTTACTTTTAAGCAGTTGCGCAGACCTGGAACAGAGTTCCATCAGTTCTATCGACAAGGAGAACTTCTATGGCAGCAAGGAGGATATCGAGACGGCAATCAACGGCATCTACCAGGAGTTTACGGTAGACGGCTTCTATGGCATGTTCAACAACCAGAGTGTCTATATCAACGACCTGCAGACCGACTATGTGAAGGCTGGTGCACAGACTAACTCCGCCCATATCCGTGAACTGAGCAATTTCGCCATCCAGCCTACCAACCTCTTCGTGAGTTATGCGTGGGAAGAGCACTATAAGGCCATCAACCGTGCCAATGTGGTCATCGATAAGGTGGAAGGAGCCGGTTTCCTGGATGACCAGACCAAGCAGAACTACATCAATGAGGCTCGATTCCTGCGCGGTTTCGTATATTTCAATCTCGTGCGCTACTTTGGAGGCGTGCCTATCGTACTGCACGATGGGGAGGGTGAAGGGGCTTCTCGCAACAGTGTCGATGAGGTCTATGAGCAGATCGTGGCTGACCTGACGGCGGCCGAGCAGTTGCCTGCCAACTACACCTCCTTAGACAGTAAGGCCAACAGTCTGGCAGCCTCAGCCATTCTCTCAAAGGTCTATCTGACCTGGGCCCAGACGTCTACGGAGAAGGGCAAGGCTAACCAGAAAGATTACTATCAGAAAGCTGTGAATTATGCTCAGAAAGTGATAGATTCCGGCAAATACAGCCTGCTCGACAAGTTTATTGACAACTGGTCTGTTGACAAGAAGCACGGCCCGGAGCACATTTTCTCCATTGAGCACGACCGCACTATCAATGCCAACGTGTCAGGACACTGCACCTTTGCGACCAACTGGGATGACGCAGAGCCGGTGTTGCTGGCCACCAGCGACAAGTATTATGAGCAGACAGACCCCCGTGACCAGCGTCGTGACGGCTCCTGGGCGAAGCGCATCTACAATCCCAACACAGGAACGGACTACGAGTTCACCATTCCGCGTTTCCGCAAGTATATCGACTCGCTGAACTTCGCCAATCCGGCCTCCAGTGGTAATGCAGCAGGACAGTCAACCAACACAGTTATCATCCGCTATGCCGAGGTGCTGCTCATCAAGGCAGAGGCAGAGAACGAGCTGAACGGTCCTACGGTAGCAGCCTACGATGCCATTAACCAGGTGCGCCGCCGTGCCTACTGGAGTCCATACCTGAATATCCAGAACACACCCTCCGACGGCTCCGACCTCGACCTCGCAGGTCTCTCAAAAGAGGAGTTCCGTGAACGGCTACGGGAAGAACGCCGACTGGAGTTCGTACTCGAAGGACAACGCTGGTTCGATCTCATCCGTTGGCATATCCTCGTCAAATATGTCAAGGCCAACACGCCCACCGATGCAGAGACCCTTGGTACAAAGACGACAAAGATTCAGAATGTGTCAAAGAAAAACTACCTGCTGCCTCTGCCCCAGGAGCAGATTATCCTGAATCCCAATCTGGAGCAGAACTGGGGTTACAGTGGCGAGACGGGTGACGGCCCTTATGGAGCTGAGTTTGAGTAAAGGTAAAAAAGTAAAAAAGGTAAAATAGTTAATAAAAATCCAAGTTATGAAAAAGAATTTTGTAAAGACTTTAGCCGTGGCTCTGTTTGCAACCACAGGCATTCAGACAGTCGCTGCCCAACAGCAAGTAGCTAACAACCGTCGTGAGGTCATCCTCCAGGTACTCGACCAGAGCCGTCCCAACGAATACGTGCCCGCAGCCTTCTTCCTGCACTTCGAGAACAAACTCGGACGCAAGGCCGTACAAGATCACAAGGACTTCTATCGTGCCACGAACATGGATTTCGTGAAAGTATTCTACGAGATTGTCGTGCCGCAGATCGACATCAGGAACGGTAAGGACTGGGAGCGTGTGCCCGTGTATGATGAGGATTTCTTCGCACCTCAGGTGGCTGTCATCGAGGATCTGGCCCGTGAGTTTGGCAAGGAGGCATTCATCCTGCCTACTGTCTATTCCCCTCTGGCCTTGGCCCATCAGACGCTGGGTCGTGACAAGGACCTGAAGAAACTCGCCGAGGAGGATCCCAAGGCCTTCGGACAGGCCATTAAGAACCTCTCGCTGTCGATAGAGAACTATCTGCGTGCAGCCCGCAAGCACGGTGCCGATGGATTCTACGTGTCCAGTCAGGGTGGCGACGGCAATTCGCTCTCTCCAAAAATCTGGAACGAGTATGTACGTGAGTGGGACAAGCATGTGTCGGAGGTGGCCAATGAGATTGGCGAGATCAACATCCTGCACATCTGCGACTATGGCACGCCATTCAAGAATGCAGAGGCGCTCTATGCCTTTACCGACTATCCTGCCAGCATCATCAATGTGCCCCTGAACTTCTCCGATGGCTCCACCCTCAACCTGAAGGAGGCGCAGCAACGCTTCAGCCGGCCCATCTTCGGAGGTCTGGAGCGTCTGGGCGTGATCGCTACAGGCACTATCGAAGAAGCCAAAAAGGCTGTTGACAAGGTCTTGGAGAATGCACCTCAGAACTTTATCCTCGGTGCAGACTGCACTGTACCCGGCGAGACTGACTGGGAGAAGCTGCGTGCCGTGATCGACTATGCCCACACCTGGCGCCAGACGCATAAGTAGTATATGAACAGGAGAGATTTCTTACGGCAATCGGCACGTGTCATGGTCCCAGTAGCGGGCGCATATCTGATAAGTGCTAATCCGGCTATCGCCAAGGCAATACAGCAGGCAAGTGTGAAGGACGATTCCCCACAGCAGGGAACTCCCGTCTATCATTTCGAAGGTTTTAATGAGCGTGTACAGGCCTATATTGTGGCCAGGTATTATGCCAGACTGAAGGGAGCTTTTGGAGAACAAGGCCGTGAGGTATTCCTGTTGGCTACGCGTACATACGCAGAGCAGCGTGGTCATCGGATGGCACAGCGAGCACTGGCTGACGGTCAGCCCCTTACCATAGAGACGTATCATCGCTATGGTGAGTGGGTGCCGTCAGACGAGTGTCGCCGAAGGGGGGAGGCTCTCCAACAACGAGTTATCTGGGATGCTCCTTACTACACATTCCACGTGACGCAATGCCCTTGGGCCATACAATTCCGGGAAATGGGATTACGTGAGGCAGGAGTAGCATACTGTAAGGATCTGGATGCCTCGATCTATAGAGGATTTAATCCTGCCATAGCATACGAGACTCGTCAGACATTGCACAATGCAGATTATTGTATCCAGTGCGCCCCGGGCTCCAAGGTCTCAGCAGAATCGCTTGCCTGTCCTAAGCGCCAGTCTTCACTTCGTTCATTTGAGTATCACTGTGCGCATAGTTACTGGACTTTCCGTCAGGTTGTATCCTCAGTGTTCGGATCAAAGGGGAAGAGCATCTCGGAAGAGGTCTTAGGTGATATAAGACGTGACTTGGGCAATTCTTTTGCTGTCACCCTCACAAAATATCAGAATACGGACTTTAACGTCGTAACCAATAAATGACAAGCATTATGAATAAAAGAATAGGACTACTGCTGTTAGCGGGTCTGACGCTAAGTGGCAGTGTAAACGCAAAGAAAACAAAGGAGAACGGGAAGGCCAAGGTCGCCATAGATTATCTGGACAACAACTTCCAGACGTACGACAAACTTCAGAAGACCATCTGGGCAAACCCGGAGTTAGGATTTTTGGAAACCAACAGTAGTGGGTTGCTGAAGCAGCACCTGCGCGAGAATGGTTTCTCTATAGAAGAGGGTGTGGCCGGTATGCCGACGGCCTTCATAGCCACCTATGGCAGTGGCAGCCCCGTTATCGGCCTGCTGGCTGAGTTCGATGCGCTACCTGGACTATCTCAGGACACTGTGCCCTACCGTAAGCCCATTAAGGAAGGTGCCCCAGGTCAGGGCTGTGGTCACAACACCTTCGGTGTGGCTTCTTCGGCAGCCGCCGTATCCATCAGTAAGTGGCTTGCTGCCAACAAGCAAAGCGGTACTGTCAAGGTGTATGGTTCACCTGCCGAGGAAGGTGGCGCAGGAAAGGTGTATCTGGTGCGCGAGGGATTGTTTGATGGTGTCGATGTCGTGCTCGACTGGCACCCCTCCAGTGTGAATGCCGTATCTACCAATGGTGGTACGGCGATGGTGATGGTCGACTATAAATACTTTGGTAAGCCTGCTCATGCTGCTGGTAATCCCTGGAAGGGACGTTCTGCCCTCGATGCAATAGAGGCTCTCGACTATATGGTGAACTTGTTGCGTGAGCATGTGCCGACTTCCAGTCGTATCCATTATGTGATACCTGATGGGGGCTTTGCGCCTAACGTCGTACCAGAGTATGCTCGCGTGTCATACTATATCCGTAGTCCGAAGCGCGACGTACTGAACCAGTTGACGGAGTGGATAGACTCTGCTGCCGTGGGTGCTGCCAAGGGTACCCAGACCCGTCTGGAAAAAGAGATTGTGGCAGGCACATACGAACGACTGCACAACAAGACGCTGTCGAAGGTCATCCAGAAGAACTTGGAACAGGTGGGCGGTGTCATCTATGATGCCCGTGAACGTAAGCTCGCTGAAGAGTTAGCCAAGGCCACAGGCAATCCAGACTCCATCGTGAATCAGGCAGCTAAGGTAGAGCCACTGGCAGAGTTCCCTGAAGAGGGCAGTGGCGGATCCAGTGATGTGGGCGACGTGTCGTGGGTAGTACCTCTGGCCAGTTTCGGTGCTGCCACCTTCGTACCTGGTAGTCCTGGCCATTCTTGGCAGAACGTGGCTGCTGACGGTACGACGATTGGCACGAAGGGTCTGTTGAATGCCAGCCGTGTGTTTGCCTTGACGGCTGTGGATATTCTGACCGATGCGAAACTGCTGCAAGACATCAAGGCTGAGTTCAAGCAGGTGACAGGCCCAGACTTTAAGTACATACCGCTGCTGGGTGACCGCAAGCCAGCACTGGACTATAGAAAGAGTGAAAAGTAACCCATGTCGTAAATTAAAAAACTATACAAATGATGAAAAAGAATTTTACTGTTATTGTATTGTCTGCCCTCGCACTGACAGCCTGTTCCACACAACAGGCGGATGAGCAGCCTAATAAGCGAGACTTGATAGAACGCGTGCTCGACCAGTCAAAGGCTCCGGATATCATCCCGGCTGCATTCTTTCACCACTTCCCCGATAAGTTCGGTCCTAAGGCCGTCGAGGAGCATATTGCCTTCTTTCATGAGACAGGCAACGACATTCTGAAGGTGCAATACGAGACATTGCCGCCACAGTGGGAAATAAAGACCGCCAAGGACTTCGGCAAGGTAGAAGAACTCCCTGCTGAATATTTCGAGCCGCAGTTGCAGGTGATAGAGGCCCTGGCCAGCCAGTTGAAAGACTCTGCCCTGATCATTCCCACCGTCTATTCCCCCTTACTGATCCTGCATCAGGCAGCTGGCGAGGAAGTGGATGAGGTGATCAAGAAAAATCCCGCAGCGGCTGAGCCTGCGTTTGAGAAACTGGCGAAGAGCATTGAGAACTATATCCGGGCAGCCCGTAAGCGTGGTGCTGACGGCTTTTACGTCTCATCCCACGGAGGTAATATAGAGTTCTTTGGGCAGGACTCCGAGGTATGGACCAAGTATCTGCGCAAGTGGGACAAATATATCTCCGAGGTAGCCGACTCGGTGGCGCCGATCAACATCCTGCACATCTGTGGTGGAGAGTATGAGAATCTGGATGCTTGGGCCGACTATCCTGGCACCATCATCAACCTGCCGGAATTTGATGTCGAGAAACTGCGCCATGCACAGGAGGTCTTCAACCGTCCCATCCTGGGTGGGCTGGATCATCACGGTGTATTGATCAACGGTACTTTGGAGGAAGTGTATGCCCAGGTGGACAAGGTTCTGTCTGATGGCCCACAGAACCTGATTCTTGGAGCCAACTGCACTGTGCCTGATTCTACGGCCAGTGATCGGTTGCGGGCCGTGATCGACTATGCCCACACCTGGCGCCAGACGCACCGGAAATAACGAACCGTTATCTTACGGCATCCTGGATGACCAGTCCTGCCAGCATGAAACCGAAGATGGCAGTGATGTGGGCCAGGGTGCCGTTGATTTGCGCCTTTGAGGAACACCACTCATGGTTGAGCAACGACGGGTCGCCCGGTCCGTTCACAGCTTTGGGACACATGCATTTCTCCGTACCACAGGTGGCGTTGAAGCCTCGGTTTTGTAACAGCTCGTCGGAGTAGACACACTGGAATTTGCGGGCGGGGTACTGTCCGTCGCGCTTGAACCGCTTGCGGAGGGCGCGTGCCAGCGGATCGCCCTGTACCCGCCAGAACTCTGCCACGTGAATACGGGTAGGATCGAGTTTCAGGGCGGCTCCCATAGAGGAATAGAGGCGTACGCCGAGACGGGTAGCCAACAGGATGAGGGCTGCCTTATCCTTGAGGGAGTCGATGGCATCGATGCAGTAGTCGTAGCTGCCGATATCGAACTCGGTGGCATTCTCGGCAGTGAATATCTTCTGGAGGGCCGTGATCTTAGCACTGGGGTTGATCTCGAGCAGGCGCTCCTTCAGAGCCTCTACCTTGACACGGCCCACGGTCTTGGAAGTGGCCATCAGCTGGCGGTTGATGTTGGTGATGCACACACGGTCGGAGTCGACGATCGTCAGCTGACGGATGCCAGTCCTGACGAGACTTTCAGCACACCACGAGCCTACGCCGCCCACGCCAAAGATGATGACTCGCTTCTGGGCGACTTGATCCATCGCTGCATCGCCCAAAAGCAGTTCTGCTCTACGGAAAATCGCTTGTTCTAAGGCCATAAGACTAAATTTAGGCTGCAAAGTTAATAAATAATATTCAAAAATGTGTAATTTTGCACAGCAAAAAAGTAAGAAGGTAAAAAAGTAAAAGTGATATGAAAAGAACGATATGGTGGATAGGGGCACTGATTCTGGGTGCTGTGTTAGGACTGCTCGGGCTGCACTGGCTCGACCAGCTGATGGAGTTTGTGGCTGTGGTTTATACAAGGTTGTTCCAGCTGTTGGCCGTGCCGACGATCGTACTGGCAGTAATCACCACACTGGCCACTTTCGGCTCGAAGGGTTCTGGCCGCATCTTTGGCCGTACTCTCACCTACACCCTGCTCACCACACTGGCCGCTGCCATCGTGGGGGCGGTGCTCTACGTGACCATAGCCCCTGGTAATCTGCCTGCAGAGGTTGTCAGTCAGGGGCAGGAGTCGGCAGGGGAGGCTCCCCAGTTGACGTATTACAGTCATATCATCGGTCTGATACCGAATAACATCATCCGGCCCTTCCTCGATGGTAACGTGCTGTCGTTGCTGCTGCTGGCCTTTGCCGTGGGTATCGGGCTGTCGAGACTGCCTGAATCGGAAAACAAGGCGGTGGTCGTCAAGGGGCTGCTCGGCCTGCAGGAGCTGCTTTTCCTGCTCATCCGCTGGCTCATCTGGACGCTGCCCCTCGGCATCGTGGCCTTCTCTGCTCAATTGTCGGCACAGGTGTCGGCAGGGGTTGTGGCAGATTCTATCGGGAAGTATGTGTTAGTAGTGCTGGGGGGCAACGTGATACAGTTCTTCGTTGTACTGCCCCTCTTCCTGTTGGCTCGTGGTCTGAATCCCATCCACGTGCTGGGCCGAATGATGCCCGCCGTGCTCATGGCACTCTTCACCAAGAGCAGCGCTGCCACCCTACCCGTCACGATGGATACGGCCGAGCAGCGCCTGGGTGTACGTAAGCACATAGCCCGTTTTGTGTTGCCCATCTGTACAACCATCAACATGAACGGCTGTGCGGCGTTCATCCTCGTCACCTCACTCTTTGTGATGCAGAATGGTGGCACGCCCCTGACACTCGGCACCATCCTGCTGTGGATACTGATCTCCGTGATCTCTGCTGTAGGTAATGCTGGGGTACCGATGGGCTGCTATTTCCTCACGCTCTCACTGATGTCGGGCATTGGGGCTCCCGTTGCCATCCTGGGCGTCATCCTGCCTATCTACACCATCATCGATATGATAGAGACGGCAGAGAACGTGTGGTCCGACTCATGCGTGGCAGCCATGGTCGACAAAGAATAGAGACGGCTGGGCTAAAAAGATATTCCGCAAGCTCCGATGAGGATCTTGCGGAATTTTGTGTTGGGGTACTCGGACTCGAACCAAGAATGACAGGACCAGAATCTGTAGTGTTACCATTACACCATACCCCAAAGTCAAATGCCGTTTGGAACACCCTTGTTCCGTTTTGCTTGAGCATTTTTCGAAATGCGAGTGCAAAGGTAGTGCTTTTTCTTGAATTGACAAAATTTTAAGCGGAAAATTTATAAAAAAGCGCAATTTTTGTGGTTTTGGGTCTAAATTATTTTGCATTTCGCTCGATTTGCTGTACCTTTGCACGCTATAATACATTATATAATATATGAGTGAACTTGTAAGGACAATCACAGAAGCGATACAAGAGAAAAAAGGCAGCGGCATCGTCGTGGCCGACCTGACGAAGATCGATGGCAGCATCAGCAACTATTTCGTCATCTGCGAAGGCAACTCGCCTACACAGGTGGAAGCCATCTGTGAGTCGGTGGGCGACCTGTGCCGTGAGCGACTGAAGGAAAAGCCCATGCATGTCGTGGGATTAGAGAACGCACAGTGGGTGGCGATGGACTATGGCGATGCCCTGGTACACATCTTCCTGCCTGACGTCAGGGCGTTCTATGACCTGGAACACCTGTGGGAAGACGCTGAACTCACGAGAATCGAGGATCTTGACTGAAAGAGGAAAGAGTATATTAAAAGTGAATAATAAAGGAAATGGATAATAAACAAAATAGCGGGAATGGCCCGAAGATGAATATGCCCAAGTTCAACATGAACTGGATTTACGCCATTGCCATTCTGGCGTTAGGTCTGTTGTATTTCTCAAGTGGCGGACCACAGAACAGCAGTATCAGCCGTACGGCCTCGTACTCTGACTTCAAGTCGATGATCGACCATGGCTATGCCTCAAAGATTGTGATCAACAAGACGCAGGGCAATCTGAAAATGTACGTGAAGCCAGAGCATATCCGCGACGTGTTCCACCAGAGCGCCCAGCAGACGGGCAAGGATCCTTACGTGGAGGTGGAGTTTGGCTCTATCGACCAGGTGGAGGAATATATCAACCAGGCGAAAGAGGCAAAGACCTTTACGGGTGACTATACCTTCGAGAACCGTAAGGAGAATGACTTCGTCAACATGATCTTCTACAACATGTTCCCCATCCTGTTGATCATCGCACTGTGGATGTTCTTCATGCGCCGCATGGGTGGCGGAGGTGTCGGCGGTGGCGGTAGTGTGTTCAGCGTCGGCAAGTCGAAGGCGAAGATGTATGAGAAGGGCGGCGACCTGGGCATCACGTTCAAGGACGTGGCAGGTCAGGCGGGTGCCAAGCAGGAGATCCAGGAGATTGTGGACTTCCTGAAGAATCCTCAGAAATATACGGAACTGGGTGGTAAGATTCCCAAGGGCGCCCTGCTGGTAGGTCCTCCGGGAACGGGTAAGACGCTGTTGGCAAAGGCCGTAGCCGGAGAGGCTGGCGTACCTTTCTTCTCGATGTCGGGTTCCGATTTCGTGGAGATGTTCGTTGGCGTGGGTGCCTCCAGAGTGAGAGACCTGTTCCAGCAGGCGAAGTCTAAGTCGCCCTGTATCATCTTCATCGATGAGATTGATGCTGTAGGCCGTGCCCGTTCGAAGAATCCCGCCATGGGAGGCAACGATGAGCGCGAGAACACGTTGAACGCCCTGCTGACGGAGATGGACGGCTTTGGTACTAACTCAGGTGTGATTATCCTCGCAGCCACGAACCGTGCCGACATGCTCGACTCTGCCCTGCTGCGTGCCGGACGCTTCGACCGTCAGATACATGTAGACTTGCCAGACCTCAACGAACGCAAGGAGGTATTCCAAGTACATCTGAAGCCCGTGAAGACTGACGACAGTGTAGATATCGACTTCCTGGCCCGTCAGACGCCAGGCTTCTCTGGTGCTGATATCGCCAATGTTTGTAACGAGGCTGCCCTGATCGCTGCCCGTCACAACAGCGAGAGGGTTAGCAAACAAGATTTCCTCGACGCCGTTGACCGCATCATCGGAGGTTTGGAGAAGAAGACGAAGGTGATGACACAGGCCGAGAAACGCTCCATCGCCATCCATGAGGCTGGCCATGCCACCATCTCGTGGTTCACGGAGTTTGCCAATCCGTTGGTAAAAGTATCGATTGTGCCACGTGGCCAGGCCTTAGGCGCCGCCTGGTATCTGCCAGAAGAGCGCGTGCTGCAGACCAAAGAGGCCATGCTCGACGAGATGTGCTCACTCTTAGGAGGCCGTGCGGCGGAGGAACTGTTCGTCGGACATATCTCCACAGGTGCCATGAACGACCTGGAGCGCGTGACGAAGCAGGCCTATGGCATGATTGCCTATGCCGGCATGAGCGACAAGCTGCCCAACGTGTGCTACTATAACAACGCAGAATACCAGTTCCAGAAGCCCTACTCTGAGACGACGGCCAAGACGATGGACGACGAGGTGCTGCGTATGATCAACGAGCAGTATGCCCGTGCCAAGCAGATTCTGACGGAGCATAAGGACGGCCACGCCCAGCTGGCGCAGTTGCTCGTAGAGCGTGAGGTGATCTTCGCCGAGGATGTCGAGAAGATCTTTGGCAAGCGTCCCTGGACCAGTCGTGCCGAGGAGCTCCTTGAGGCCCAGATGCGTGCTGATGCAGAACGCATGGCCGAGGAACGTGCCAAGGAACTGGAGGCAAAAGAAGAAAATAATAATGAAGGAAATGACTAAAGATTATCAAGCATGAAGAACTTTATCGTCAGAACCATCACAGCGGTCTTTTTCGTAGCCGCGGTTGTAAGTTGCTTTCTGCGTCCAGAGGCGATGATCCTGCTGTTCGGGCTCGTCACGGGCTTGACTATCTGGGAGTTTGCAGGTCTTGTGAATGATCGAGGCGGCATTGCCGTCAATCAGATGATCTCCACGGTAGCAGGCGTGTACTTCTTTCTGGCGATGGCAGGCTACTGCAGTGGTATCACCCCGCCCTCTATCTTCGTACCCTATCTAATCACGCTGATCTATCTCATGGTGTCAGAGCTCTATCTGAAACAAGAAGACCCAGTCAACGACTGGGCCTACACGATGATGAGCCAGCTCTACATCGCCCTACCCTTCTCGTTGTTGAACGTGCTGGCGTTCCAGTCTGATGCAGAAGGCATCCATTTTGTGTGGTCCGTCCCCCTGTCTGTGTTCATCTTCCTTTGGATCAACGATGCAGGAGCTTATATCTGCGGCTCCTTGCTGGGCAAGCACAAACTCTTCCCCCGCATCTCTCCGGGAAAGAGCTGGGAGGGAAGTATTGGCGGAGGCATATTGGTGATGATCGTTGCCGTGTTGGTGTGGTATCTCCTGGAACAGTATGAGCAGAATGCTCTTGGACTGAGTGTCGTAGAGTGGATCGGCTTGGGGCTGGTCATTGTCATCTTCGGCACCTGGGGCGATTTGGTGGAGAGTCTCTTCAAGCGCACCCTCGGCATCAAGGACTCTGGCAATATCCTTCCAGGTCACGGTGGCATGCTCGACCGCTTCGATTCCACCCTCATGGCCGTCCCCGCAGCAGTAGTCTACCTCTACTCCCTGACCGCCTTCTAACCGCTGGTCTTTGAGGTGTCAGATGTAATTTGGGAAATACTGTCTAATAGGCATTTTTGTCATGGACGAAAAAGGTCTTGAATGTCATCCAGATGATCCGGATGTCCAGCCAGATGCTCCAGTGCTCCATATACCAGATGTCCCTTTTCACGCGGCCCTCCATCTGCCAGAGCTCCTTCGTCTCACCACGGTACCCCGTCACCTGCGCCCAGCCCGTCACGCCGGGCTTCACAAAGTGACGCACCATGTACTTGTCAATCAGCTTTGAGTACATCACAGAATGCGCCAGCATGTGCGGACGCGGGCCCACGATGCTCATATCACCCTTCAGCACATTGAGGAACTGAGGCAGCTCGTCGATGTTTGACTTCCGCATGAAGTTGCCGAAGGGATACTTGCGGGGATCGTCCTTAGTCGCCTGAACCCGGTCCGCATCCGCGTTCACGTGCATCGAGCGGAACTTCAGGCAGTTGAAGCTCTTGCCGTCAAGGCCCGTGCGCTCCTGTCGGAAGAAGATCGGGCCGGGACTCTGGACCTTGATGACCAGCCAGACTATCGGGAACAGGATGGCCGTAGGTATCAGGAAGGCCACGGACAGCACGATGTCAAAGACACGCTTGACAAGCCTGTTGAGCGGATTCTGGAGCGGGTTCTCATACGTCGTGTAGACCTCCATCTCATCTATCAGCTCGCTCTTCAGGTTCAGGCCGATGGACTCCACGGACACAGGGACGTAGTAGAACCTGATCAGCCGATGGTCGCACAGGCTTGACACCCGCCTGATGATATCACGGTCTCTCCTCGATACGCAGAGGTACAGCTCATCCCCAAGCGTCAGCCGCTCCGGCTCCGACAGGTACGACAGGAACTCAGCCATCGTCCCGAGACGCTTGATCTCTGACGGGGCGATGCCCGTAACGGCACGGTCAGGCCCGGCGTCTTCCGGCCGGCCGCCGTCACCCTGCAGCGTGTGCGTCCACTGGCCGAGCTCCGAGTCCGCATAGTACCCCAGCACCCTGTAGCCCAGCGTCGCGTCATCCTTCAGCTTCCTGTAGATTCTGACCAGCTCCGGGTCGCTTCCCACCAGCACCGCGGTCCTGGTGTTCCTTCCCGCCTCGCGGTACAGCTTCACGACCCAACGCTCCAACAGTCGCTTAGGCACCAGCAGCGCCACGAACGAAGAGCCGATGCCCCACTGAAGCCAGCCGACAGGGAGGTCGTACGCAAACACCTTCAGCACGACGTAAGCCAGCACCGACTGAAGGACAGTCAGTTTGACGACACGTCTCAGGATTTCGCCGGCGTTCACGATCCGCTGGTGGATGATCGTTGAGTAGCGCACCTCACCCAGCATGAGGGCGAGATTGTTTACAAGGACAAATATCTCCAGCCTGCCCTCTGGCCAGCTGTTCATCCGCCAGTGCCAGTGCGCAAAGGCGAGCATGATGACGTTCAGCAGGACAAAGTCGCCTGCCACGACCAACCATCTGATAATACTGTTCGACTGGTTGTTATTCCTCATCTTATGTTATTACAAACCCTGGCCTCTCATAGCGCTTACCTCTTGCCCATCATCGGGCCGTCCATGATCACCCTCATGACGCGCCACGTCCGCTTGTCCTCCTTGTGTGTCCAGGCACCGAGACGACAGGCGGTGTGCCAGAGGCGCGTACCCTGAGGATAGCCCTCTTCGTCCAAAGGACCGCCGTTCTGCTGCGCCTTCATGAACTTATAGAAGCCGAAGGTCACGAGGAATCCCAGGGCCAGGACGACATACAGCTGTGCGTCAATCGATGCCCCGAGCTGCCAGGTCAGTAGCCAGATCAGCACCACGCCAAGGTTGATCGTCAGGATAAAGATGGCTGCTCCTA
>JAFTFO010000021.1 GCA_017449495.1 Prevotella sp. | reverse complement strand
TTGAAGACAGTAGAGATTCCCGGCAGCGTTACATTCATCGGCAACAGCGCTTTTGGAAAGTGTACGGCCTTGACGACAGTTTCTATCGGTGATGGTCTGAAAAAGATAAATGATGAGGTATTCAATGGGTGTACAGACTTGCAGGAAATTAGCATAGGTGCTAAGACCTCAGATGTTGGCTGGCGTGCTTTCTATGGCTGCACGTCTCTTAGAAAAATCTCTGTATATAATACGGAGGTTCCATCTACGAACAATGACGTATTTGCGCACTTCGATGCTACGCTGAGTGTACCTGCGAGTTCCGTCAATGACTATAAGGCTCATGAGACATGGGGCAAATTTGGTGTGCAGGCATTGGCAGAGCCAGTTTATCTGACTATTATCCAAGCTGCAGGTGGTTATTTAAAGCAGGCTGTCGCCATGAGTGAGCAATTATCATTTACTGTTATTCCTGAGGAGGGATGGGAAATTAATACAGTTGTCTTTAATGGTGAGGATGTGACGGGTCAGCTTGTTAACAGCGTCTATACTACTCCTGCCTTGTCCGCTGATGGCATTCTTCAGGTGTCTTACCAAGTTAAAACAGATGTTTCTGCTGTGCGAGCTAATGACATAAAGGCCTATGGAGATGGTGATGACATTGTGGTAAGAGGTACAGGAGTCGGTGATATCATCAATGTATACTCGGCTGATGGAGTTCTTCAAAGTAGTCGTGTTGCTGATGGTGGCGAACTCCGTATTAATGCCAATAGTGGTGCCGTATATATCGTCAAATCTGGAGAAAAGACAATTAAGGTTGCATTGTAGGATCGTTAACAGCAAAACCAAGTTTAAATTGAAACAATTATGAGAAAGATCATTTTTGTATTAATGGCTGCGGCTCTGCTGGTAGTGGGGCTGACGGCGTGTGGTGGTAAGAAAACGACAAATGCAGAGAATAATACTGAAGTAGAAAGTGAAGAGAGTGCAGTTTCAGATAGTGCAGAGGTGCAAGATCCCTATGCTTATCTGGTACCTGATTCATCAGAATTGTTTGGAATGATACCCGTTCATACTTTTTATGCTGCTTGGGAAAAGACCGAGAATGCAAAAAGCTATGAAGAAGGTAAAAAGGTGTGGGAACGCCATTGGGAGATGGTGAACGAAGATTTTAAAGAAGTGAAGGGTAAGGTTATACCAACAGAAGTTGCAGAAGGGTTGGCCGCTAAGATTGTTAAGCCTTTTACTATTAATGTTATGAGTGGAGGTATGATATATAATTATTCAATAGCTGTTGAACTACAGGCCATGGCCATTATTGATGTTGATCCTGCTGTTGGTAAAGATAGTTTAAAAGCTTTGGGCTATGATAGTGATAATAATGTGGTATGGTCTTGTGGAAGATTTTTAAATACAGGAATTATGGAGAAAGATTATAGGGTTATTGCATATCTAAACATTGATGGAGATGTAAATGCTGGTCTTATTAGTAAACTCACAAAAATTGTCGTACTCAAAGTAGGAAAAGAATTTAGTGAACTGGACGAGAGGGTAAACTCAAAAAAAACAAGTTATAGTACAGACCTCTCGAATATGCATAGGGAGAGAAAGGGCCAGTACACTTTTGATTATGGTGATAAATGATAGATAATATGAAAGGTATTATATAATGGTCAATATTTGAAGTAATAAACGTTGTTATGGTATTGCTCAATATTTTTACATGGGCATTTGGAAGCGCATTCAATATCGCCCACATTGTCGGATTGATTCTGGCATTAGTACTTTATTATTATCACCTTCCGGAGAATCTGACGAAACCGGAACTGTATAACAAGAAGGTGGTCGTATTTTTGTTGCTGTGTGCCTGTGAGTTGTATGGTTTCAGTCATCGCACAGGTGATCCTACGTGGTTTATGTCGTCTGTCAAGGACTTCTTCTTGGGCCTGCTCTATATCGCCATCCTTTTCTGGGTACTCTATGTACAGTTCCATTCTATGATTGATTTGCTTCAGGAGTCACAGTATAAGGGACATTTCAAGTGTGAGTATGTCGTAGGTTATCTCGGAATGGTGGCAGCGGTCGCTACATGGATTGTTCTTTCCTTTGTTAAAACAAATGAAATAGTCTATGCAGGTTATGTGTTAGTCATCAGCCAGGTTATCCAGTTGGCGATTGTACTTTTGGCTGCAGTCCGCCAAAAAGGAAGCATCCCTTACGCCCTGCTGTCATTCCTGATTTATGCGGGGGGCGTTGTCTCACTGGTTTATTCCCTAATCCAGTTGGTTATGATGGCCATCATCGCATTGTTGATATTCGGTGTGTTGAAAGGAGGTGCCACAGGAGCGGCCAAGGGAGCCTTCTCGTCGGAAAAGGAGTCGAAGGACTATGACAGCATTATGGGGCCAGGCGGTGGTGAACTGCATGGCGACCGCATCGACAAGGATCACTTCGTGTCCAGTGGCGAGCACTATAAGCGGACTTATGATGGGTTCGCCGAGGTATGGGAGAAAGAAGATTAAATAACATTTGAGGTGGTATCGAATGAAGGCAATATAGGAAAATGGGAGAATCCACTCAATAAAGATAAAGAAGAGTATAAGGTAAGAAAAAGTTTTGGGAAAATTTGGAAAATCCCCAACTTCTTCCTATCTTTGCAATCGCATAGTTGCCTACCTGAAATGGATACGAGAATCATACTGTTGTCATGCCTGATGTTGGCGGGTTGTGCTTCTGGGGAATTCCACAGCATTCTGCCTGAAGATGTCCAGTTGAAGGTGGGCGACGTGGTGTTCCGCAGGGGAGGCGGTCTGACAAGTCAGGTAGTACTAGCAGCAGATGTGGACGGCAACTACTCGCATATTGGCATTGTGGTGGATTCGGCGAATGTGATGATGATTGTCCATGCTGTACCGGGAGAGCCAGACTTTAAGGGGGACGTTGACCGTGTGAAGATGGACAGGCCCGAGTGTTTCTTCTCAACGGAGTATACGATTGTCGGAGAAGTGTGCAGACCACGTGATTCTCTAATAGCCAGGAAGGCTTCTGAGGTGGCGATGGAACAGTACCAGCTGGGTATGCCTTTCGACCATGATTATGATGATCAGGACACCACTAAAATGTATTGTACGGAACTGATTGCCTTTGCTTTCCGGAAAGCTGGTCATGACGTGGTCGACAGTGAAAGGCATGAGGTCCATCTCCCATTTTTCTGTGCCAGATGCATTTTTCCGTCAGACATTCATTCCTCGGATTTTTTGGAATCAATCTATTTGTTTAACAATTAAAAACTAAAGACAATGAAAAAAGTATTATCAGTAGTGTTGGTCTGCCTTGTGGCAGCAGTGGTTATGAGTTGCAGCAGCAATTCTCCTCGTGACATCGCCGAGCAGGCCATGAAATGTATGCAGAAGAAGGATGTCCGTGGCTACATGGACTATGTCTATTTCTCTGAGAAGGATCAGCCTCAGAAGGAGGGCTATGTGAAAATGATTGAGGAAAAGGTGAACAAGAACGCAGACGTGTCGAAAGAAATTGACAGTTTTAAGTTCGTAGAGGAGAAGATTGACGAGGAGGCCGGAATTGCCAAGGAAATCTTTGACATTACCTATAAGGACGGCAGCACGAAACAGGAGGCTATCGATATGATGCGCGATGAAAACGGTAAGTGGTGGGTGAAATTAAGCAAGTAGCTCGAATGGCAATTGATTGTTATGAATAAGATTTTTTTGACAATGATGGCTGCGGCTCTGCTGGTAGTGGGGCTGACGGCGTGTGGTGGTAAACAGACGAATATGACCAATGATAACACAGTTGATCAGGCGGAAGGCTCCACTACAGAAGTCGACGATGTTGTAAGAGGAGAACTGGGCGCTTTTGAACTGCGCGGGCCTGTAAAAGAGTGTGTATGGAATTATGGTAGTTATGAGCAGACCTATACCTTTGATGAAAAAGGTATGTGGGCGACCCGTGATGGACGGGTGCCTTGGGAAGAATGGCCCTCAAAACGTGATGAGCAGGGACGTATTATCCATATAGGAGATGGAGATATTGAAGAGGTGTTCGAATATAATGACAAGGGACTCAGAACGGTGTATGCCTTTCACGATATGGAATATGGTTATAAGACCTATTACACCTACGACGAGAATGACGAAGTGGTTGAAGTAAAAGATGTCGATTGGTACAATAACGAGGAAAGTAATCCCAGAATCTCCAAGTTCAAGATATTAGAACGTGATATGCATGGGAACTGGATAAAGCGTGACATCGGCAAAGGTGTTGTTTCTACTCGTCAGATTACATATTATGAATAATTGAATTTTATCATGGACATAACAACTACATGGAAAGAGAGCACTCAGAAGATATTCTGGGGTGTGATAGTGATAGCCGTAGCGGGACTTTTCAATACCGTGTATGACTACGTGACGGTAGTTACCAATGTGGTGGGCATGCTTGAAGACATGTTGCCTAGAGAAGTTGGTCGGGGAATCTCGTCGTCTCTCGCAGTCGTCAATACCATTGGCGGTCTGGTGAAAGTTGCCATTATTGTGGGCTACGTGCTTTATCTGTTGGGGCTGACCCAGTTTGCAGCTATACAGAGTAATGGCTTGGCTGCACAGAATATTCAGAAAGTGCGAACGGCAGTCATTATCCTGATTTGCTGCTTTGCTGCGACCGTCGTGTTCGGGATTCTCTTGAAAATCCCGTTCGTGGGTATCCTTATTACGCTGGCTATATGGGTGGCCACCCTTGTGGCATATATCAAGATGAAGAATGCCTTCGGCGTGCTGATGACGAGTCCTGCGTTCAGTGTGAAGTCACAGGCCGGTGCCAAGAAACTGCGTACGGCAGCCCTGTGCAACATCTGGGTGATGTTGCTACCGATCATTGCTGCTCTTATGGTGGCTCTTTTCGTGTTCTCGGCCTTTTCCGGCATGAGCAGCGGTGGGCAGGGTATAGAATCCCTGATGTATACAGGTGGTGTCTTGCTGGCTTTGATGCTTATCTGTGCCATCGTCTTGCTGATTATAGCCCTAATCTATCCGTTTATTGGCTGGTATAAGATCATGACGGGCGGCCCTGGCGAGGATGCCTTGACGGATACGGTAGAGATAGAACAGCGGATGGCTGCCATCCCGACGGCTGATGACCAGATGAAAGCCGTGAGGGAAAAAGGAGAGGCAGCCCTGGCCTCGGCAAAGGAGTCAATGGTCAATATACAGAAGGATATGGCCCCGAAACTGGAGAACGCAAAGTCGTGGATTGCGACTCATAGGAAGGTCTTGGGTATTGGCGCCGGCGCAGTGGTCGTGGTGGCTCTGATTGCATGGATTATCTCAATGCTTGGTGGTGACAAGCCGTTGACTTTCGAACTATATGAGAAACGAGGCGACTATAGTACACTATGTGTTGATATCCCTCAGGATAATGACGTGAGAGCACAAAACGTGACGAAAGGTATCCTTGACATTATTGCTCACTCCAGTATAGCCGGAGAGGTGGGCGCCCCGAAGGGCGGGACACTGGAAGAAATCGTTGATGACTATTCTGACCGTATTGACAGGGTGCTTGATACAGGACAGTATGGTCCTGCTCGTGGCGAGATATCCATTGAAAGCGGTTACCAGAATGAGGCTTCTGTTACTTTCCTTGTTGGTGACGGAATCTATGTTATGGGAAATCCTGACTTTTATCATCGTGTTGTCCGCTTCTCTGATGGCCATGTGATGGAACAGGAGGAAATGGTGACTATTCCGGAAGACGTCTTGAAGGGGCTGATTGAGAAATATCTTACGCAAGAGCAGTCTGTCTGGCTTGAGGATGGCTATTGGATCTTGCCTGCTCCTGCAGACAGCTGTCGCGTATCATGGGTTGTCAGTAGGGCTGAGTTGGGTAATGTCTTGATTCCTCTTTCAGAGATGGAGCCTTATATGACTGAAGAGGGAAAGGCCATATTCTCGGCAAAGTCTCTTAAGATGCCAGAGACAGAGGTATCAGGTGAGTCTGCTGAAGAAGCGTTTACAGAAGAAGTGGCAAACGAGGATTTAGACATGGATCCTGGAGACCCCAATGATGGGCTGCTTGGTAGTCTTCCAGAGGGTACGACAGAATACGTAGGTGACATGGTCGGGTTCCCTATTGAGTTTACTATTCATAAGAACCAGAATGGGGGATCTCTTCAGGCTGACTATAGGAATGTGAAATATTCTACCAAGATGAAACTGCAAGGTGAGTCTATGCCGGCTGACGGTGGCAACATCTCCTTTTTCGGTAAGGACCCCCAGGGTAATCAGTGGAACTTCTATTTGGGCGGTGACGCCAATCATATTACGGGAACGGCACAAAGTGACGGAAAAGAGCTAAAGGTGACACTGCATAGGAAAAACTGATAAAAGACGCCCCGCCTGATTGGCGGGGCGCTTCAGTTCTTACCTTTTTACTTTTTACTTTTTTACCTTTACTTCACGTACTCTGCGAAGTCCGTCAGTTTCATGTCACCCTTGCGAGCCAGCGTGTCGTGCATGGCGAAGGCTGCGGGCAGGTTATGACGGGTCTGACCCATCTTCGAGATCTTCAGGTAGTCCCAGAGCAACTGCTTATAGTCTGGGTGTGCGCAGTTCTCGATGATACATTCTGCACGCTGAGCGGGCGACTTGCCACGCAGGTCGGCGATACCCTGCTCCGTCACGATGATGTTTACATCGTGCTCCGAAGAGTCCTGATGGCTCACGAAGGGCACAATCGACGAGATAACTCCTCCCTTGGCCACTGACGGACAGGTGAAGATGCTCAGATAAGCGTTGCGGATGAAGTCGCCACTGCCGCCGATACCGTTCATCATCTTCGTACCACTGATATGAGTGGAGTTGACATTTCCGTAGAGGTCGGCCTCGATGGCGGTGTTGATGGCGATGACTCCTAAGCGACGGATGATCTCCGGTGAGTTCGAGATCTCACTCTGGCGCAGCGTCAGATGATCCTTGAAGTAGTCCATGTGGTCGTAGACCTGCATCAGGCAGTCGTTGCTGACTGTCAGCGAACAGGCAGAGGCATCCTTCACACGACCGTTGAGCATCATCTCAATCACAGCGTTCTGGATGACCTCTGTATAGATGTTGAAGTCGGGCACATGCTTGTCCTCACCAAGTGCGCCGAGGATGGCATTGGCCGTTGATCCCACACCACTCTGCAAAGGCAGGAACTCCTTGGGGATACGTCCTTTGTGCATCTCCTCCACGAGGAACTCTGCGGTCAGGAAGCCGATCTTATCGGTCACAGGGTCATTATCTTTGAAGGCACGGGCCTCATCTGGGATGTTACACTCTACGACACCAGCCACCTTGTCCTTCGGAATCGTGACATACGGTGTACCGATACGGTCACCCACATGCTCGATGGGGATAGCCTTGCGGTAGGGAGGATCCAGCGGCTCATACACGTCGTGGATGAACTTCGCATTGGGATTATGGAACGAGTTCAGCTCCAGGATGACTTTCTTCGCCAGACGGGCAGCTGTCGGGGAGATGCCACCAGCAGCAGTCAGGTAAACATGATAGTCGCCAGCCACCTCTTCGATGTCACACACCTCGAGGATGGCCCAGTCCACATCACCATAGAAGCCATAACGCAACTCCTGTGCCATGTGACTCAAGTGCAGGTCATTGTAGGGGATCTCGCCCAGATTCACATGCTTGCGGAAGTCGGGGTTGGTGGTGTAGGGAGCACGATAGAGAATTGCCTGAGCGTTTGCCAGGTCACCATCGGTACTCTGTCCTGTGGAAGCACCTGTGAAGATGGCCACCTTGAACTCACGGCCAGCCTCATGCTCGGCCACAGCTATCTTTGCCAGTTCTTTCGTTGTAGCCTTTGCCACACCTGCGGGTGTAAAACCACTCATGGCGATATGGTCGCCATTCTTAATCAGTGCTGCAGCCTCTGCAGCTGTCATACGTGTATAAGCCATGTCTATTTTATATTTAACGATTTGACTATTTGACGATTTACTACTTACTTTTGTGCAAATTTGGTTGCAAATTTAATGCTTTTCGATGGGATAACAAAACAATTTGTATTTTTTTTCGATTTTACTTGGTCGATTCAGAATAATTCCATATCTTTGCACTGGCAACATAACATGATTTAAACTAAAACTCTGTAAATAGCACGCCCTTGAAACACTGGTTACTGTTGGCGGTGATGCTCGTAGTGGGAATAGTCCCATTCGACGCACAAATCAAGCGATACGACACAGACTTTTCCGTGTCGCAGCGTGATTTCTTAGTGGCGGTGCCCATCGAAGTGGAGCGCAACCAGATCTTCATCACCCTTGACTTCAACGGCCATCCTCTCCGCTTCAAGCTTGATACCGGTGCCAGTCAAGGAGTACTCTACGATGATGTGCAACTGCCTGGCGTCACTACCCTCGGCACTATCGAGTCGGAGGATGCCGCAGGCCATATCCGGCAGATGCAGACGGTCCAGTTGCCACCGTTCAACTTAGGCTCGCTTACCATCAGCGGTTTCAAGGTGCAGCGCATGCGCCGTAACATCACCCGAAAGGGAGAGGACGGTATCATCGGCTTTGCCCTGTTCAACAAGGGTATCGCCGCCCGAATCGATACCCGCGAACACCAGCTCACACTCACCGATCGCCGCAGTCACTACGCCCACACCCCCGGCGAGGCACTCAAGTATCGTTTGCAGAAACACGTACCTTATATAAAAATAAGTCCATTCGCCAATGTCGATGACGAGGTACTCTTCGATACCGGTAGTCCTCTGCCTTATGCCGTCAACGCCACAAGCTTTGCACAGATTCGCAGCCAGCATCCGGAGGTGGCGGATCAGATTGAAGGCAGCACCTACGGCAGCCATGCCATGGGGCATTTTGGCGCTGAGCGCTCCGGACAGATTGTGCTGTTAGGACTCCAGCGACTGCTCTGGGGCAACTTCGCCTTTCATGAGGTTCACTGCACCACCGTCAGTGGTGGCTCCCATGTGGGCGCCCCACTACTCAACTATGGGGCTGTGGTCATCAACCCCTTCCGCCGTCAACTGGTATTCCAGCCTTACGACGGCATGACCTCTGTCACTGTGGCCAACCATCTGCACGACATCGTCATCGTCGAGCGCAACGGACTGGCGATGATTGGCATGGTGATGCAGGAAGGCAAGGCCTGGCAGGCTGGCTTCCGTCCCAATACGCTCATCGAGCGCGTCGACGGTCAGCCTCTCACTTTCGAGCAGTTCCTCAGCTACTGTTGGGTGCGCAATCAGGAGTATCAGTTCACGCTCCGCCTACCGCAGGGCATCACCACCACCCTCCGTGCCTTCTGGCCTCTGAAATATAATCAAATGGATTAAGACAACCCTTTTTTATAAACCACTAAAAATTTTAAGATTATGGATGAAATTACAAAAAAGAAACAATTCTTGCAGTTACAGTTCTGTACGCTGCTGTTAGCATGTTCTGCACTTCCCGATTTCGGGAGCATGATCTCTGCCGCCATCGGCCTTGGTGGTCTCAGCATCCCTGTCATCATTGCCAGAGTCATCGGTATTATCGGTGCCGGTACGGCTCTCTACGCTTTCTACAAGGATGCCAACGGCAACCTGCCCATACCATTCCTCTGTGCTATCGGAGGTGGCGTCGTCATCACACTGATCAGCCTGATTCCCAGCGCTCCCATGTGGCTCGACTACATCGCTCTGATTGCCCTGTTCGTAGGTCTTTATATGGCCAAGGACAGTCTGGGCATCAACTGGAAGTTGGAGAGCACTCAGGGAGCCTATCTCATCCTGTTGGCTACACTCATTCATTTCTATTACAGCCTCGACAGCAAGGTCGCCACTGCCATTGCAGCGCTCGTGGCACTGATCATCTACCTCAAGGCACTGGGCGTGTTCGGCCGTTCAATGGATGAAGAAGGCACCAAAGGCGTATCGAAGTTGAAGATTGCCGCATGGATTGGCATCGTCGCTTCTGCCATCATGCTGTTGCTCGGGTGGATTCCCCTGTTGGGAATGGTCATTGGCATTCTCGTTGGCATTGTCAACATCGTGGCATTCGTCTATGAGTTCATGGGCTACGGTAACCTGACACACTCCGCCACCTTGGGTAGCGAGGGACAGACTGGAGCCGGCAATTTGCGCACCAGTATGATCATCGGTATCGTCGCTGCTGTCATCGGTATCATCCCCGTCATCGGGATGGTTGGCGGCCTGCTCATCATCGTAGCACTGTGGTTCGTGTTCCAAGGCTGGATCAAGATCATCCTCGGACTGGAGCAAAACTAAAATTCCCCAAGCTATAAACAACCCGCCAGACGAAATGACTGGCGGGTTGTTTATAGTTTATTCTTAATCTCAATCCTATTTCTTTTTATTGGTATAATTAATCAACTGATTCAGATTGACTGTATTTTCTCCTGGCTTCGACGGCGCAGGTTTCACCGAGTTCTCTGGGGCCGACGGCTGCACTCGCTGAGTATTCGTCCGAACCTTCGTAGTCTTAGGAGTCTGCTTTGACTTGTTATTTTTCACTTTTTCAACATCATTCTGTACCTCTTTCTTTTCTATAACCTTTTGAACAGGAGGTTGGACCGAAGGTTCATTTTTCTGGATCTTTACGGTTTCATGTGTTCCATCCCCTGGCTCCGACTCATAATAGGTAATCTGACGTGTCTCGATGCGACCGTTCTGATCCTGACGCCTTATCCAGTTCTTATACTTGTCCAGCTCCAGTATTGTATATTCAAACACCTTTGCTTCTTCGTCGGCGTCCAGTCCCCACTCTTGTATGGTTTCTTTCTTCACATACCCATTATCATCATAAATATAATAAACATTTGAACCTGCATCCATCCAGTCACGATAATTAATAGCCAACACCAATCCCGTATTATCAACCGTATAGTCATGCCCCGTTTCATCGGACTTATCAAACATTCCTTTTGTTAATCGCCCATTTTCATCACGTATAATACCGCCTGGATATATCTCTGCCAGTGGCTCACCGTCTCTTGAAAGCCACAAGCCATCTTCACTAAACATCAGGCTTTGATTGTCCTTCAGGCATCTTTTAACAGGTCCACGAAGATCAAAGATTCCTAAATCACCACGGCCATAAGAAATGTCTGTATTTAACTCATCTCCACCAACTTCAGCTACTTCCTCATCTTGTGCCGGTTTCTGCGCTACAGCACCGACAGGCTTGGCCTTGAATAAGGCCTTGCCTTCTTCCGTAAAGAAGGGCTCCAGTTCCGAGATCGGGATAATCACCTCGCCATTAAAATGGCTGCCAATAGGCCATATTATCTTACAGCTGTCAAGGCTTACAGGCGACAGATGATAGCCTTCACTCAGATTAGCAGAGAAATCGCCAGTAACATACCTGTTCATGATGGCCTCCAGCCTGTTATCGGATATCAGCACCATCTCCTGTTGCCGCATGATATGACCATCCGACAGGCGCACCACATAGTCGAACTCCTGAGGACCGCCATTGCCATATAGACCATCAATAAAGTGCAGAACAACAGAGGACTCATTCTGATAACCACTTACCACCCCCTCTCCTTAAAGTTGTTCCATCAGAACGTCCCAGACGGCGATGATATGACAGACGCTGCCGGCAAGGACGAAGAAATGGAACACGGAGTGCATATACTTCGTTTTATTAAAGGAATAAAACACCGCCCCCGTGATGTAACAGACGCCCTCGGCGATGAGCCAGATGACAGCTGCCGCCGATACAGAGTCCATTAGCGGCTTGAAGGCCACGAGCACACTCAGCCCCATACCGACGAAGCAGAACGTCTCTAAGTTCGAGTGCTCCTTCAGACGGATGAAACTCACGATGGTGCCCGCAATGGCACAAGCCCAGACAAAAGAAAAGAGCCCCCACCCCCAGTAACCCTGACTGCGCAGGGCCGTAAGCGTCAGTGGCGAATATGAACCCGCGATATGCCAGTAGATCGCTGCATGGTCCCATTTCCGGAGGCGCTCCTTCCACTTGGAGTGGTGGCGGATGGAGTGGTAGAGCGTCGAGGCCACATACGAGCCCAGCATGCCGAAGAGGTAGAGGATCACCCCCACCCTCGCCCAGTTGTTATCGGCCTGGAAACACCACACGAGGAAGATCACACCGAAGACGACACCCAACAGGATGCCACCGCCGTGTGACGACGCATTCCAAATCTCTTCCTTCTTCGTATACCGGATCATGGTTGACTCATTTTGCGCTGCAAAGATACGAAATAATTGATAATTGACAATTGATAATTGACAATTTTTATCGACTGCAGCAAAATTCTTCACTTTTCATTCTTCACTCTTCACTTTTTTGCCTATCTTTGTGGCAAAATTCCAGAAAAGATGAAAGACGTAGCATTGGTATTGTCAAGCGGTGGTGCCAGAGGGCTGGCCCACATCGGTGTGATTGAGGAGTTGGAGTCGCTGGGCTATCACATCACCTCCATCGCCGGTTGTTCGATGGGCGCCCTCATCGGCGGCGTCTATGCAGCAGGCAAGCTCCCAGAGTTCCGGGAGTGGATGAAGACCGTCGACCGGAAGAAGATGCTGGAGCTGACCGACTTCTCGCTCAGCCTCAACCACCTCGTCAAGGGCACCCGCATCATCAAGGCCATCATGGAGTTTGTGCCCGACGTGCCCATCGAGGACCTGCCCATCCCCTATTGCGCCATAGCCACCGACTGGAAGGCTGGTCGCGAAGTTGTCATCGACAAGGGCAGCCTGTTCGAGGCCATCCGTGCCAGCATCTCCCTGCCCTCCTTCTATGAGCCTGTGCAGCGCGATGACATGATACTGATCGACGGAGGCGTCACCAACCCCATCCCCATGAACCGCGTCAAACGGCACGAGGGCGACCTGCTGATTGGTGTCGACGTCAGTGGCCACGACTACAAGGCACAATGGGAGAAACAGCAGAAACAGCTGGAGATGCAGAAGCACGACAAGTCGCTCAAGGCGAAGCTACTCGACATGATCATCCCCGACAACATCGAGTTCAACTATTACACCCTGCTCTCCCGCACCAGTTCGATCATGATCCGTCAGAACTCACTGCTGATGGCCGAGCTGACGAAGCCCGACGTCCTCATCGACATCCAGATGAGCCGCTATGGCGGTTTCGATTACGACAAGTCCGAGCGCCTCATCGCCATCGGCCACAACAAAGCCCGCAAGGCCCTCGAGGCGCTGAAGGCCCAGTCGTAACAGTTCATCTCTCTACCATCAGGTAACAGTTGCCTTTGCGCTTGTGGTCGCTGGCGAAGTCGAAACGACGGCTGCTCAGGCGGTTGCCGACCTTCTCTGGGCTGTAGTTCTTCAGCGTGGCCTTGCCGAAGCGATCCTGAAGAATCTCCAGCACCTCGGTAGCCGAAAGCCATTGCCCCGCCTCATCCCCCTCGGGCTTACGGAACGTGCTGGCAATCATATCTTCCAGCGAATCTGTGCGCTGGAAGCGTTCGTTCTCACCGATGAGCCGTGCGATCTCCTCATCGTCGAGCCAGTATCTCGCACCCTGTTCTATCTCAGCCTTCAGCTGGGCATAGACCTGCCGATGGTCGAGACTGTCCTCAAAGTCGATCATATCAGTAATCTCCACGCAGACGAAACGACGGCTCCCAGTGGGATCGCTCAAGGGCTTGGACTGGTTGGTGGTGCCAATGAACGAGGCATAGCGACGATACTGTTTATAAGCCTTGCCATACGGCGGACGGAACTTCACGTCGGCCGTCGAGAGCAGGTATTTCAAGAGAATTTGCTGACGGACAGTGGTCTTGTCGAACTCGTCGATATTGATCAGCGCAAACGAGGTGAGTCCGAGGTTCAGGTCGGTCTCGTTCTTGAAGTTGATGCGGTCGTTGTAGTAGTCGCGAAGTTCTTTGGGCAGCAGGATACGGCAGAACGACGACTTGCCACAGCCCTGGCGACCTATTAACAAAGGTACGAGGGCATTACCCGTCAGCGACTTTCTACCTTGCCAGTGGGCCACCATTCCGAGTAGCCAGGTGTGCAGATAGTGCTCCCATCCCGGCTGGTTCGTGGGCACCCGGGCTGCCAAGGCGGCGATACGGTCCTGCCCGTCCCAGGGGTCAAGACTGTCAAGCCATGTGTTCACGGGGTCGAACTTCTCGATACGTGGCGACTCGATGAATCGGGCGATGTCCCTGTCCCACGTCTTCAGTCCCAGTTCCTTGGCCCGCATGGTCATCTCGTTACGGGCCTCATCGTCCAGGTCGCGGAACTCATCGTCCTCCCCGTTCTTTTCCCGATACTGGGCCACACCCGTCATCACATTCTTCCGCATCTCATAATGGGTGTGGAGGAAGATGTCGGTCTTCATCATCAACAGCGTATCGTCAGGCACACTCTTCAGGGGACGGAGCTTGTTGCGCTTCTGATAGTCCTTCATGTTCTGGACGGCATAGACACCGTCGAAGGTCATCTCCACCAGCAACCTGTCGCCGTTGAACACGGGGTGGCACATCGTCAGGTTGACGGCCTGTTGCTGGGGGATGCCCTGCTCCAGGCACTTGGCGGCAATCTGCGTCAGCAGTTCCCCTGTGCGCTGCTCGTCGGGTAGGTCGAAATAGCGTCCCATCACCTCTGAGAGGATGAACTGATAGTTGAGGACGTAGGTCTGCTTCATATTCCTGCCCGGCATGAGATAACACTCTCTGGCGACAGTCTCCAGATCGCTTTTTGAATTGTCTGTCGCCTGATCAGGGACAGACGGACTCTGAGGCTCCTCCATATCCACATAGAACGGTACGGCCTGCTCGCGATATCTCGCATCAGGATCGGCCGACATGTAGACCGTCCTCTGTACCAGCGGTTTCAGGGCATCGAGCGTGATGTCGAGCTGGGCATTATAGGCCTTCCTCGCGGTACGGTACAGCTGTTGATGGAATCTTGTGACGGCCTCCTCATCGCCCTCAGGAAGTCCCCCACCGTTATCAGGCAGCAATTCTCCACGACAGACGATCTTCACCGAACGGCCGCTCGCTCCGAGGAACGCCAGCATTGTCTGCGGCAGACGGGCAGCCGCGTTCCTTATACGGATTGCCTCGTCGTAGTCTGCCAGATTGTTGGCCTCCAGCACAATCAGCCCCGTATATTTCAGAATCCGATACACATTCTTGAGCTTGTCGATCTCAGCCGCGAAACAGAGTCTGGGCAGCGTCATCTTGAAGTTGAAGTCCGACTCCATCCGCCCGTCCTCCATTCGGCGGGGATGCATCAGATGATAGTACTGGCGCAGTTGATGCACTTCGTCGATATGCCGACAGCCGCGAATCGTTTCCACCATCTCCGCCAACTCAGTCCGCACCACAGTTTCCTTGTTGCCATTTCGCTTAAATACAGATATCTTCATACGTTTGGGGTTTATCTTCGGTCATTCAAGGTGCAAAATTACTGCAAAAAATTGGAATAAACAAATAGAAATAGGAAAAATATCGTTCAGTCCTTCACATTTTAAAAAGTCTCGTGAAAACAAATGATATTTGAGGTGATGGGTTATATTTTAAGCCTTCACAAACCTTCACAACTATTCCACTCAGAGAAGTTTGCTCTTGATTTTCCAAGCACAAGTATTCGTGAACGTTTGTGAAGGTTTCAATATCGACTTTCACATATTAATATCCTGTATTCCAAATAAATATGCACTATAGTGAAAGATTGAAGGTACAAATATCTCCAATAAGACTTAATAAAGTTTCCAGCCACCTTTCTCGGACTTTCCCCTAACCTTTCTCCGAGTTTCCTTAGCCCTTTCTCCCTCTCCCCAGGGCCCTATTCTTATGCAATCCCCACCCTTTTCCCGCTTCCGCCCCGCCTACGTGAAGGCTGAAGGCTCCCCAAGGCTCACTTTTAAGTGACAGCCGGTTTTTGTCATATATAAGGATTTACCTATGGAGGCCGAAAACGGAATAACTGTCACTAATTTGACGATGTCTGGAGACTATATGGTTTATACTTACGAATGTGATGAGGATGTTGTTTCAATGGATGCATTATCGAGGAATAAAAAACTCCTTAGGGATAATATCATTGAAGAACTTTCCACAACCGATGACGAAGACCAACTTGAACTCAATGAGAATCTTAAGAAAATCGGGGGCGGCTATATCTATAAATATGTAGGTGATACCAGTGGGGAAACCTGCACCATAAAAATAGAGGCCGACGAACTATAAATTGCCATGAGTGACAGGATTGACAGGATAATACCCTATGCTTTGCCAATCGTATTCTTGGCGACGGGGGGATTCTATTATCTTGTCAATCCTGTCATTAAGCATTTTCCACTTCAATGTGTCTGGCGGCTCCTGACTGGGACACAGTGCCCTGCCTGTGGATTTCAAAGAGCTATACATGCACTTGTACATGGACAGTTTACAGAAGCTTTATCATATAACTATTTCTTTGTTATCTCTATTCCTTTTGCTCTGATTGCCATACTGGCAGAGTGGTATAACTATCGACACAAATTGGACTTCTTAAGAACGTTCGTACACAGTCACTACACATTAAAGACGTACGTCGTGCTCTATTTCGTCTGGTGGGTGATGCGGAATGTGTTAAACGTTTGAAAACTTATTTGCTACAACTTTCCAACCGTCTATCCGTCTGGTTTTTGTTGAGAAGTTGACACCTATTTTATATATCGTGCGGCCATCGTGCTCGAAAGGCTTGGCATACTGCTTGTCTTCGATTTGTTGAAGAGCTTCATCTGCACTCTTATTGAGTTTAAACTCCAGAATATAGATATAGTCTTGAGTCTTGATAAGCATGTCAATTCGGCCATCGCTGGTATGATGTTCCACTTCGGTGTATAGGCCAACCATCTTAAAAATGACCCATACAGCATTCTGGAAATAGAGTTCTGCATCCCCAGCAATCTGGTAATCTCCGCCTGCAAAGAGCGCATCAAGGCGCTGCATGAATTGTTCTGGTTGTCCTGACTCAACTTCTTGCATAAATTTACTTATAAACGTACCTGATTTGGCCTCAGACAAAGATGTATAATATGGTATGAGGAAACGAGTAAAACCACGTTCCACCTCCTTGTTGGGAAAACCTAAGCGATAAATCTCAAAACGATCATCATAGCCTTTGACCGTCAGGTAGCCACTCTGGTAGATGATGGGCAGCGGGTTGGTCTCAATGCTGTCGATACTGCCAAGGAGGTCTGCTGTCACCTCCTCCTGCGTCAGTTCTTCGAGGTTGTAGTTGCTTTTCTTGAGTGCTTCCACGAGGATTGTTGGCGTACCCGTTTCAAACCAGTAGTCCTTGAATGCCTGAGTGTCGAGTGTGCGCAACAGACTGAAAGGATTATACATGCCCACGGTACCAGCCTCAAAGTGGTAACCGTCATAGTTTAGCTTAAGCTTGTCATAACACTCATCCTTGGTGATTCCACAAGCCTCAGCCAGTTCTCCTACTTCTGCATCAAGATTGTCGTGGATTTCCTTTTCCGTGATGCCGCAGATCTCGGCATACCGTTTATCCATCGAGATGTCTGCCAGATTGTTCAGATCGCTGAACACACTAACCTTCGAGAATTTGGTGACACCCGTGAAGAAGGCGAACTGGATATAGGCTCCCATCGACTTCTCGACCCCATAGAAAGCCTTCAGCGTGGCACGATAGTCCTCCTTCAGTTCCTCGTTGTCGAATGCCTGAAGTAGCGGTTTGTCATATTCGTCAACGAGTATGGCCACCTTCTGTCCTGTCTTCTCGCAGGCCCGTTGGATGACACCTTTGAAACGCTCTGACAGTGTATCCTCAGATGATGATGCACCATAGAGTTGTTCCCATCGACTCAGCTGAGAGCTCAATATAGAGGTAAGGGCTTCTGGTGTTGTATATTTGGCTGCATTCAAGTCAAGATGCAGCACGGGACACGTCTTCCAGTCTTGCTCGAGTTGTTCGATGGCTAGTCCCGTGAACAGTTCCTTCTCTCCCTTGAAATAGTACTCCATCATCGAGACGAGCAGACTCTTTCCAAACCTACGAGGACGACTGAGGAAATAATACTGCCCACCCTTGATGAGCTTATACATCAATGCAGACTTGTCCGCATAGAAGTAGCCGTCTGTGCGGATGGTCTTGAAGTCCTGAATGCCGATAGGATATTTCATAAGCCACATGAATTTTCTGCAAAAGTAAACATTTTCAGTTAATCTTCCAAACAAAATGAGGAAAAAACCTAAAAAGAACATTTCGTAACTGATTCAAGGGGTTTCGTGTAAGTTACCTTTAAAAAGTTGTCATCAGGCGTTTTTCGTCGTAACTTTGCATCAACAAACAATAAATATTCACTAAAAATTAAAAGCTTTATGAAAACGAAAGAATGGTTAAATGACTTGGATTTCCGCCGTGAGGAAACCGAAGTACGTGAGAACAAGAGTTATGCACTTACCATGGCAGTTGGTGGTTTAGGAATGGGTGTGATAACGGGGATTATCGTTGTTATCCTTCAGTTGGTGATAAGTGGTCATGACAGTCAGCAGACATGGATCAACGCCGTCACTTATGTTATAGGGGCGCTAATGCTCGCTTATTTAGTGTACATGCTCCTACCGTTGTTTAAGGATCCAGCTATCACCATTGGCAGTAAAATCATCACGACACTGATTTCCCTTGGCTGTCTAATTGTGCCTTTCATCGTAGGTATCTATCTCGTAGTATTAATGTTTATGGTGGTCGTTGGCATAGGTACCCTTTATCTCTGTTTGAAGTTATGGCTCTCTTCTTCCAAATCATCGTCTTCCACCGTTTATCTGCATATCTCAAGTTAGAATATTTGCGTGAGTTCGTGGAAATCCGATGCAAATATAGCAAATTAATCAGACTCTTGCAAATATTTCTACGTGAATGGTGTTATATTTAACAATAAATGACTTAATCTACTGTTTGATGACTCTTTATCATGTAATTTGACGCCAAATTGCAACAGTTTGCACGGAAAATTACGTTAAACTCTGACAATTTGAGCGATTTTCGACAGAAATGTTGTAATTTTGCAGGCAAAATTTTCAAATGGCGATATGAAACAGGCATTACACCTTATACTATATATGGTCGTTGCAACCTTGGTGATTGGTTGCACGGGCAAGAATCCTCAGACTCCTGAGAAGAATATGCAGCCAACAGATACCACCTACACCCAAAAGGCGGCGATGGCCGTGTATGGCTACCAGCCGGAGCGGGCGTTGCAGATCATCGACTCGGCGGTTATCGTGGGAAATATCAGCGAGGTGCGGGGCGATGTGAACCGTGCCAGGATTTATAGCCAGTCACAGATGATGAATCAGCTCGACTCGCTGCTTGGAGGTCCCAAAGGTGTGCGCTTAGACACGGCGCGAGCCATTGCCGAGCGGCTGTTGCTGCACGACTCGCTGAAGACCTATCCTAAGTTGCATCAGGATGTGCTGGAAATACTCATCTATGCCGCCCGCCAGCAAGAGGACACGGTTCGCTGGCTACAGCGTTCGCGCGAACTCGTCGGCGAGAGCCGCAAGCATGGAGCCGAGACGAAGGCCCTGCGCACGGAAGCGGAACTCGGTGCATCGCTTTGCTATTCAGGACAGCAGGAGCAGGGCCTGGCGAAACTCGACAGTGTGATTACCGCCATCGGCAGTCTGGAGCCATTCCGCTTCTACGAACTCGATGCCTATATCATCGCCGCAAAGCGTAAGATCAGTGTTCTTGCGTCTATCGGCCGCGAGGAAGAGACGCTGCCGCTGGCCCGTCGCATCATCGAATTGCTGGACGACTACGAGCAGCATCCCGACCAGTACCACGACGGCTCCTACCGCGAACCGAAAAACGACACCAAGCGGGCCGACTACATCCGCTTCTACCGCTCGCAGGCCCAGGGCTTCATCACCGCCGCCTATACCGCCCTTGGCGACAAAGGCAATATGACCGAGGCCTACGAAAAGATAGAGCGTACCGTTCGCGATGCAACGGCCCGCGAGCACATCGCCCGATACAACGCCCTCCAGCAGCAGATGGAGGCCGAGCGGCAGCGGGCAGAGACCCGGAAAGCCAATTTGACGGCATGGGCCGTCGGCATCATCGCCCTGCTGGCCATCGCCTTTGCCGTCTATGCCTTCTATATGAGCCGCAAGACGAAACGTAAG
>JAFTFO010000020.1 GCA_017449495.1 Prevotella sp. | reverse complement strand
GTCGGGATTACTGGACTCGAACCAGCGACCTCGCGCCCCCCAGACGTGTGCGCTACCAACTGCGCTAAATCCCGATCCTTTTTAAGCTTGGCACCGACTTTTGGTCGAATGCGGGTGCAAAAGTACACAGATTTTTCGGAATATCCAAATATTTGGGGAACTTTTTTTCTGTTTCGTCGTTTTTTTGCCGATGTTCTTGCGTATGCGAATAATAATGTGTAAATTTGCACGTTATTTAAAGGTAAAAAAGTAAAAAGGTAAAAAAGTAAAATGACAACATACAAACTAACGGCTCCTCAGCGACTTGATGTGACCATCGACCTGCCCGCCTCGAAAAGTATCTCCAACCGTGCCCTCATCATCTATGCACTTAGCGGAGGGCGGGTCTTACCTCAAAACCTGAGTGATTGCGATGACACGGAGGTGATTATCGAAGCCTTGCGGAATATGCCTGAAGAGATCAACATCAAGGCAGCAGGAACTGCGATGCGTTTCATGACGGCCTTCCTCAGTCTGACAGAAGGGACACACGTTATCACCGGTACGGAGCGAATGAAACACCGCCCTATCGGTATTCTGGTAGATGCCTTGCTCAGATTAGGGGCGGATATTGAGTATGCCGGCGAACACGGATTTCCCCCCCTTCGCATCACAGGTAAACCTCTGTTGGGTGGAGAGCTGGAGATGGCAGGTAGCATCAGCTCCCAATACATCTCGGCCCTTCTGATGATCGGCCCGATGTTGGAACGGGGTCTCACACTTCATCTGACGGGTGATATCATCTCACGTCCATATATTGATCTGACCCTGTGGATGATGGGGGAGTTCGGAGCCCATGCCGAGTGGACTTCAGCAGATACCATTACTGTAGAGCCCAAGCCTTACCAGATGAGGGAATACATTATTGAGAACGACTGGAGCGCAGCCAGCTATTGGTATGAGATGGTGGCTATCAGCGACGATCCTGAAGCCACCGTGATGCTGACTGGGCTGACTGACGGATCGAAGCAAGGTGATTCGGTGACGAGGTATATCTTCAGTCTGTTGGGCGTGAAGACTGTGTTCCAGACAAAGAAACAGGGTGTGCCGCAGACCATCACCTTGAAGCGAAATGGGCGTTGTGTGCCGAGGTTGGAGTATGACTTCGTGAACTCACCTGACCTGGCTCAGACGTTTGTCGTGACTTGTCTGGCGAAGGGTATACCTTTCCATTTTAAGGGTCTGGCAACACTGAAGATCAAGGAGACAGACCGTATAGAGGCCCTGAAGCGCGAAGCTAAGAAGTTGGGCTATGTCATAGAGAGTCGTCACGATAGTGAATTGTTGTGGGACGGTGAGCGTTGTGAACCTGCCTGTGAGGGTATCGACACCTATGAAGACCATCGCATGGCATTGGCGTTCGCACCTTTTGCCCTGAAACAGACAGGATTACTGATCAACAACCCACAGGTGGTGAGCAAGTCGTATCCGAAGTTCTGGGAGGATCTCAAAACGGCAGGATTTGAAATAATTGAAAATTGATTGACCATCATCATTATGTCTTTTGTGTGGGTTTGCATAGGGATGATCGTGGTGCTGGGCGTGGTGGCCGCAGTAGCCAATAAGTTCGACAAGGGAAGTGATGTTGTCGAGCGTGGTCATGATTGCTCTACATGTACGGCTGCCCACGATGAATCGTGCAAGTTGCATTGTCTGATGGAGGAAGTAGATAAAAGAAAGAAACAAAAAAAAGTATTGTCTTCTATCTCCTTCTATCTTCTTCTAACTTCTTCTATCTTCCTTTCAGCTTGCAACATGAAGAAGAATACAGCCACGAACCGCCTCTATCACTCACTGACTGCCCGTTACAATATCTACTACAACGGTTCGCAGGCCTTCATCGATGGCAACTTGGAAAAGGAAAAAGGTAATAAGGACAACTATACGGAGATGATCCCACTGTACATGGTGGGCAACAAGCAGAGCCGTGAATTGGGTAAGGGCCAGTACGATCGTGCCATTGAGAAGAGCGAGAAAGCCATCCGCCTGCACAGCATCAAGGCGAAACCCGAGTGGAAGGGCAGCAAGCGGAAGACTGCCCGCGATCGTGAGTGGCTTGGACGGAAGGAGTATAACCCCTTCATCTGGAAAGCGTGGATGATGTTGGGTAAGGCTCAGTTCCAGAAAGGCGCCTTCGACGAAGCCGCTGCTACCTTTTCCTATATGATACGTCTCTATCAGACACAGCCCGTGCAGAGCGGCTTGGCTAAGGCTTGGCTGGCAAAGTGCTACACGGAACTTGATTGGCTCTACGATGCCGAGGACGTCATCCGCAACATGAGCCGCGACTCGATGGATTTCCGTACCGTGAAAGATTGGGACTACACCTACGCCAACTATTATGTCCATGTGGGTGACTACGATAAAGCCATCCCATATCTCAAGAAAGTCATCAAGCACGAGCGTCGTAGCGTGCAACGAGCCAGAGAGTGGTTCCTCCTTGGTCAGATTGAGAATCTCTTAGGTCATCGCGACGAGGCCTACCGCGCATTCCGGAAGGTGGTGGGCTGTCATCCGCCATACGAGTTAGAGTTCAATGCCCGCATCGCCCAGACGGAGGTGATGGCATCAAGCGACGGGCGCAAGATGATCAGTCGGCTAAAGCGCATGGCGGCATCGGATAACAACCAGGAATATCTCGACCAGATATACTATGCCATCGGCAATATCTACATCATCCAACGTGACACGTTGCAGGCGATAGGGGCCTATGAGAAAGGTAACAAGGAGTCGGTCAGAAACGGGGTGGAGAAGGGCGTGTTGCTACTCACTCTCGGTAACCTGTACTGGGAGTTGGAGAAGTTCAGCGATGCCCATCGTTGCTATAGTGAGGCTATCGGACTGTTGGATCAGGACCGGAGTGACTATGATGAACTGTCGCATCGTTCGAAGGTCCTTGACGAGCTCGTGCCTCACACGGATGCCATCCATCTGCAAGACTCTCTGCTGGAGCTCTCCGAGATGCCCGAGGCAGAGCGTCTGGCTGCTATTGACCGCGTGATAGAAGCCCTGAAACAAAAAGAGAAAGAGGAACGAGAGGCGCAGTTGGATGCCGAAGCAGAGGAGTTGCAGCAAGAACAGCAGCAACAGTTTGGCGGCATGAACAACCAATCCATGAACACCCCGACTACACCTCAGGCCACCCAGCAAGGTAACGGGCAGTGGTACTTCTATAATCCCATCGCTGTGAGTCAGGGTAAGAACACCTTCCAGCAGCAATGGGGACGGCGCGAGAATAAAGATAACTGGCAGCGCATCAACGTGACTGTGGTGAGCACTACACCGGAAGAGGCGGACAGTTCGGAAAATGCAGATCAACCGGAAGATGCAGAGGGTGGAGGCCTGCCAGAGAATCCCGAAGATATTGCCCGTATGGACTCTCTTGCCACCGACTCCCTTGCCACTGCCGCTCTTGACAGTGACACGTTAGCCAACGATCCCCATGAACGGGCCTACTATCTCGCCCAGATTCCTTTTACCGAGGATCAGAAAGTTGCCAGCCATGCCATTATCCAAGATGCTCTCTTCCATGCCGGTATCATCTTCAAGGACAAACTCGACAATCTGCCACTCAGTGAGCGTCATCTGCGACGGCTCACAGACCATTATGATGCCTACGAACATCTGGATGAAGCATGGTATCACCTCTTCCTGCTCTATTCCCGACAAGGAGACAACATTCAGGCAGACTCCTGTCTGAACCAGTTGAAGAGCAAACATGCTGAGAGTGAATGGACCATTCTGCTCACGAATCCCTATTATGTGGAGAACGCTCGCTTTGGCGAACATATTGAAGATTCACTCTATGCCGCCACATACGATGGATTTAAGAACGATCGCTACGAGATGGTCAAAGCCAACGCCAAACTCTCGGAGACTCGATTCCCTCAGGGCGAGAACCGTGATAAATTCCTGTTTATCGAAGGCTTGAGTCTATTGAATGAGGGCGACGGAGACGGTTGTATCACACGGTTGAAGGAGGTGATTGAACGTTTCCCCAGCAGTGAGGTGAGTGGGATGGCTGGCATGATTATCAAAGGTGTGAGCGAGGGGAGACGATTGCACGGCGGAAAGTTTGATATTGGTGATGTGTGGTCCAGACGAGACATCACCCTTACGGCAGACTCAACCCGTCAGGACACGCTTGATGCACGTACGGACCAGAACTTCCTCTTCATGCTTGTCTATCAGCCAGACTCTGTCGATGTGAATGAGAACCAGTTGCTATACAACATGGCTCGCTACAATTTCACAAACTTCCTGGTGCGTAACTTTGACATCCAGATTGACGAGGACCACGGGTTGCGACGGATGCTTGTCAGTGGCTTCCTCAGCTATGATGAGGCTCTGCAATATGCCCGTCAACTCTATGCTGACGAGACGATGAGTGAACAGGTAAAAGACTGTCGGAGTCTTATCATTAGTGAGACCAACCTCAAGTTGCTGGGCACAACGTACAGCTATAACGACTACCTGAAGTTCTATGAAGATACGTTCATCCCGTTGAAGATCAGCGAGGAGCAGTTATTGAACGTGCCCGAGGGCTTTGTGATGCCTGACCCTGAGGATGTGGGTGGTCCTGAGACAGACGACGGTGAGGAAACGGAAGAAGGGACAGAAGAGACAGAAGACGATGATGACCTCTTCCCGACGAGCAAGCCCCAGCCGAAGGTGCAGGATTTCGACTTCGGTGACGACTTCTGGTAAAAGAAAGGTAAAAATAAAAAAGGTATGACGAATGGATTATTGCTTTGGGTAGACGACGAGGTGGAGCAACTAAGGGCCCATCTTCTGTTCTTAGAAAAGAAAGGATATGAGGTGGTGACGGTCACCAATGGTCCCGATGCTATCGACCAATGTCGTGAACGAAACTTCGACATGGTGCTGCTCGACGAGCAGATGCCAGGGCTCAGTGGGTTGGAAACCTTGCAGAAGATCAAGGAACTACAGCCTTCGCTGCCTGTTGTCATGGTGACCAAGAGTGAGGAAGAGAACATCATGGAGCAGGCTATCGGACAGAAGATTGCTGACTATCTGATCAAACCCGTCAACCCCAATCAGATCCTGTTGGCTTTGAAGAAGAATATCCATCGTCGGGAGATCGAGACCGAGGTGACACAGAGCCAGTATCAGCAGAATTTCCAACAGATAGCCATGCAGATTATGGATTGTCGTGAGTGGAAAGACTGGACCGATGTCTACCGTCGGCTCGTACATTGGGAATTGGAACTCAGTAGTACCGACAGCAATATGACGGAGATGCTGGCGACGCAGAAAGAGGATGCCAATATCGGCTTTGCCAAGTTTATCAAGAAGCACTATCTCGACTGGGTGACATCGCTATCCCTCACTTATACGGGGCGACAGGAGACCATTGATCGTCCCGTCCTCTCGCCAGAGATCTTCAAGACCAAGGTGTTCCCTCTGCTCAGTAGTGGCCAGAAGGTGTTCCTCGTGGTACTTGACAACTTCCGCTACGACCAGTGGCGGATGCTTGCCAGAGAGTTAAGCGAGCAGTTCGATGTTGATGAAGACCTCTATTGCAGCATCCTCCCTACCGCTACGCAATATGCCCGCAATGCCATCTTCAGTGGACTCATGCCCAATAAGATTGCGGAGATGTTTCCCAACTTGTGGGTTGACGAAGATGAAGAGGAGGGCAAGAACCTGAACGAGGAGCCCCTCATCCAGACGCAGATGGAACGCTACCGCCGGAAGGAGACCTTCTCCTATCACAAGATCAACAGTTCTTTCGATGCCGAGCGTTTCCTACAGCAGTGGCACAATCTGGAGAGACACAAGTTAAACGTAGTGGTCTTCAATTTCATCGATATGCTCAGTCACGCCCGCACCGAATCTAAGATGGTGCGAGAACTGGCCAGCAACGAGAGTGCCTACCGCAGCATCACACAGTCGTGGTTCCGCCATTCGGTTATCTCCGATTTCTTCAAGCTACTGGCCCAGACCGATTATAAGGTCATCGTCACTACCGACCACGGCAGCATCCGCTGTACCCAACCAGTGAAGATTGTAGGCGACCGTAATACAAACACGAACCTTCGTTATAAGCTCGGCAAAAATCTGGCCTACGACGACAAGAGCCTATTCATCATTAAGGAACCCCAGAAGGCATTGTTGCCGACGCCCAACCTCTCTACCAGTTACGTATTTGCGACAGGCGACTCTTTCTTTGCCTATCCCAACAACTACAATTACTATGTATCCTACTATCGTGACACCTTCCAGCACGGCGGTATCTCGATGGAGGAGATGATTATCCCTTTGGTTACACTCTCAGGAAAGAAAAGATAAATGATGGAAATTAAGATTAATAGTTTAGAACATATACGCGAGGCTGCCCGGCAGTTCATTGACGCCATGGGCGACCAACATGTCTACGCCTTCTATGGTCACATGGGCACTGGTAAGACCACCTTCATCAAGGCTATCTGCGAGGAACTCGGTGTCGATGATGTTGTAACTTCCCCCACCTTTGCCATCGTTAATGAATACACTGCGGCAGATGGGACTCCCGTCTACCATTTCGACTTCTATCGCATCAAGAAGTTGGAAGAGGTCTATGATATGGGCTATGAAGATTACTTCTACGGTAGTGGCTTCTGCTTTATCGAATGGCCGGAGATGATGGAGGAGTTGCTACCCGATGGTGCAACCAAAGTACAAATTACGGAGAATGTCGACGGTTCGCGCACCGTCACCCTATAAATATAATAAGGTGGGAAGGCCCACCTTATTATATTTATTAAACGTTCTGTTCCTGAAAGTCCAGGTCAGCTTGTACGATGAAGAACACGTCCTGCGGATTGAATGACGAAGAGAAACCTTCCTCCTTTGCACGCTTACAGACATACTCTGCGATCACCTCGAGGTCAATATCCACCTCTTCCGCATCACTCTCCAGAATGCCACTGGTATAATAGTAGTCAACGATCAGATCCATCATATAGAGGATATCGTTGTCGCTGTAGAACTTCTTGATATCCGACGGCATCTGTGTGCGGATGTAAGCCAGTTCCCGTCTGTTCTCCTCTTCGTCCAGACGGATTTCCTCGTCAATGCTTGCCATGATTACAGCAACTGTTGAATGGCTTCGTCGAGCTTGGCCTTCTGCTGGGCACCCACCAGTTTGTTCACTACCTCACCATTCTTGAAGAACAGGATGGTAGGAATATTACGGATACCGAACTCTGCAGCCAGATCGTCATTGTCCTCTACGTCGCACTTGCCAACGACGATCTTACCGTCGTAGGTCTCAGCCAGTTCAGAGATGATGGGAGACACCATACGGCAGGGACCGCACCAGGTAGCCCAGAAATCAACTACTAATGGCAGTTCGCCACTCTTCAGACTCGAGAAATTCTCGTTTGTGATTGTTACTTCCATTGTCTTAACTGTTTAAAATGAATACTATGTGATATTTTGTCTCTTGCAAATACTGTGCCACTCTCACCTCTCACTTCTAATTTATCTTATAGTCAAGCATGTCATGACGCTCAATGTAGTCGATGAGTGTATGGCGCACGTCGACAGAGCTGTTCTTGCTGTGCAGCAACACATGCTTTTCGCCCTTCGAATCGCGCAGCTGGAAGAAGAGTTTTGTCTTGCCCGGACTTGAACTGATAAGTTCACTCAGGTCTGCCACAACCTGTTCGTCAAGCTGGTCTGCCACCATCGAGATTGTGATGCGGTCCACAGCCCGTTCTTTCACTGTCTGTAGGTACTCCACCGTCTGCACTTTCAGTCCCATGATGTCACTATGCTGAAATCTTGGCTGCACCTTGGCTGTCACATAGACAGAAGCGCCCTCTGGGAACATGCCGTTCCAGCGTCCCCAGTCCTCACCGAACATGGCCAGCTCGCCAGAACCCTCAAAGTCTTCGAGAGTGACGAAGCCACAGGGATTCCCTCGCTTGTCGAAACGTGTACGTACAGCCGTGACGATACCGCCTACAACCACATCGGCGCGATCTTTCAACCCGTTGGGGTCTGCCAATTCGACACACTTCGTGTTACAGAGGTTGTCGAGCACGATCTTATACTCATCCAGCGGATGGGCGGAGAGATAGATGCCCACGAGGTCGCGCTCTTTGTTCAGTCGCTCAATGTCACTCCAGCGTATATCACTCTGAGGAATGGGGGGCGTCGCAATCTCTACCTCATCGAAGCCACCGAAGAGCGAGTTCTGCATCTGACTCTTCTCCGACTGGTAGGTTTGTCCATATCGCACAAGTGTATCCAGGAACATCTCCCCTTTGGCATTGGTGGCAAAGAAGTCCTCACGGCGAATACCGAAACTGTCGAAGCCACCACTCAGTGCCAGCGACTCAAATGCCTTACGGTTCACGCTGGCATAGGAAACGCGTTGGGCAAAGTCGAAGATGTCCTTATAGGGACCATTCTTCTCACGCTCGTCGATGATGGCTAATGCGGCAGAGTCGCCTAAGCCCTTGATGGCTGCCAGACCAAAGCGAATATCTCCGTGATGGTTCACACCGAACTTCTCGTAACTCTCGTTCACATCTGGACCCAAGGTGTTGATCTTCATCTGCTTGCACTCGTCCATCAGTTTGGTGATCTCCGTAATCTGGTCTCTGCGGCGGCTCATGATGGCTGCCATGAACTCTGCGGGATAGTTCGCCTTCAGATAAGCTGTCTGATAGGCCACCCATGAGTAGCAGGCGGCATGCGACTTGTTGAAGGCGTAGGAGGCGAAGGCTTCCCAGTCGCTCCATATCTTCTCCAGTACCTTGGGGTCGTGACCATTCTTCACGCCACCCTCGATAAACTTGGGCTTCATTGCGTCGACGATGTCTTTCTTCTTCTTACCCATCGCCTTGCGCAGGGCATCGCTCTCACCACGGGTGAAGTCTGCCAGCAGTCTCGACAGTAACATCACCTGCTCCTGATATACCGTAATACCATAGGTGTCCTTCAGGTATTTCTCCATCACGGGGATATCGTAGGTGATAGGTTCATCACCATGCTTACGGCGGATAAACTGAGGAATATAGCCCATAGGTCCGGGACGATAGAGGGCATTCATAGCAATGAGGTCCTCAAAGACCGTCGGCTTCAACTCACGCAAGTATTTCTGCATGCCCGACGACTCAAACTGGAAGGTACCTACGGTACGTCCCTGCTGATAGAGCTCATAGGTCTTGGGGTCGTCGATGGGTATCGTATCCAGATCGATCTCGATGCCACGAGTACGCTTGATATTCTCACAAGCCTCCTTCAACTCCGAGAGTGTCTTCAGTCCGAGGAAGTCCATCTTGATGAGTCCCGTCGACTCGATCACGTGACCGTCATACTGGGTGCAGTTCGTCTTCACACCTTTGAAGTCCGGGTCGTCGGCTGTCGATACGGGCACCCAGTCACTGATCGGATCACGGCAGATGATAAAGCCGCAGGCATGGATACCCGTACCTCTCACCGTCCCCTCCAGCATCTTCGCATATTTGATGGTATTGGCCAGTGCCTGGTCTTTGGATGCCTCAGCCTCCTGGAGTTCTGGCACATACTTAATGGCATTGGGCAGATTCATCTTCGTAGCCTTGCCGTCGGGACCGTCGGGCAGACGATCAGGGATCGCCTTACACAGGGCATTCGACACGGGAATAGGCACCTTTTCGACACGTGCCACATCCTTGATGGAGTTCTTGGTGGCCATCGTGGCGTAAGTGATGATATGGGCACAGTTCTCATGGCCGTACTTGTCCTCTACCCACTTCAGCACTTTTCCCCGACCGTCGTCGTCAAAGTCGGTATCGATATCTGGCAGGGAGATGCGGTCAGGGTTGAGGAAACGCTCAAACAGCAGGTCGTACTTCAGGGGGTCGATCTTCGTGATGCCTAAACAGTAGGCCACCACACTTCCGGCTGCCGATCCACGTCCGGGGCCCACCATCACCCCTAACTCGTCGCGGGCAGAGTTGATGAAGTCCTGTACGATGAGGAAGTAGCCCGGGAAACCCATCGTCTTCATGATATGCAGTTCGAACTTCACTCGCTCGGCCACATCGTCGGGTATGGGATCGCCATAGCGGTGCTTGGCACCCTCGTAGGCGAGTTTTGACAGATAGTCGGCCTCGAACTTGATGCGGTACAACTTGTCGTAACCGCCCAACTTCTTGATCTTCTTCTCACCATCCTCAGGGGACAATTGGTTCTCACCGTTCTCATCACTGGTGAACTCATCGTAGAGTTGCTGCTCCGAGAACTTCTGCCGCCATTGCGCCTCCGTACCGAACTCCTCAGGGATGGGGAAGAACGGCATGATGGGGTCGTTGTCGAGGCTATAGGTCTCAACCTTGTCTAAGATCTCAAGGGTATTGGCCAAGGCTTCCGGCACATCACTGAAGATGTCGTTCATCTCCTGCCGTGTCTTGAACCACTCTTGCTTTGAATAGAGCATGCGGGTGGGATCGTCAAGATCCTTGCCCGTAGAGAGACAGAGCAGATGGTCGTGGGCCTCGGCATTCTCCTTGTCCACGAAGTGGGCGTCATTCGTACAGATGAGTTTGATACCATACTCCCTTGCCAGCTCTATCAACACCTTGTTGGCTTGTTGCTGCAAGGGGAAGGTCTCACGGTTGGCACGGATGGTGGGGTCTGTCACCTCGTGGCGTTGAAGTTCCAGATAATAGTCATCGCCCCAGAGCTTCTTATGCCACTCGATAGCTTCACGGGCACCGTCGATATCACCCTTCAGGATCTTCGCAGGCACCTCACCGGCGATACAGGCAGAGCAGACAATCAGGTCCTCATGGTATTTCTCTAAGTCGGTACGGTCTGTACGCGGACGGTTATAGAAGCCGTCGACCCAGGAGTTGCTCACAAGCTTGATTAAGTTCTTATAACCGTGATAGTTCTTCGCCAGCACGATGAGGTGATAGCCGCCCAGGTCGTCTTTTTGATCTCTCAGGTTCTTGTCGCCACGGCGAGCCACATACATCTCACAACCGAAGATGGGCTTGAAAGGCTCCAGTCCTTCTTTCTTGCGCTTTTTGTTCACGTCGTTGCAGATGTCATGAAATTCCTTAATGCCGAACATGTCACCGTGGTCGGTGATAGCCATGCCCTTCATACCGTCGCCAAGTGCCTTGTCTACAAGTTTCTTGATGCTTGACTGACCATCCAGAATCGAGTAGTATGTATGTACATGCAGATGTACGAAATCTTCCATCTTTTTTCTTAGAATCTGTTAGTTTTGAGCCTCAAAGTTACACCTATTTCTTGGAATTACCAAAAGAAAAACGTGAAAAGTTTGTAACTTACGTAAAAATTATGTACCTTTGCACGCAAATAACGAAACAATTAGCTATACAAATGGGAAAAAGGATCAATAAATTGAAAAAGATCAGGATTCACCGCGAGGGGACACAGGAGCTTACGCTGAGTGCAATTCTCGTGGTGGTCATCGCTTTCCTACTCTTCCATTTTGTCGACTCAGCCGTTCCTTTCTGGATCTTCGTCATCGTATTCGGCGCAGCTTGGCTCATGGCCTTGAACTTCTACCGCTGTCCTATCCGATACTTCAATGGTGATACCACGCATCTCGTCGTGGCTCCTGCTGACGGCCGTATTGTGGTCATCGAGGAAACGGAAGAGACGGAGTATTTCCACGACAAGCGACTGATGATCTCCATCTTTATGAGTCCGCTGAACGTCCATGCAAACTGGTTCCCTGTCGATGGCAAGGTGAAGTTCGTTCATCATCAGAACGGCAACTACCACAAGGCATGGCTGCCGAAGGCCAGTGAGGAGAACGAGCATGCCGACATCATGATCACCACTCCTGACGGCGAGGATATCCTTGTGCGCCAGATTGCTGGTGCCATGGCCCGTCGTATCGTTACCTATGCCAAGAAAGACGAGGAATGTTACATCGATGAGCACATGGGATTCATCAAACTTGGCTCTCGTGTTGACGTGTTCCTGCCCTTGGGTACCGAGGTCTGTTGCCGTATGGAACAGCCCACTACCGGTGACCAGACCGTTATTGCGAAGTTGAAATGAAGAAGCATATCCCAAACACCATTACTTGCTGTAACCTGATTTCAGGTTGCATTGCTACCTATTGGGCATTGTGTGGCATCTATGATACGGCTCTGCTCTTTATCGTCATCGGAGCAGTGTTCGATTTCTTCGACGGCATGACGGCCCGCCTGCTTCATGTGTCCTCTCCCATAGGCAAGGAATTAGACTCTTTAGCCGATGACATCACCTTTGGCTTTGCACCATCGGCAATCGTGTTTGACTTCCTTAAGCAGAATGCCACCCAGCTGCCTTGGCACTATCTGGCCTATGCAGCCTTCATCATGGCGGCCTTCTCAGCCCTGCGCCTTGCAAAATTCAACCTTGACGAGCGTCAGGCTATGGGATTTATCGGACTGCCGACACCGGCTAACGCCTTGTTCTGGGGCGCGCTGATTGTTGGTAGCGAGGAGTGGCTCTCGTCTACACCCTATCATGTCTATGGTGTGCTGGCACTGGTTTTCGTCAGTTGCTGGCTGCTTATTGCCGAAATCCCCATGTTCGCCTTGAAATTCAAGCACTGGGGCTGGAAGGGCAATGAAATCAAGTATATCTTCATTCTCACGTGCGTACCTATTTTATTAATATTTGGCATCACTGGTCTTGCCATCATCATCGCATGGTACGTTATCCTGTCAGTTGCAACAAAACAATCCATTCAAAAGCCTGTTTAACATGATCAAATTTGTCTTCGGTGCCATCATCTTCGGCCTTATCGCCATTTCCGTCATCATCTTACTGGTCATCAACTTCACGTACCGCAGTGTGAAGAAGTTGCGCGAGGAGGCGGAAGACAACTACTACCGCAACCAGCGGCAGAAGGAACAGAAGGAGAAAAGACCCTTCAGTGACGACTACTTTAAGAGCAGTAAGGGTGGGAGTGGGCACCGCCAGAGCCGCACACAGGCTCAATACGAGCAGCGCGAACAACCCAAGCGCGACAAGAATCCCTTTGGCGACGACTACTTCAAAGGTAAACAACAGGAACAACCTCAGCAGCAGGCAGAGAAAAAAGACACTGCCCGTAAGACAACTACGAGCAGTGGCGTAACGATTATCGACGACCGCGACACGGAGCGCAAGATTTTCGACCACTCCGACGGCGAATACGTCGAGTTTGAAGAGGTTTAATATCAGTTGTGAACCAGTGTGCCGATGGGCTCGCCATCCATCACCTTCTTCAGGTTCCCCACCACATCCATATTAAACACGTAGATGGGCAGGTTGTTGTCCTGACACATACAGACTGCCGACAGGTCCATGACCTTCAGTCCGCGGGCCAGCACCTCCTTGTAAGTGATATCGTCGAACTTCGTAGCCGTCGGGTCCTTCTCAGGGTCAGCGGTATAGATGCCGTCCACACGGGTACCCTTCAGCATCACGTCGGCCTCGATCTCCACACCGCGAAGGCTGCTGCCAGTGTCCGTCGTGAAGTAAGGTGAGCCTGTACCAGCCGAGAAGATGCACACCATGCCGGCCTCCATCGCCTCGATGGCCTTCCACTTCGTGTAGAACTCGCCGATGGGCTCCATGCGGATGGCTGTCAGCACCTTGTTCTTCACGCCGACGGAATCGAGGGCGCTGCTCAGTGCTAATGAGTTGATGACGGTGGCACACATGCCCATCTGGTCGCCCTTCACGCGGTCGAAGCCCTTCTGCGAACCACTCAGGCCGCGGAAGATGTTACCGCCACCGATCACGATGCCGATCTGCACACCCATCTCTGCCACTTCCTTGATCTGGCGTGCATAGTCACCCAGACGCTCAGGGTCGATGCCGTGTCCCTGCTTTCCCATCAGGCTCTCGCCCGACAACTTCAAAAGAATTCTCTTAAATCTTGCCATAACCTTATTTGTTAATTGATATTTTTGAAACTAATTGCCGTAATTATTCGTAATTATTATTATGGTCAATTATGGGAATTTGTTTCTTTTAAACAAAACTGCACTTCCTTAAAGGCATACATTCGGGCGGTGCCCTCGGCATCGAGCAGCACCAGCCGCCCGTCGTCGAGCACATTCAGCACCTTCGCCATGAAACGCCCGTGGCTGTCCATAAACGCATAGAACCCGTCCTGACGATAGAGCCGTCTGCGATAGGCCTCTCCCAGCGCCTCCGGCTCCATATCCAAGGTTTCAGACAATGCCTTCAGAAACGCTTGTAACAGCATCTCACGGTCAGTCTCCTTGCCCGTCAGCTGTATGATTGACACAGGGTTGGGCGCGTTGCTCAGGAATGCCTTTTGGTTCACGTTCAGCCCGATACCCACGATACTTTTGTCGATGATCCGCCCCCACAGCAGGTTCTCAATCAGGATGCCGCAGATCTTACGGTCGCCCACATAGATATCGTTCGGCCACTTGATGGATGTTCTTGGCACCCCAAACCGTTCTATCGTCTCGCACAGGGCCACCGATACGGCCTCAGAGATACGGAACTGACAGTTGGCACTGATCTCCGTCGGATGCAACAACACGCTGAACGTCAGGTTCTTGCCCCGCTCGCTTTCCCACGCGTTCGTGCCGCAGCCCTTGCCCGCCGTCTGGTAATCCGCCCATGCCACTAAGGGCGCAAAGGGGTCAGGCGCAAAGGGGTCAGGCACCTTTGTGCCCTTCTGGTGCTCCCGCAGCCAGCGGTTCGTGGAGTCGGTCTCGTCGATATGCTCGATTTTCCATTCCATGCTGCAAATTTACAAATAATTTGTGATAATCTGTGTAATCTATGTTTTTTTTTTTAACTTTGCACCATGATTACTGAGGAACAACAGAAAAAAGATGAATTCTTTATGCAGCGTGCCCTCGATGAGGCAAAGGCTGCCTTCGAAGCAGGCGAGATACCCATCGGCGCCATCGTTGTATCCAAGGGGCGCATCCTCTCCCGTGCCCATAACCTGACGGAGACGCTCTGCGACGTGACGGCCCATGCCGAGATGCAGGCCATCACCGCTGCTGCCAATGCCCTTGGGGGGAAGTATCTCACCGACTGCACACTCTACGTCACCGTCGAGCCCTGCACCATGTGTGCCGGAGCCATCGGCTGGGCACAGATCCCCCGTATCGTCTATGGTACAGCCGACGAGAAGCGTGGCTACCACGAATATGCGCCGCGGGCCATGCATCCGAAGGCCGAAGTCGTCGGAGGTGTCCTCGAGGCCGAGTGTCGTGAGCTGATGCAGGCGTTCTTCAAGTCCAGGCGCTAAGGCAGCCGTTCCGTCTCGATGTCCATTCCTAAGCTGTCGCCAGCCTGGTACACCCACGTCGTGTCCATCACCTGATAGTCTATCCGTCTGTCAGCCTTCCTCACCAGCATGATATAGGCTGAGCGCTCCATCCGGCTGGGGTTCGGCTTCACGTAGAGCGTCTTTATGTTTCCCCGCCAGTCGGCAGCGCGGGTCTTCAGGCTGTCTTTGTCCCAGGCGTACCAGTCTGAGGGCAGATACATGATCAGCAGGCTGTCCTTCGCCACGTTCGATTCAAACGTCATGTTCACCTCACCGCCCTGCGCTTCCACCTTATATGTCCGTTGGTCGAACAGCGCGTAGTCGTTGCGTTGCCATACCGTCACCGTCTGTTGCTTGCCGCCAGACTCGATGATCACCGTCGCCTGTCGCCGTTCCCGACTGCGGTTTGCCGACATTGTGCGCAGGATGATGCCGTTGCGACCGCTCTCCCCCTCGTTGGGAATCACGCTGAGCCACGCTTCCGACGACCACGCCCTCCACGAGTCGCCCGCCTGGAAGAACACTTCCGCGCCGTAGTCCTTCGACGAGGGCAGCTCGTCAACGTCAGCGTTCACCAGATACACACCGCCCACCTCGTCGGCGATACAGCCGACGAGCAGGAGCATCATCTGTGCCACGAGAAGCAGTCGCGTTCGTCTCATCCTTTACTATTCTGCTGCAAAGGTACGACATTTCCCGCTGATTGCCAAAACATAAACAGAAAAAGACAATATGTCACTCGCTCAAAGCAGAACATAAAGAGAGGCGGCCTTTCGGTCACCTCTCTCCTTTTCTGGTCTCTGTGTAAGGACTCTCGGCTACTCTCCGTCGCCACCAGTGGTTGCGTCGGCCTCGGGAGCCAGCACGTAGCTCAGCGGGGTCTTCTTCTGGAAGCGCTTCTTCTTGCCGTTGACGGTGCGCACCTCACTCTCCACCAGGTAGCCGAATTCGAACAGGCACTCCTCCTTGAAGGCGCGGCTGGTGAGCTGCTCACCCTTCGTGTTCTCGGGCGTGAAGTTCAGGTGGATGCCGTTGATCATCGCTTCGGGACCAGCGGCCACGGCGTCGGCCAGATTGGTCTTGCCCTGC
>JAFTFO010000019.1 GCA_017449495.1 Prevotella sp. | reverse complement strand
TCAGAGGACTGTAGTCCCGCGAATAGTTTCCCTTTCCTGCCGGCCTCTTCCTCCTTCTGACAACAAAGGTAAGGATTTGGCCGTGATTGAGCAAATTCTTCACTGATATAATCTATCAGAGCGCAAAATTAGAGTCCCCCCGTTACCGCAAAAGTCCCCCCCGTTACACGATGGAAATATACATATTATATTTCATAATCCAACGAAAAAAGACAAAAAAGTTGTTATTTTGAAGATTTCTTGCTTGGAATGATGAAGAATTCACTTCTTTTTTGTACCTTTGCACGCAATTTCAAAACTCAAACATATATTGTAGATATGATCAACATTACTTTCCCAGACGGATCTGTTCGCTCGTATGAGCAGGGCGTGACTGGCTATCAGATTGCAGAGAGCATCTCTCCGGCTCTCGCACGCAGCGTTTTGGCTTGCGGTGTAAACGGTGAGACCGTAGAGTTGAACCGTCCCATCACTGAGGACGCGAAGATTGAACTCTACAAGTGGGACGACGAGCAGGGCAAGCACACCTTCTGGCACACCTCGGCCCACCTGTTGGCAGAGGCACTGCAGGAGTTGTATCCTGGCATCCAATTCGGATTCGGACCTGCTGTCGAGAACGGCTTCTTCTATGATGTGCTGCTGAAAGACGGCGAGAGCATCAAGGAGAGCGACTTCCCAAAGATTGAGGCAAAGATGAAGGAACTGGCTGGCAAGAAGGAGCCCGTGGTTCGCAAGGAGGTGGCCAAGGCCGAGGCTCTGAAGCAGTTCGCTGCTGATGGTCAGACCTACAAGTGTGAGCACATCGAGCAGGATCTTGAAGACGGTACCATCACCACCTATACACAAGGCAACTTCACAGACCTCTGCCGTGGTCCGCACCTCGTGGATACTGGTGAGATCAAAGCCATCAAGCTGACCTCCGTCGCTGGTGCCTTCTGGCGTGGCGACGCCACCCGTGAGCAGATGCAGCGTCTGTATGGCATCACCTTCCCGAAGAAGAAGATGCTTGACGAGTATCTTGTGATGCTCGAGGAAGCCAAGAAGCGTGACCACCGTAAGATCGGTAAGGAGATGGAATTGTTCATGTTCTCCGAGAAGGTCGGTAAGGGCCTGCCCATCTGGCTGCCGAAGGGAACTGATCTGCGCCTTCGCCTGCAGGATCACCTTCGCAAGGTTCAGAAGCGCTATGGCTATCAGGAGGTGATCACTCCGCATATCGGCGGCAAGAGCCTCTATGTCACCTCTGGACACTATGCTCACTACGGTCAGGATTCCTTCCGACCCATCACCACACCTGAGGAGGGTGAGGAGTATATGCTGAAGCCGATGAACTGCCCGCACCACTGCGAGATATTCGCCAACAAGCCCCGTTCGTATAAGGATCTGCCCCTGCGTATCGCAGAGTTCGGTACGGTCTATCGCTATGAGCAGAGTGGAGAGTTGCACGGACTGACCCGTGTACGTTCGTTCACACAGGATGATGCCCACCTCTTCTGCCGTCCGGATCAGGTGAAACAGGAGTTCCTCAACGTGATGGATATCATCGGCGTGGTGCTGACGGCCTTCGGATTCAACTATGAGGCTCAGATATCACTACGTGACCCTAACGACAATACGAAGTATGTGGGTACCGACGAGGACTGGGCTCTGGCAGAGAAGGCCATCGTCGAGGCCTGTCAGGAGAAGGGCCTGAACGCCAAGGTGGAATACGGCGAGGCTGCCTTCTATGGTCCGAAGCTCGACTTCATGATCAAGGATGCCATTGGCCGTCGTTGGCAGCTGGGTACCATCCAGGTGGACTACAACCTGCCGAAGCGTTTCCAGTTGGAATATACTGACGAGGACAACACGAAGAAAACGCCTGTGATGATCCACCGTGCACCGTTCGGCTCTCTGGAGCGCTTCACCGCCGTGCTCATCGAGCACACCAGCGGTCACTTCCCCCTCTGGCTCACGCCAGAGCAGGTGGCCATCCTGCCGTTGTCGGAGAAATACAACGACTATGCCCAGGAAGTCTGCAAGAAATTCAGCGAGGGTGGGGTACGTGCCACCATCGACCTGCGCAATGAGAAGCTGGGTCGTAAGATTCGCGACAACGAACTGAAGCGTATCCCCTATATGGTCATCGTCGGCGAGAAGGAAGCTGCCGACGGCACTGTTGCCGTTCGTCCCCAAGGCGGTGGTGAGCAGAGCGTGAAAACCATTCAGGAGTTCATCGACGAGGTCAACGCCCAAGTGGCTGAAATGACGAAGGACTTCTAATGTCTACTGAAACGAATTGCCATAATTACTCGTAAATTCCTTCATAATAGTTCGTCAAAAAGGCAATTGTTATGAAAAATTAGGGTTTATTAAGGCAATTCGTTTCCTAAAATGTGAAAAAGGAACAAAAATATTTGGTTAATTCGTTGAAAGTTAGTACCTTTGCAGCCGATTTCTTAAAAAGCAGTTGATGAAGAATGACAATTTGAAGAATCAGTACCGCATCAATGAACAGATTCGTGTACGTGAGGTTCGCATAGTGGGCGATCAGGGCAGTTCCGTTGTCCCAACCCGCGATGCATTGAACATGGCCCGTGAGCAGGGTGTCGATCTTGTGGAGATCTCGCCCAATGCCAATCCGCCTGTTTGTCGTCTCATCGACTATTCCAAGTTCCTCTACCAGCAGAAGAAGCGCCAGAAGGAAATGAAGGCAAAGCAGGTGAAGGTGGAGGTCAAGGAAATCAGGTTCGGTCCCCAGACCGATGAGCACGACTATCAGTTCAAGCTCAAGCATGCGAAGGAGTTCCTCGAAGAGGGTAATAAGGTACGTGCCTACGTATTCTTCCGTGGACGCTCTATTTTGTTCAAGGAACAAGGTGAGGTGCTGCTGCTCCGTTTCGCCAATGATCTGGAGGAAGTAGGAAAGGTAGAGTCCATGCCGTCGCTCGAAGGCAAGAAGATGTTCCTCTATCTCGCTCCTAAGAAAGCCGGTACCAAGAAGGTCAGTCAGCAGGCTCGCGACCGTGAGGCTGCAGTGGCAGAAGCCAAGAAGGCACAGCAGGCCCCCAAGGCAGAGCCTGAGACAGAGATTCCCGCTAACGGCGGTCTCTTCGCCAACGCCAAGATTTCTGCCGACGCCCTGAAGAAACTGACTGAGAGCGAAGAAGAATCATAAAGCTCCAAGCTCAAAGAAAAAAAGAAGGTGGCGCGCCCGGTATATGCGTAGCTGCCGATTATTAATAACAATTTAAAATTAAAAAACAATGCCAAAAGTAAAGACAAACTCCGGTGCCAAGAAGAGATTCACGTTCACCGGTACAGGTAAGGTTAAGAGACGTCACGCTTACCACAGCCACATTCTCACGAAGAAGACCAAGAAGCAGAAGCGTAACTTGGTGGGTACAACTATCGTTGATCCGTCAAACATGAAGCAGGTTCGTGACCTGTTGTGTCTCCGTTAATCCTATTGTCGAACATTTTAAAGTAGAAAAATTATGCCAAGATCAGTAAATCACGTTGCATCAAGAGCAAAGCGTAAGAGAATTTTGAAGCTTACCCGCGGCTACTTCGGAGCCCGCAAGAATGTTTGGACAGTAGCAAAGAACACATGGGAGAAGGGTCTGACCTATGCCTATCGTGATCGTCGTAATAAGAAGCGCAATTTCCGTAGCCTGTGGATCCAGCGTATCAACGCTGCCGCTCGCATGGAGGGCATGAGCTATTCCGTCCTGATGGGCAAGCTCACCAAGGCTGGTATTGAGATCAACCGTAAGGTGCTCGCCGACCTCGCCATGAACAACCCCGAGGCTTTCAAGGCCATCGTGGAAAAGGTGAAGTAAGAGCAGAGTAAGCGCTCAAAAAGAAATCGGGTGTCACTAATCAGTGGCACCTAATTTTTTTATTAAGGCAAAGTACTCACCAACCTCAAAATCATTATTTTTTGGTATTGTGGGTAATTATATTTTTATGTAATTTTGCACCGCAAAAGATTTAATATGTATTTTATAAGTCAAGTATTATGAAGATTGAAAAGATTCATGCAAGAGAAATCCTCGACTCCAGAGGTAATCCGACAGTAGAAGTAGAAGTAACTCTTGAGAATGGTATCATGGGGCGCGCAGCCGTACCCTCTGGTGCATCAACGGGTGAGAACGAGGCTTTAGAGCTTCGCGACGGTGACAAAGGACGTTACCTGGGAAAAGGCGTTCTCAAGGCTGTAGAGAACGTGAATACGGTGATTGCTCCAGCCCTAAAGGGTGATTGTGTACTACAGCAGCGTGCTCTCGACTATAAGATGTTGGCTCTCGACGGCACGCCAACCAAGTCTAAACTTGGTGCCAATGCAATCCTCGGCGTATCATTAGCTTGTGCACAGGCAGCAGCAAAGGCTTTGAACATCCCCCTTTATAGGTATATCGGTGGCTGCAATGCTTATACGTTGCCCGTACCGATGATGAACATTGTGAACGGTGGTGCTCATTCTGCAGCTCCTATCGCTTTCCAAGAGTTTATGATCCGTCCGGTTGGTGCCTGCTGTGAGAAGGAAGCTATCCGTATGGGTGCCGAGGTGTTCCATAACCTCGCCAAACTTTTGAAGGCCCGCGGACTCTCTACCGCTGTTGGTGATGAGGGCGGTTATGCTCCAAACTTCGACGGTATTGAGGATGCTCTCGACACTATAGTAGAAGCCATCAAGAAGGCTGGCTATGAGCCAGGCAAGGATGTGAAGATCGCTATGGACTGCGCAGCTTCGGAGTTTGCTACCTGCGAGAATGGAGAGTGGTTCTACGACTATCGTCAGCTGAAGAATGGGGCCAAGAAAGATCCCAACGGCAAGAAACTCTCAGCCGAAGAGCAGATCACCTATCTGGAGCAACTCATCACGAAGTATCCTATCGACTCTATCGAAGATGGACTTGATGAGAATGACTGGGATAACTGGGTGAAACTGACGGATCGCATTGGCGATCGTTGTCAGTTGGTGGGCGATGATCTCTTCGTCACCAACACCAAGTTCCTGGAGAAGGGTATCAAGATGGGAGCCGCCAACTCTATCTTGATCAAGGTGAACCAAATCGGTTCTCTCACAGAGACTCTGGAGGCTATTGAGATGGCTCACCGTCATGGTTACACGACTGTGACCTCTCACCGCTCTGGTGAGACCGAGGACACCACAATTGCTGACATTGCTGTGGCAACGAACAGTGGTCAGATCAAGACTGGTTCGCTGAGCCGCACAGACCGTATGGCCAAGTACAACCAGCTCATCCGCATAGAGGAGGAACTTGGCGACCAGGCTACTTACGGTTATCAGCGCCTGAAATAAGACATCCTTTTTTGAATAAATCATTGATTATAAAATGGTGCAGATAGGCTGTGAAGTCTATCTGCATTTGTTTATCTGCCACTTCTGACAAGAATCAGATTGATTAATGGCAAAATACAGGGTGCTTTAAGGCTGCCTGCGACGGAACTCGGCACAGGTGATGGCGGTGGCGATGGCGACATTGAGACTCTCGGCTGTGTCATCGGTACGATAGCTGGGGATGAGAAGGTGACGGTTCACTCGGGAACGGATCTCGGGGGAGATGCCATTACCCTCATTGCCCATGATAATGAGTCCGTGTGGGCTGAGCGGCTGCTGGTAGATGTTCTCGCCATCAAGGAATGTGCCGTAGACAGGGAAGTCCTCTGGCAGACTGTCGAGAAACTCTGGCAGTTTTATATATATAATGTTCACGCGAGAAATACTTCCCATCGTGGCTTGTACGACCTTCGGATTCCAAGCGTCGACGGTATTCTCGCTACAGATGATATCAGTGATGCCGAACCAGTCCGCAATGCGGATGATCGTGCCAAGGTTTCCTGGATCTTGGATGCCGTCGAGGGCAAGGGATAGCGTAGAGGTAAGAGCAGAATGGTTAGAACCAAGGACTACGTCTGTAGGCTGAGGGATAGGGAAGAGGGCGAGCACCTGCTGGGGATGCTGAAGGAAACTGATACGTCGGAGTTCGTCAGGCGTGACAGGATAGAGGCCAGAGGTAAGCGGAGAGAGTTGTGCATGATGCTCTGCCAGCCAGTTCTCGGTGGCAAAGACGACTTGGGGCTGATAGTGGGCGAGGAGGTCGCCCACAACCTTCGTACCCTCAGCCACGAAGAGTCCCTCGCGAATACGGAATTTCTTCTGCTCCAGCTGTCGGACGAATTTGATTTGGTTCTTACTGATGGCCACTGTTTATACGTATTGCTGTTGCCCCAGAGGGCAGGGATTTTACTGATTTATACTGAATTTCAGTGCAAAGATACAAATTTTTCTGCGATAATCTACGCAATCTGTAGCTTTTTTTGTAATTTTGCAGTTGCTAATCATACAGGCAGATGAGAATTCCAGTGTTTAGGCAGTGTATGGCTATGGTCGCAGGGGCGGTGCTCCTGTGCGGCTGCTCCGCTACCCGTCATCTCCCTGAAGGCAGTTACATGCTCAATAAGGTCCGTGTGATGGCCGACTCTAAATACAAGGACATCAACCCTCAGGCCATGAAGGAGTATGTGCGACAGAAAGGCAACACCCGTTGGTTGTCGACGGTGAAAGTGCCGTTGGGCATCTATTCGCTGGCTGGTCGTGACAGTACGTGGGTTAACCGCGCCTTGTGGTCGATGGGCGAGCCCCCCGTGGTATTCGACACGCTACAGGCTCGTCAGAGTTGTGAAGACCTGAAACAGGCTTTAGAGAACATGGGCTATCTCGACGCGGAAGTATCACTCTATGTAGACTATAAGAAGCGGAAGTGCAATGCCATCTATCTGCTGCGACCAGAAACGGCCTACAGAATCCGTCAGTTTGAGACCGATATTCAAGACACGATTATTGAGAAAGTGCTACAACGACGTAACAGCAAGCTCTATGCAGGCAGACAGTTCAGTGCGGAGGCCCTGAACGAAGAGCGTAACGAGATCACATCCTATTTGCAGGACTGTGGATACTTCCGTTTCCATAAGGAGTTCATCACCTATCGAGCCCGTCGGCACCAACAAGAGAAGGAAGTAGATTTGACGATGGTACTCCACCCTTACTTCAGTTCAGTTGCCGACAGCAACTTACTGCACACACAGTATTTCATCCGTGATGTCACCTTCCAAAGCACAATGCCCGATTCAACGGTTCACTTGCGCCGTCATGTGCTGGAGGAGAACACCTTCATCGAGGCAGGCAAGCCATACTCAGTTAGTGCCCTCCGTAAGACCTATAACCACTTTGGCCGACTGAACGCCGTGAAGTATACCAATATCAGTTTCGAGGCTGTGCCCGATACGACGCTGCTAGATGCGAATATTCTCGTGCAGACGAACAAACCGTCGACCATCAGCTTCCAGCCAGAAGGCACGAACACGGCCGGCGACTTGGGGGCTGCGGCGGCACTAACCTATCAGAACCGTAATCTGTTCCGAGGGTCGGAGGTGCTGAGCATACAGCTGCGAGGGGCGTATGAGGCCATCCGAGGACTGGAGGGCTACAGCAATCAAGACTATTTTGAATATAGTTTGGAGAGCCGTCTGTCATTCCCCCGCTTCATCTTCCCCTTCCTGAGTAATAACTTCCGAAGGAGTATCATCGCCACCAGTGAAGTGTCACTCCTCTATGACTCACAGGACCGCCCAGAGTTCCACCGACGGGTACTCTCTGCCGGGTGGCATTATCAGTGGAAGCAAGAGAACAGCTTCAAGAGCTATCGCTTGGATCTGATCGACCTGAACTATGTATTCATGCCATGGATCAGCCAGACATTCCATGATGAATATCTGACAGACAACTCAAACTCGAACGCCATCCTGAAATATAACTACGAGGACCTGTTTATCATGAAGGTTGGTTTCGGTTTTGCTTATAATAATGGCAAGACGGCTGTGAAGACGAACATTGAGACGGCAGGAAACTTGCTCGACCTCTATGCCCACACCTTTAATACATCGAAAAACACTTTAGGGCAGTACAAAACATTCAACATTGCCTATGCTCAGTATGTAAAGGCTGATGTGGACTTCATCCATCGCCTGTATGAATGGGATAACAGTCAACTCGTGTTCCATACAGGCTTTGGCATTGCCTATCCCTATGGCAACAGTCAGGTGCTGCCTTTCGAGAAGCGCTATTTCGCCGGTGGTGCCAACAGCGTGCGTGGCTGGAGCGTGCGCAGCCTGGGGCCTGGCAGCTATAAGGACAGAGACGGTAAAATCAACTTCATCACGCAAACGGGTGATATGAAGCTTGACGTGAACCTTGAATACCGCTCACATCTGTTCTGGAAATTTTATTGGGCCATGTTCGTGGATGCCGGAAACGTGTGGACCCTGCGCGACTATAAGGACCAGCCGGGCGGACAGTTCAAGTTCTCCCGTCTGCTCGACGAGTTGGCTGTAGGCTATGGCATGGGCTTACGACTGAACTTTGACTATTTTATCCTACGCTTCGACCTTGGCATGAAAGCCGTCAACCCTGCCTACAAGACGGAAGAGGAAGCTCACTATCCCATCGTCCATCCTCGATTGAGCCGCGACCTGGCCTTCCATTTTGCCGTTGGACTGCCATTCTGATTCGTACCTTTAGGACAAGTCTAGAAGGAAGGCTGCATCCAGGAAATGAAAATAAATGCTAATTTATTTTGCATTTCGCTTGATTTGCACTACCTTTGCACGAAAATACAGATGTCATGTTGAAATTTATATCGTTTGGAAGCGGCAGCAGTGGAAACTGCTATTACTTCGGTACTGCCACAGACGGATTGATGATAGATATAGGCGTAGGCCTGCGCACCCTGAAGAAATATTGTAAGGACTATGGCATACAACTACAGTCTGTGAAGCACTTATTGATAACCCACGATCATGCCGACCACATCAAGTCGGTAGGCTCGTTCAGCTATGAATATCAGGTGCCCGTCTATGCAACCAAAGCCGTTCATGTGGGTATAGACCATAATTATTGCATCCAGCGCAAGGTCTCCGACGAGATGAAGAAATACATCGAGGTAGGACAACCCTTCACGGTCGGATCGTTTCATGTGCGTCCCTTTGAGGTGCCTCATGATGCCAGTGAGAATGTGGGCTATGAGATCCAGGTGGAAGGTGTGACGGTTGTGATCATTACCGACGTGGGGTCTATCACGGAAGAGATCAAGGATGTCATTTCGCGGGCGAACTATCTTATCATCGAGGCAAATCACGATGTGGAGATGGTGCAGAGTGGTCCATATCCACCTTATCTTAAGAAACGCATCCTCAGCCCCAACGGCCACCTGTCGAATACGGAGTGTGGCATGACCATCGCAGAGAACATGTCAGAGTCGCTGCGGCATGTGTGGCTCTGTCATCTCAGCGAAGAGAATAACCATCCTGAGCTTGCCCGTAAGACTGTTGAGGGTATCCTGCGTAACTATGGTATCGTACCAGGCAAGGATTTGAAACTCGAAGTACTGCGTCGCCAGATACCGACAGGTGTATATGAGTTAGTGAAAAGTGAAGAGTAAGAAGTCATGAAAGAGGTTGTTATCAAAGATGCAGACCTGCAACAGGCAGCGATGAAGGGTATGGACGCCTTCCTTGATGTGTTCGTAAAGGCTACCTACGACGCTATCGGCGGTGAGCTGACGGCAGAGATGATGCTGGAGCTAAATGCCGACCAAATCACCTTGCTGGCATGGAACACACTGCATGAGGAAGTGATGGATGGCGGTTTCGTGCAACTTATCCATAATGGCTACGGCCCTTTCATCTTCAAGAACCCGTTTGCGAAAGCACTCCGACAGTGGGGAATGAGAGATCTGTCGAAACTGATCTACGACGCCCATACCCTGTGGCTTAAGCACCGTGAGGACATTGAGAAAGACTGTACCGATGAGGAGTTTATGGCACTCTTCGAGCAGTTCCCTGACTTCGACGATCTCGACGACCAGTTCGTGGAATATGAGGAACAGTGGACGGAGGACATAGCGCATTATGTAGACGACCATCTGGAGCGCTTCGCAACCATTAAGAATTAAGAGAGGAATAAAAAGGTGAATAAAGAACAGGAATTACTCAGGAAAAAGAGTCCTGTACAGATTAAGAATAAGAAGGCTTCGTTTGAGTATTTCTTCATCGAGACCTTCACGGCAGGCATTGTGCTGACGGGTACGGAGATCAAGAGCATCCGTCTCGGAAAGGCGAGTCTGGTGGATACTTATTGTACTGTCATCAACGGTGAGTTGTGGGTGAAGGGCATGAGTATCAGCCCCTATTTCTATGGTTCCTATAACAACCATGAGATGAAACGTGACCGTAAATTACTGCTCACGAAACGGGAGATTCGGCAACTGGCCAGTGCTACGAAGCAGACAGGTTATACGATTGTCCCCCTGTTGGTGTTCATCGACAACAAAGGCCGTGCCAAGATGGATATTGCCCTCTGTAAGGGTAAGAAGGAGTTCGATAAGCGGCAGACGTTGAAGGAGAAGGAAGACCGCCGTGAGATGGACAGGGTGATGAAACATTATTGAACATTGAAGATTAAACATTGAAAGGACTTAACGATATCATCAAAGAAAGGATTCTCGTTCTCGACGGTGCGATGGGAACGAAGATTCAGACGTATGGCCTGACAGAGCAGGATTTTAGAGGAGACCGCTTCCAGCATGTTCCCGGACTTCTGAAGGGTAATAACGACGTTCTCTCCCTGACACGTCCAGATGTGATTGCGGATATCCACAGACAATATCTCGAAGTAGGTGCAGATATGATAACCACCAACACCTTCAGCAGCCAGCGCATCTCTCAGGCTGACTATGCCCTTGTGGACTATGCATACGAGATGGCTTACGAAGGGGCAAGGATTGCCAGGCAGGTGGCGGACGAATATTCAACACCGAAGAAGCCACGCTTTGTGGCAGGTTCTGCGGGGCCGACGAATAAGACATGTTCGATGTCACCTGATGTAAATGATCCAGCTGCCAGAGATCTCACCTACGATGAACTGGTGGTTGCCTACCTCGAACAGATGAACGGCCTATTAGCTGGTGGGGTGGATGCGTTGCTGATAGAGACTATCTTCGACACACTGAACGCCAAAGCTGCTATCGACGCTTCTATGCAGGCGATGAAAGAGCAGGGCAGAGATGTGCCAATCATGCTCTCTGTGACCATCAGCGACTTGGCGGGCCGTACCCTCAGTGGTCAGACCCTCGACGCCTTTCTGGCCAGCGTCAGCTCCTATCCCATCTTCTCTGTCGGCCTGAATTGTTCATTTGGTGCCGACCAGATGAAACCCTATCTTCGTGAACTTGCCCGCAAGGCTCCTTATTATATTACCTGCTATCCCAATGCCGGATTACCTAATTCCATGGGACTCTATGACGAGACGGCAGAGACGATGGCTCCTAAGATTGGTGAGATTATCGACGAAGGATTAGTGAACATCATCGGTGGCTGTTGCGGTACGGATGAGACATTCATTGCCAAATATGTGCCGCTTGTCTCTGGGAAGAAGCCCCATCAGCCCGTAAAACGCTGCGATAACATGTGGCTTTCTGGACTCGAGTTACTGGAGGTGAGCCCGGATATACATTTCGTCAATGTTGGTGAACGTTGTAATATAGCAGGCTCACGGAAGTTCCTTCGCCTTATCAAGGAGAAGAAATACGACGAGGCTCTTTCAATCGCCCGTAAACAAGTGGCCGACGGTGCTCTTGTCATTGATATCAATATGGACGACGGTTTGCTGGATGCAAAGGCTGAGATGGTGAACTTTCTTAACCATATCTCAGCAGAGCCCGATATCGCCAAAGTGCCTGTGATGATTGACTCTTCCGACTGGGAGGTCATTATGGCAGGGCTGAAGTGTGTTCAGGGTAAGGCCATTGTCAACTCCATCTCCCTTAAAGAAGGAGAAGAACGTTTCATCTCTCATGCAAAGGATGTGAAACGACTGGGTGCAGCTGTCGTAGTGATGTGTTTCGACGAACAAGGACAGGCTACGACATACGAACGGCGGATTGAGATTGCCCAGCGGGCCTACAAGCTTCTGACAGAAAACGTTGGCATGTTACCTCAGGATATTATCTTTGATCCGAATGTGTTGGCTGTGGCCACAGGCATGGAGGAACATGATGCCTATGCAGCAGACTTCATCAGGGCGACGGAATGGATACATGAGAACCTGCCCGGTGCCCATATCAGTGGCGGCATCAGCAACCTCTCGTTCTCCTTCCGAGGCAACAACTACATCCGCGAGGCCATGCATGCAGTCTTTCTCTATCATGCCATCGGAAAAGGCATGGACTTCGGCATCGTGAATCCAGTATCAAAAGTTACCTATAATGATATCCCCCAAGACCAGCTCGACACGATTGAGGATGTTATTCTAAACAGACGGAAAGATGCATCAGAACGTCTGACGCAGTTGGCTGATCAGATCTCGAGGAGTGAGGAGGGAGGAGTAAGGAGTGAAAATTCTTCTGCGGCAGACCATCCAGGGAGTAGGGACATGAGTCTCTCGGTGGAGGAACGTCTCTCCCAGGCTCTCGTTAAAGGTATCAGCGACCATCTCGAGGTGGATTTGAAGGAGGCACTTGGGAAATATCCCAGGGCTGTCAGCATCATAGAAGGTCCGTTGATGGCGGGCATGAACACGGTTGGAAAACTCTTCGGTGAAGGAAAAATGTTCCTGCCACAGGTCGTGAAAACCGCACGGACGATGAAACAGGCCGTGAGTATACTGCAACCATACATTGAAGCAGACAAGTCTGTGGGTGGTAAAAGTTCCGGGAAGGTATTGCTGGCAACGGTAAAAGGCGACGTACACGACATCGGGAAGAATATTGTAGGTGTGGTGATGTCGTGCAACAACTATGAGATTATTGACATGGGTGTGATGGTGCCGGCAGAGCAGATTGTTCGCAAGGCAAAGGAGGAACAGGTTGATATCATCGGTCTCAGTGGACTAATTACACCCAGTCTGGAAGAGATGGTCAACGTGGCCCAGGAGTTGCAACGGGCAGGAATGGATATCCCCATCATGATAGGAGGTGCTACCACCAGCGAACTTCATGTGGCATTGAAGATTGCACCCGTCTATGCTGGACCAGTGGTATGGTTGAAGGATGCGTCTCAGAATGCCCTTGTGGCAGCAAGACTGTTGAATGACGGTCAGCAAATGGAACATGAGCTGACAGAGAAATACCGGAAGTTACGTGACGACTATCAACAGGCGCAAGATGAAATTCTGTCGATAGAAGAAGCCAGGAAACATAAACTGAATCTATTTTAATATCAAAAGAAATATCATCAATATGAAGAAGATTGTATATATCCTTTCAGTATTCATCGCTTATCATTTCTCGATTATGACATCTGTGGCTCAACCTAAACGAGAGATGCGTGGTGCTTGGATACAGTGTGTCAACGGACAGTTCCAGGGCATGGGCAAGCAGCGGATGCAACAAACGCTGACCTATCAGCTTGACGAATTGCAGAAAGACGGCGTGAACCTCATCATCTTCCAGGTACGTCCAGAGTGCGATGCCCTTTATGAGAGTAAGATCGAGCCCTGGAGCCGGTTTCTGACAGGTAAGCAAGGGGTGGCACCCAATCCGTATTGGGATCCGTTGCAGTGGATGATCGATGAGTGTCACAAGCGTGGGATGGAACTGCACGCATGGATCAATCCTTATCGTGCCAAGACCAAGGGGACGACTCAGTTGGCAGCAAACCATATTGCCGTACGCAAGCCTATGAACTGCTTCGCCTACGACGAGCTCTTCCTCTTGAATCCCGGTATCGCAGAGAACCGCGACTATATATGCAGCGTGGTCAAAGATATCGTCAGCCGCTATGATGTCGATGGTCTCCACATGGATGACTATTTCTATCCTTATCCCGTCAAAGGTGAGTCCATCCCAGATGATGAGTTGTTTATAGACCATTCCAATGGTATCAAAGACCAAGGGGACTGGAGACGGTATAATGTGAATCTCTTTATCGAACAGGTTTATAAGACCGTTCACGAGACCAAACCCTGGGTGAAGGTCGGTATCTCGCCCTTCGGCATCTACCGCAACAGAAACAACTCCTATGTTGGCAGTAATACCAATGGTACACAGAATTACGACGATCTCTATGCCGACGTGCTGATGTGGGTGAATAATGGCTGGCTCGACTACTGCGTGCCGCAGATATACTGGGAGATTGGTAATCGTGCTGCTGATTATGACACCCTCATCAAGTGGTGGAACCAGTACGCATCGGCTCGTCCGCTCATCATCGGTGAGGACGTGGAACGTACGGCTAAGGCTCCGGACAAGAGTAATCCGAAGGTACACCAGCAGGCAGCGAAGATGGCGCTCCACCGTCAGATGCCTAATGTGCAGGGAACGGTATTGTGGTATGCAAAGGCAGCTGTCGACAATATCGGCAACTACGGCCATAACCTGCGCAATGCTTATTGGAAATATCCTGCCCTTCAGCCTGCTATGCCCTTCATCGACAGCAAGGCGCCTAAGAAGGTCAGCAAACTAAAACCCATCTGGACGGAAGACGGCTATATACTCTTCTGGACTGCTCCGAGGGGAGAGAACTGGAATGATAAAGCTGTCAAGTATGTAGTCTATCGTTTCCGTAAGGGTGAACGTCAGGATTTCAACAATCCCGCAAACATCTTCGCCATTACACAGCAGTCGTTCATCAAGCTGCCTTACGTGAATGGTTCCCAGAAATGGGTCTATGCCGTCACGGCCCTCGACCGTCTGCAAAACGAGAGCAAGGCTGTGAAGAAGAAGTTGTCACTTTAAAAAGTTGAAGCGATGAGACAGATGGTTGGACTGATGATGGCTGTCCTGCTGATGACAGCCTGTGGGGGCAGGAGAATGTCGCCCGAGGAACTACAGCATAAGCTCGATAGTGTGAAGGCACTGGAGGCGAAGGAGAAATTAGCACTTCAGGGTGTCAACCTCGAGTCGTCTGATAATCTGATGAAACTGTTTTATGACAGTCTGGAGATCCAGCCGCTGCCACTGAGCTACAACGAAGACTATATCCGGTTGTTGCCTTCTTATAAGCCTGTTACCGATGATATTGTGGCCTACATGAATCTTGTGGAGTGTCGCCATCCAAAGGCCATTGCACTACCCGAGACTATCGGTGCCAAACTGATCATCATTGCTGCCGACGAGACCGACGGTCAGTATTCATTGTGGTTGTACTCGCTTGACGATGACTATTTCCCCGTAGACAAGCTCTGCCTGTTCTCCGTCGACGAACGAGAACCGGAAGAATACACGGAGATCAATCAGGAGGAGTTTCTACAGTATTTCTCCATCACCAGCGACTATATGATCCGTCTGATGGACTACTCTAAAGAGGGGTATCAGGCGCGTCTGGAGGAGGTCTACGAGATTGACGCCTCTCGGAAGTTTATACTTCGAACAAGCCGTGAGGAATAGAGCATGGCTTGTAAACGTTTACGGCTCTTTTTTGAAAAAATATTTAATAAATAACCGCTGATACCTATATTTTTTGTACCTTTGCAAGGTGCATAATAAAATAAGTCATTCGGGTATCATCGATTCCATCATTGACAACTGTGTCAAGGTGCGTATTCTCCAGACGTCAGCCTGTGCGGCCTGTAAGGTGGCCGGACATTGTAATGCGGCTGAGTCTAAGGAGAAGATCATCGACGTCTTGGATGTCTCTGACACCTCTGCCTTAAGGGTTGGTGATGAAGTGACGGTCTGGGCTTCCCGCGATGTGGCCAACCATGCATTGCTGCTGGGTTTCGGCGTCCCGTTCCTTGTTCTGGTAGGAGTGCTCTTTCTGGTCATATACATCACGCACAATGAGGGCCTTGCAGCCCTTTCCGCCCTGCTGGCCTTGGTGCCTTATTATGCTGTTCTCTTTCTCTGTCGCGACAGAATCAGGGAACGACTTTCGTTTCATATAGAATAGGCAAAACAAACTAAAACAAATAAAAAAACAAAGTATTTATGAATTTCATCTTGATTGCAGTGATTGTACTTGGAGCCATCGGTCTGATAGCAGCTGTCGTGCTGTTTGCCGCCTCCAAGAAATTTGCTGTCTATGAAGACCCCCGCATTGCTCAGGTGAATGAAGTGCTGCCAGGTGCTAACTGTGGCGGTTGCGGATTTGCCGGGTGTGGAGGTATGGCAGATGCACTCGTAAAGGGGGCTGACGCTGGTTCCATCGAAGGACTGAACTGTCCTGTGGGCGGTGCCGACGTGATGGGCCAGGTGGCCGACCTGCTCGGTATGGCGATTGCCAATGGTGAGCCGAAGGTGGCAGTAGTAAGATGTAACGGTACGTGCGAGCATCGTCCAAAGATTGCGGAGTATGCTGGTCTTCGTACCTGTTCTGCGATGCACGCCTGTGGTGCTGGTGAGACGGCCTGCGGTTTCGGCTGCTTAGGCTGTGGCGACTGTGTGGAGGCTTGTCAGTTCGATGCCATCCACATCAACCCAGAGACGGGCATTGCCGAGGTCGACGAGGAGAAGTGCGTCGCCTGTGGTGCCTGTGTGAAGGCTTGTCCGCGTAACATCATCGAACTCCGCAAGAAGGGTCCGAAGGGTAGGAGAGTGTTTGTCTCCTGCGTCAACAAGGACAAGGGCCCTGTGGCGATGAAGGCCTGTCAGGTCAGTTGTATCGGCTGCGGCAAGTGCGAGAAGGAGTGTAACTTCGGTGCTATCACCGTTGAGAACAACCTCGCCTACATTGATCACGAGAAGTGTCGTCTGTGTCGTAAGTGTGTGACGGTTTGTCCGAAGCACGCCATCCTCGACGTCAACTTCCCCAATCCTGCACCCGCTCCCAAACCCAAGGAGCCTGTTGCTCCGAAGGCCGCTCCTGCTGCTGAGAAACCCGTTGAGGCTCCGAAGGCTAATGTTGAACCAGAAAAGAAAGAGGAGGCTAAAGCATGAATATCAGAACATTTAGAATAGGTGGCGTTCACCCCGAAGAGAACAAACTGACGAACGATGCCGTGACAAAGGTGGCAGCCCTGCCGAAGCAGGCCATCTTCCCCTTGAGTCAGCATATCGGTGCTCCCGCCAAGCCTGTCGTCCAGAAGGGCGATACGGTGAAGGTCGGTACGCTCATTGCCGAGGCTGGCGGCTTCGTCTCTGCGCCGATCTATTCGTCGGTGAGTGGTAAGGTTTTGAAGATCGACACGGCCATCGACGCTACTGGCTATCGTAAGCCCGTTATTATTATTAATGTGGAAGGCGACGAGTGGGAAGAGTTCATCGACCGCAGCGACAAACTCGAGACAGTGGAGGCTCATCCGGAACTGACGCCCGAGGAGATCATTGAGCGTGTGAAGGTCGCTGGTGTCACTGGTATGGGTGGTGCCGGATTCCCCACTTTCATTAAACTGACGCCTCCCCCGACAGCCAAGGCTGAGTGTGTGATTATCAACGCCGTGGAGTGTGAGCCGTATATCACGGCCGACTTCCGTCTGATGATGGAGAAGGCTGATGAGATCCTCGTAGGACTTGAACTGCTGATGATTGCTGCCAAGGTGACTACGGGTTATATCGGCATTGAGACCAACAAGCCCGCGGCCATCGAACTGCTCACGCAGAAGTGTGCTGAGAAGTTCGGCAATGGCAAGTACACGGTTGAGGTCGTGCCTCTGAAGCAGCGCTATCCGCAGGGTGGTGAGAAGCAACTCGTCGATGCCGTCATCCGCCGTCAGGTGCCTGCCCCTCCTGCTATCCCTGTCAATGTTGGAGCAATTGTTCAAAACGTAGGTACTGCATTCGCTGTGTATGAGGCAGTTATGAAGCGCAAGCCTCTCTTTGAACGCTATACCACCGTGACGGGCAAGCGTCTGGCTAATCCTGGTAACTTCCTCGTCCGTATGGGCACCCCGATGCAAGACCTGATCGATGCCTGTGGTGGTATGCCTGAGGGCGACAACAAGTTGCTGGCAGGTGGCCCGATGATGGGTAAGGCACTCACCTCGACTGAGGTGCCTGTCTGCAAGGGAACCAACTCCGTGACCATCATCTCCGACGACGAGGCCCGCCGCAAGGAGCCGCAGCCCTGTATCCGCTGTGCCAAGTGTGTGGGTGCCTGTCCGATGGGACTTGAGCCTTATTTGCTCGCTAAGATCTCTGAGGTGAAGAACTGGGAGCGTGCCGAGCGTGAGGATATCGTCAGTTGTATCGAGTGCGGTTCGTGCCAGTTCACCTGTCCCGCCCACCGTCCACTGCTCGATAACATCCGTCAGGGCAAGAGCACAGTTATGGGAATCATCCGCAGCCGTGCAGCCAAGAAATGAAAGAATGAAAGAATGAAAAAATGAAATAATACAATGGGAAAATTAATTGTATCATTATCGCCACACGCCCACGGAACCGATACCGTAGAGCGCAATATGTACGGGGTGATCATCGCCCTGATGCCTGCGCTGCTCGTGTCGTTCTACTTCTTCGGCCTTGGCTCCGTGATTGTCACGGCCACGAGTGTGGCAGCCTGCGTCTGCTTTGAGTGGGCTATCAGCAAATATATTATGAAGCAGGAGCGCAACACCATCTGCGACGGCTCGGCCATCCTGACGGGACTGCTTCTGGCTTTCAACCTGCCGTCGAACCTCCCCATCTGGATTATCATCCTCGGTGCACTTTTCGCCATCGGCTTTGCGAAGATGCCGTTTGGAGGTCTGGGCAATAACCTCTTCAATCCTGCGCTCGTAGGTCGTGCCGCCCTGCTCGTGGCCTTCCCTGCACAGATGACCATCTGGCCGAAGGTGGGACAACTCGGCAGTTACCTCGATGCTGAGACGGGTGCCACACCGCTTTCTATTATGAAGCAGGCCATCAAGAGCGGCGATGCCTCAGTGCTCGACCAACTGCCCGACTCGCTGAGTCTCTTCATCGGTAACCATCCAGACGGAGCCGGTGCGATGGGTGAGATCTGTGCCGTAGCCCTGATCCTTGGCCTCTGCTATATGCTGTGGAAGAAGATCATCACGTGGCATATCCCCGTGTCGATCATCTGCACGGTGTTCGTCTTCGCAGGACTGCTCCATCTGGCTAACCCCATCTATGCAGATCCTATTAGCGTCATCTTCTCCGGAGGTCTGATGCTCGGTGCCATCTTTATGGCGACAGACTATGTGACGAGCCCGATGACGCCGAAGGGGCAACTTATCTACGGTGTCGCCATCGGCTTCCTGACCGTCGTCATCCGTAACTGGGGTGCCTATCCCGAGGGTATGTCGTTCGCCATCCTGATTATGAACGCCTTTACACCTCTTATTAATAATTATGTGAAACCCAAGCGCTTCGGTGAAGTGCCGACGAGCAAGTAGTTAAGTAGTTAAAGAAGTTAAGAAGTTATGAAGAAACTCGAATCTACATTGACGAATATGGTGCTGGTGCTCACAGGAGTGGCAGTCATTATGGGTGGTATCCTCGCTTATGTGAACCACCTGACCGAAGGTCCTATCAACGACCAGAAGGCGAAGGCCCTGGCCGACGGTATCAAGAGCGTGATGTGTGTCAGCGACCTCAACGTCGCCAAGACCGACACTGTCAAGCAGGATATCAAAGGCAAGGAGTTTACCTATATCATCTATCAGGCGCAGGACGCTCAGGGCAAGGACCTTGGCGCTGCCGTAGAGTCTACTACAGGTGGCTTCGGCGGTGACCTGAAGGTGCTTGTGGGCTTCGACCCTGTGGGCAAGATACTCGGCTACACGCTGCTGGAGCACGCTGAGACCCCGGGACTCGGCGCCAAGGCCGACAAGTGGTTCCAGAAGGGTGAGAAGGGTGACATCATCGGCAAGGACCCGAAGGAGCCGCTGACCGTTTCGAAGGACGGTGGACAAGTGGATGCCATCACGGCCTCTACCATCACCAGCCGCGCTTTCCTGCTCGCCGTGAACAATGCGTATAATGCTTACAAGGCCACACCCGTCGATGCTCAGACTGGTGCAACCACAAAAGAAAAGGAGGATTAAGGTATGAATGCACTACAGATTATCAAGAATGGCATCGTCAAGGAGAACCCGACGTTCGTCCTGATGCTCGGTATGTGTCCCACGCTGGCCACGACCACTTCTGCTATCAACGGTATGTCGATGGGACTGGCCACAATGGCCGTGCTCATCTGCACCAACTTCGTGATCTCGTGTCTGAAGTCAGTGACGCCCGACAAGGTGCGTATCCCTGTCTTCATCGTGGTTATCGCCGCCTTCGTCACCATCCTTCAGATGGTCATCAAGGCTTTCCTGCCTGACATCGACGCGGCTCTCGGACTGTTTATCCCGCTGATTGTGGTGAACTGTATCATCCTCGGACGTGCAGAGGCCTTTGCTGCCAAGAACTCACCCGTCGACTCTCTCTTCGATGGTATCGGTATCGGTCTCGGCTTCACGCTGGGTCTGACGCTCCTCGGCATCTGCCGTGAGTTGCTCGGCTCAGGCTCCGTGTTCGGCCTGACACTGCTGCCCGAGACCTACAATATCCTGCTCTTCGTGCTGCCCCCGGGTGCTTTCATCACCCTCGGCTTCCTGATTGCGATTGTCAACAAACTTAAGAAAGCATAAGCATTATGGAATATATACTGATTTTCATTAGCGCCATCTTCGTGAACAACATCGTGTTGTCACAGTTCCTCGGCATCTGTCCGTTCCTTGGCGTATCAAAGAAGATTGACACTTCGTTAGGTATGTCGGCTGCCGTCGCCTTCGTGCTGACGTTGGCTACCATCGTCACCTGGTGCGTTCAGAAATATGTGCTCGATGCCTTCGGCCTACAGTATCTGCAGACCATCGCCTTCATCCTCGTCATCGCCTCACTGGTGCAGATGGTGGAGATCGTGCTGAAGAAGGTATCGCCCGCCCTCTATCAGGCCCTCGGCATCTTCCTGCCCCTGATTACGACCAACTGTGCCGTGCTTGGTGTGGCCATCCTTGTTATCCAGAAGGACTACAACCTCTTGCAGTCCGTGGTCTACGCCTTCTCTACGGCCATCGGCTTCGGACTGGCGCTGACTGTCTTTGCCGGTATGCGTGAGCAGTTGGAACTGGTGAAGATTCCGAAGGGGATGCAGGGCATGGCCATCGTGATGCTCTCCGCCGGTCTGCTCTCACTGGCCTTCATGGGCTTCTCGGGTGTCGACGGTGGCCTGAAAGTGCTCTTCGGTCTGGATTAGTGATCATCGTCTATCATTTTCAACAATATCCCCGAAGCTATCACGACATCGGGGATTCTTTTTTTGTGCAGCGGCCTCCCCTGTATGAGGTATTCTGGCTTAATCGTCGCCAACGGGTACGTCGGCCTCGGCGCCATCATGACCAAGCTCGGCTTCGAGAAGGAGCGCAAGGGGCACAAAAAGCAAACTGGTTATTACGTTTGGGAGCATACTCAGGCTGAGATTGAGCAGATGCACCATCCGGAAATATTCTAATGCGGCAATGCGGCGAAGCGGCAATCCAATTCCATAGAGACATTAAAAATAGAAACATATGAAAATATACCTATTTACTATTTTTTAATAACTCTAAGAAACCAAACGCCGCTTCGCCGCTTCGCCGCATCGCCGCATTTTTAAGGTCCCACAGAAATCACGGAAATCACAGAAAGTGCCAATTAACTTTACACGATATTTCGCCAATTTTCCGCCATTGCGACCCATTATACTAAACTCCGACTTTAGATAGACTAAACTGGGACTTTACCCTAACAAAATCGGTGGTTGGATAACAAAAAAGGAGAAAAGCGGAAAAATCGTTGCAAATCAGAGGTTTTGAGGAAAGCTGGAAGATGGATGAAAGCAGATGACTACATCTGAAATACAGGATGAAGGAGAACTTTTGGTCTCTAAT
>JAFTFO010000018.1 GCA_017449495.1 Prevotella sp. | reverse complement strand
TTGTAAACCGTATACTTACATTTTGATATCTGCCCGCAAAGGTAGCAAAATAAATGTACACGTAACTCAAAATGCTCAAAGGCCTACTATTTATTGATGTTTCAGAGAATTGTTAACGGATTTAAGTGGACACTAGTGTTTTAGTTTTGCGAGAGGAGATGTCTGATAGAAAAGGGCCAACAGTAGGAAAAATCCGCCTAATATACAATAAGGTATATAGAAGAGCGGATATGACTCCGTAAACACAAAAGCGGGCAGGGCCATCGTCCAAATATCGTCAATATGGGTTTGATAATACACGTAACGGTAACAGAACAAAGGAACTGCGATGATGCTGAGCAGCGCGACAACAGTAAGAATGGCATTCTGAGAGCGATTACCATGAAGGCGCCAACCCCAGATGCCCATCAATAAGACAGCAGCCAGCACGTAGATGCCAAACAACGGATAGCCAACAGCTGCCGCCAAGACAACCCAGACAAAACGGAGTTTGGCAGGCAGTACACGGAAAGCCCACAGCATGGCAACAGCCACCGTGGTACCGATGGTTGGCACGAAGAAATAGCCTCGCAGTTTCATGAAGTAGTGCCAGTAGCCCATGCTCATATTGGCAATCAACAGGAGGGCCACAGGTATCAACGCCAGCACAGCCCAGTTGTCAGCCATGCGGAACGTGCGCTTAGTGAGCCACATCAGCAGCAGCCACCAGCCACAGAGCATCAGCACTCCCAGCCAAGGATGGTAGAAGAACTGCGTGAAATAACAACTGACATAAGACAGGAAACCTCCTGACACCAGCATCTGCTCACGGAAGAAGAGCGGAGTGTCGAGGAATAAATTGTACTGCTGAACCTTCCAAAGAAGATCAGACTCGTAACAGAGCAATGCGACAGCGATGAGCAGCAAGGCTCCAATCCACGGTAAGAATGGTATGACTCTTTTCATCGGATGTTTTTAAATTTTGTGCAAAGTTAGATATTTTCCATGAAATTACTGCACGAAAGCACAAAAACTTGTGATTACGCCTCAAATTCATTTTATTTACTTTATCATTTGTTTCATTTATACGCATCAAATGTAACCAAAAGGAAAAAATTAACGGCAAGAAACATTTTTTAACCAAAAAAGGAAAGTCATATCAGAATAATACCTTATCTTTGCAACGTATTTCTAAAAAAAGAAAGAGATTTATACATCTTATAATTAACATTATTCATTAACTAACAAATTAAAATTTGCTTATGAAAAAGTTATTTACTTTAGTTGCAATGGCTTTGATGGCCGTTGGTGCAAATGCTCAGACTTTGGTTGCTGAGAGAGACTGGACAGGCGCAACAGAGTATGATCTGGGCTTCTTCCAGGAGGGCGAATCTGATGCTACTTATGAAATGGTAGCAGATGGTATTGCCATTACCCATTCTACCGATATGGGTGAGGGTAAAGAATGGATGCCTCAGATGTCTGTTCTTCAGGACTTCAACCTTGCAATTGACGAGACTTACAAGGTTGTTGTTACAGCCAAGATTCCTGCTGACGGTTTCCTCCAGATCAACATGGGTAGCTGGGGTGTCAATAAGCAGTACGTTGTTCCTGTAACTGCAGGTGATGACTTCCAAGAGATTGAGGTTGAATTCCCCGATTGGGCAGATGACGCCGAGGGCTGCCACGTGCTGTTCCAGCCAGGTCGTATTGTTGGTACCACCATCATTAAGAAGGTACAGGTTTATAACATGAGTGGTGAAGCCCCCGAGCCTGCTGGTGAAGAGGTTATTGCTGAAAGAGACTGGACAGGTGTTGCAGAATATGATCTGGGCTTCTTCCAGGAGGGTGAATCTGATGCTACTTACGAAATGGTAGCAGACGGTATTGCCATCACTCATTCTACCGATATGGGCGAGGGTAAGGAATGGATGCCTCAGATGTCAGTTCTTCAGGACTTCAACCTTGCAATTGACGAGACTTACAAGGTTGTTGTTACAGCCAAGATTCCTGCTGACGGTTTCCTCCAGATCAACATGGGTAGCTGGGGTGTCAATAAGCAGTACGTTGTTCCTGTAACTGCAAGTGATGACTTCCAGGAGATTGAGGTTGAATTCCCCGATTGGGCAGATGACGCTGAGGGCTGCCACGTGCTGTTCCAGCCTGGTCGTATTGTTGGTACCACCATTGTTAAGAAGGTACAGGTTATTCATGAGGGTGCAACCGCTATCCAGAACGTGAAGACAGCTAAGAAGGCTGACAACGTTATCTACAACCTCGCTGGTCAGAAGGTAAGCGCTTCTTACAAGGGCTTCGTTATCAAGAACGGTAAGAAGTACATCCAGAAGTAATTGTACTTAGTACTACATATCAAAATTAAGTAGGAGGATCAATTCCTCCTACTTTTTTAATATCATCCCAGTCATCCAAATACACCTATTTATATTATGACTATCACAAAGAAGCACTTCACTATCATAGCGCTGTTAGCATGCGCCGTCGCCCTCTCAACATGGGCATTTATAGAGCATAAGACAAAACGTGGAGTCAACGACCAGATCAGCAAAGAACTGGCGCAGCGATTCGACGAAACAATTGGAGTGGCATATCCTTTGATTGAGAGCTATGCGCTCGCCTTGAGAGAGAGAGCCGACTCGATAGAGGCTATTGCCGAGAAAGCGAAGAATGAGGATAGTGCCAACTTTAATGGTGCATTTGGCAGACTATGGGAACAACATCTTCATACGCAAGGATGCCGGAAAGTCCTTGCCGTATTAGAAGAATATGAGTATTTCAAGATCTCACCTGTCGTTAAATTGCTTATTGATTCAGGGGATAACAAGAAAAAAGAGTCTGAAGCCATCCAGAAACTGACGCAGGCAGGCTTGATGCTGAAAGAGCCCTATCTGGTGGCAGATTATGACTCTCTCATGAAAGTCACAAAAGAGGCTCGCCAGCTCATCTCCGACTGTATGGAGGTTATTCAGCCTTACCGTAGCGAGGAAACGAATATCCGGGCCTGGAGAGAGCTGATGCTGGGAGGACGATACTCGATGAAGCATTAAAACGAACTATAACATGGCGCAATCTCAACTTTTTTGCAAGATTGCGCCATATTATAGCGTTATTATTTGGCGCAAACAGGCTTTTTTCGTAACTCTGGAAGAATATCCGAAGCAAAAGAAACCGCTGTTCTGTTCTTACTGAAAGGGTGCAGTACAACTACATAGATAAAAATGGGGATTTTGGAACAATATAGATATTTAAAATTGGGGATTTTGGAATATTTGCCCTAATAAAATTTGGGGATTCTGGAAAATATTCTTAATTTTGCACCCAAAACATAGATATAATATGTCAGATATAAGGATTTTCAAACGGAAGATATACGAACGGATGCTTCAATGGAAGCAGGAACGTGACGGCAAAACTGCACTTCTGGTCAAAGGTGCCCGACGGGTAGGCAAGTCCACCATTGTTGAAGAGTTTGCACGTCAGGAGTACGAAACATACATGCTTATAGATTTTTCAAGAGCATCGGAAGAGGTTAAATCGCTTTTCAACGACCTGATGGATCTCGACTATATTTTCTTGCGTCTGCAGGCTATCTACAATGTCATTCTCCAAGAACGCCATTCTGTCATCATCTTCGACGAAGTTCAGAAATGCCCTCTTGCAAGGCAGGCAATCAAGCAGCTTGTGAAAGACCACCGCTATGACTATATAGAGACGGGGTCACTTATCTCCATCCGCAAAAATACCGAGGGTATCATTATTCCCAGCGAGGAAACACGCATAGACATGTTCCCGATGGACTATGAGGAATTTCGTTGGGCTTTGGGTGACAAGGCGACAGTTCCGCTTCTCCGTCAGTTCTTTGATAAGCAGATGTCTCTTGGACAGGCTTTTCGTAAATCCATGCGTGATTTCCGTCTGTACATGCTTGTGGGTGGGATGCCACAGGCAGTAAACGAATACCTTGATACCAACAATCTCAGTAAGGTTGATACGGTAAAACGCGAGATTATAGATCTCTACTTCGATGACTTTCTTAAAATCGACCCATCGGGACGTGCTTCTCAACTATTCCAGGCCATTCCCTCGGAACTTAGTAAGAATGCATCACGCTATCAGGTGAGCAGTGTTCTTTCAGATAGTGAGCGCAAGAATCTCTCGGAGGTACTGAAAGCCATGAAGGACAGTATGGTGGTCAACTTCTCCTATCATTCTAACGACCCCAATGTCGGTTTTTCGCTCAACAGTGATAAAGACCAATACAAGATGTTCGTTGGCGATACGGGATTGTTTATTACGCTTGCATTCTGGGACAAGGATGTCACGGAGAACATCATCTATCAGAAACTACTTTCAGACAAGCTTTCTGCCAATCTCGGCTATGTCTATGAGAACATCGTAGCCCAGATGCTTACAGCGACAGGGAACAAGCTTTTCTACCATACTTGGCCAATGGAAAACAGTAACCACAACTATGAGGTTGACTTCCTGCTATCACGGGGCAGTAAGATATGGCCTATTGAGGTGAAATCTTCCGGCTATAAGACTCATGCCTCGCTTGATGCTTTCTGCATAAAATTCTCAGATCGAATCAGCAACCGTTACCTCATCTATACCAAAGATCTTAGGAAAGACGAGGCAACAACACTCTTGCCTGTATTCATGACCATATTCCTATAGTAGTAACAGCAAGACTAGTATAAGAACATTATCAGAACTTACACTTCTTACACTACCGACACCTAATGCTGATTATCTGATAGTTATATAAAATAGATCTTGCACCCAACGCGCACCAGAACTGACACCTAAGTTCAGGTTGCAAGCAGTTTGAAGGCAGTAAAGTCGGAGTTTAGATAGGGTAAAGTCGGACTTTAGTTAGGGTAAAGTCCAAAATTCTCTCGAGAATTTCGGAGAAAGCCCTAACCTTTCTCAGACTCAACACTATCATAACGGAGAGTTTAGCCTAACTAAAGTCCTAAAAACATGAACATGAGATGAGTGCTAATGAAACTAAGATATCAGAGACGGGAAATGCGCTTGCCAAGTAAAAGGCAATAATCGCCTTTCATCTTTTCTGGAAGGAAAGATTGAGAGATGAGTTCTTTCCAGGCAGGGTAATAGCTCTTCAGCCGTTCTATCATTTTGTCAGCTACAGCAAAGGGGATACCGCTTTGGGTAAAGGCCGTCATGAAGGTATTGCGGTCGAAGCCGTTTTTAGCGTCTCCTACTGTAAAACTCATAGCCATCTCCTCTGTATCCTCTGGGTCGGCAAGCAGTACAGCCAGCAAGTCATAGGCGGGAGCCAGGAGGTACTCCCCATTCCCGGAATCAACAAGGGAAAAGTTCTTGCAATGCATGTCAGAGTTACCTGTTATCCATGAGAACAAGACAACCTCCCAAAAACGCTGAACATCCAGCATGGGAGCCGACGAGTACTTCTTTATCGTTTCTGCCAGTTGCTGATAGGTGCCATAGTATTTGTGCTCTGTAAGGCGATTGGTTAGTTGACACATATCCAACATGGAGATCTTTTCACCTTTCGGACCTCGATCCATCCTGAGAGTCAGATAGCCCAGCTCACCATCAGCAAGTCGGATGAGCGAATGACGGGCTGTTCGGATACGAGCAGCCTCTGCCATCTTCATCGTCAAGTCTTCCAATTCTGGCAGACAAGGATACTTACTGCTTTGCGGTTTGAAGATATACTTGCCCCAGAGGCCCACAATGGTGAATTTGGCTGGCTCATTCTTTCCGCCACGGTTCACATCAAGCGACATCTTGGCCTGAACACCAGTTACAGACGCACTGGTTCGGATTACTTGGCGGGCGAGTTCAGACATATTGCCCCTCGTATAAGGAAGAATAGGTGCCGTTTCGCTGCCAAACATCTTTCGGGCGCAAGCGGGGTGAAAGTCCTCTTGGCCTTCTTCCAGTTCCTGATAACAATACAAACACTTACTCATAGTCCAATGGTTTAACGCTAATATTGCCGATGCAGTCTTTGCAGCATGCCATCAAGAGCGACATTCTGTCTCGTGGATCTATTTTCCAAGACGAGGCTGCTATATCCAGCAGCCAGCCCTCAGGAATGAGACCGTCGAAGACTGGAAACATCATCTCCTTATCATACTGCTCATCAGTCAGGGGCATCGTCGGACTTACAGGAACTGCATTTTGATGACCAAGATACGTCTTATCATAGATAAAGTGGAAGCCCTCCTCGTCTTCTGTAAGAGTGCCACAAAAGATGTCATTGACATAAATACCCGCCTGCTTCATACCAACTCAGTTTTTACAGGTCCGAGACAATCTCCAAACAGGGCAAGCACATCGTTGACTTTGTCCATCCTCAAGGTCTGCTTCCCTCGTTCGAGATCTCTCACGAACCTAAGCCCCACTCCAGCCCGTTCTGCCAACTCAACCTGAGAAAGGCCGTTTTTCTTCCGTTTTTGCTTAATATACTCCGATAAAGTCATCACTATTATACCTTAACGGGTACAAAGATACACATTATTTCTTAATAATATACCCTAACGGGTACAAAATTAATTGATTTAACTATAATTATACCCGATAAGGTATAATATTGTTGCTGATATATAATTAAAAAGGTGCCGCGTCATCACAACGCGGCACCCGTGAAATCCCAAACAATGTATATCTAAAATACTAACAATAGTCTGGTAATAATACCAAATCATTCCCAACCAGGATTCTGATGGAGTTCAGGATTGTTCTCCAAAACGGTTGTCGGATATGGGAACAGACGGTGCTTCTCCTGCCAACCAACTGTAAAGCCAGCATCCTGAGCCTCATGGGTGTGACCAATCCAGAAGCGACTATTAGACTCACTTCCATTCTGCCAAATCACATCAACATCAGCAGAAGTCGGTGCACGGAACAACTTGTCATAGAGATGAGGAATATGGGTACCCTGTTTCTTAAGATGATCCATACACTCCTGAGTGTAAGTGTCGTTATCAAGCAAGCTCCAGCGAAGGAGATCCTGATAGCGGCAACCTTCAAACCACATCTCATAAGACTTTTCTTTTTTAAGAGTCACCAAATCAACATCAGCACTAACAGTCTTAGATCCAGCACGCTCCTGAATCATGTTGATATAAGTCTTGGCAGATCCAGCATCACCCGTACGGAGGCAGCATTCAGCATAGTTGAGGAGCACCTCAGCATAACGCATGATGATGATATTGTTCAGACGGTGTACAGAGCTGTATGAACTTCCATCCTCTACAGCATCACCAACTCGTACAATGTGTTTAAGGGGTATCCAGAATGACTGACCATAATGGCCATCTTGCGCTTCGATACCAATCTTATCATTCTTAACCTTATCAGCATGAGACATTCCTTTAAGTTTTGCATAATAATTATCGATTAGATCAATACCTGTCTCACCATAAATCAAGTTCTCAATATTAACCATCGTAGCCTTCAAACGCTTAGAGTCAAGACCATCGTTCTCGACAAACTCATCAGCATACCACTTAGGAAGGCCAATAGAGCCCCAACCAGCAACATTATCTGTATACTTACCAAGTGGTGGCCTCTTGAACTTATCAGAGCGGATCTGGAAGCACTGAGGCTCCATCCACGTACTGTGGTTGTTCCATCCAGCACCACCGCCTGAGCTCCACTCGCCAGCAGCAGCGTTGTAACGGAAGTTCACCTCGAACACCTTCTCAGGGCTACCATCACCCTGAATATGGAACTGATCCATGAATTGATCACCAGGAACGAGAGCATACTTGCCAGAGTCGATCACCTTCTTCAGGCAATCCTTTGCCTTGGCGAAATCACCGGCGAACATGTAAGCCTTACCAGCCATTGCCCAAGCAAAGCCCTTGGTGATACGATAAGCACCTTCCTTGTCGGCAGTAGAAGCACGCTCGGAGAGGTCGTCAACTGCCATCAGACACTGATCACCAACCCATTTGAAGTACTCCTGTTGAGACTTTGGGGCTTCAGGACGCTCATCACGGTCACTATTGGTCGGAACCTCACTCGTAGACATTGTATGATCTACGAAGGGCGGTGTTCCCCAATAACAAGCAAGCAGGAAGAAATTGTAAGCACGGAGAACACGGGCCTCTGCGACTGCCTGTTTCTGGAAATCAGAAGTAGCATCTGCAAATTTCTCGAGAAGGATGTTGTCACTAAAGAGAGAGAGGTAAATTCCCTTATAATGAGTGTAGATTGCCTCTGGAGTATGAAGGAAACGGAACTCATCTACAGATCCACCAAACTCATGGTCACCATAGCACTGACCACCATAGTTTACATCATCGCCAGGGTGGTTAGCCAGAACCCTTGCTGGTGTATAAATACCAGGGCCAAGAGTTGTGCGGCCCATTGTTTGAATCTGAAAAGCCTCGTATGCAGAAGCCAAAGCTGCCTGAGCATCATTATCTGTTTGATAATAAGTCTCAGTTGTTAACGCAGCCTTCTGCGGAATGTCTAGCTTATCCTCACAAGAGGTTAATGCAACGCCACCAGCAACAAGTGCGAGCATTGAAAATATAATCTTTTTCATAATAATTTCCATTTTACTTTTTTTCAATCTTTCAATGTTAGAAAGTAACGTTTACACCAAAGACAATCTTCTTAGACGTCGGGTATGTACCGTTATCGTAGCCACGCAAACGACTATGACCTGCATTATCATTCAAACCTGTTGATGCAGCCTCTGGATCGGCACCAGGATAACTGGTGATGGTGAAGTAGTCGTCGAGAGAAACAGAGAGTCGGAGATTGCTGACCAAGAACTTCTTTGTGATGCTCTGAGGAATCGTGTAACCCAACTGAATTTGCTTGAACTTGAAATAAGAGCCGCTGAAGATACAAGCACTAGAGCTGAAGAATGTCCAGTCCGTAGCGACCTGCTTCATATCAGGATACTTGCCAATAATCCAAGAGCCATCTTCTGCCTGTTTAGAAGAATCCTTCCAATACACATCAATACCATTGATACGAGGACGGTCAGCTGATACCATGAAATTATAAATCTTATTGCCAGCAGCACCAGTACCAAATACAGTCAAATCGAAGCCTTTATATTCAAGATTCACAGTGATACCATAGGTAAACTTAGGAATAGCAGAACCGAGATCAGTCTTGTCATCATCTTTTGGAGCTTCAACGATGCCACGCGTAACCTCACCAGTGGCCTCGTCTGTAACAGCACCATAATACAAAGCCTTACCTGACTCAGGATCTACACCGGCATATTCGAAACCACGGAAATACCAAATGGGATGACCTGACTCAAAGCAAGGACCAAGCTTATTGTTAAAGCCAGAAGGTCCTTCAGCTGTTATACGAGGAAGTGCATCGTTCACTTTTTGCACCTCATTCTTTAATGTAGAGAAGTTTGTTACTATACCATACTTGAAATCACCAATCTGATCACGCCAGCCAAGTTCGAATTCAAAACCGGTATTCAAGACCTCTCCGGAGTTAACTGTTGAATTCTGGAAACCGATTTCAGGATATACAGGTTCCATCTCAATGAGAAGATCCTTGGTCATCTTGCGATACCAATCGATTGCCAACGACAGACGATTGCTCAGGAAGCGGGCATCGAGACCAAGGTCAATCTGTTCAGAGGTCTCCCAAGTCAAGTCTGGATTGGCCAGAATAGACGGCTTTCCACCTTCGGTAGCAGCACCACCAGCTGTATATTGGTCTGTGAAATCATAGTAACCTCCAAGACTAATGGTTGGATTGTACTTATAACCACTCAGAATATTCACATTACCATTGCGGCCCCAAGATCCACGAAGTTTCAGGAATGACACAGCATCAGTGCTGATATTGTTCTTGAAGAACTTCTCGTTACTGATAGTCCATCCAGCAGAGAATGAGGGGAAGTAACCCCAGCGATTCTCTTTTGTCAACTTCGAAGAGTCGAAGGCATCGGCACGGAAGTTTGCCTGCAGATAATAGCGATCGTCATAAGAATAAGACAGACGGCCGAAGTAAGCGAGCTCTGTAGCATCGCCAGGAGCATTTCCTGCTGAGAGATGCGAGATGCCATTTGCATTCAAGCAATCGATATAACGGAAATTAGGAGCTGCATCTCCTCTCAATATCATACCTGTATCTGAAGATGACGCTCTTGTGTTATCCCAATGGTTCTTTGTGAATGACATACCAACCATGGCGCCTACATTGTGCTTGCCAAACTGTTTGTTGAAGTTGGCGAAGTTCTCCCACTGATAGTAGAGACTTGCATCGGTGTTTGCAGAGATGGAATAGCCATCACCATGAGCCATTGAAGACAGGTAGTAAGGCTCACTATAGTTGTGGCTGTTGCCCTGAGCGATACGATAACCAAGACGAGAAGTAATGGTCAAGAAGCTGAACGGCATCAGGTTGGCAGCTAGAGACCCACGAACATTAATGCCTTCGCTATAACCGTTCTGACGGTCGCGCTGTGCCAATGGGTTAGCTGTAGCATCCTCTACATATTTAGATGTGCCGTACCAAACAGGATTCTCCTCAGTGTAATTAGGAGGCAGTAACACATGGCCGGTATTCTTTCCTTCACCCCAAGCACTGGCCACGTTAATTCCGAAATCAGACTCATCATAGATGTAGGCAGGTGTCAGCGGGTCTATAGAAACGACAGCATTCAGGAAAGAACCGTAACCATCACCCAGAGACTTCCTCTTCCATTTCTCAACAGACGTGTTACTCGTTACGCTTAACCAATCGAAGAACTTATAGTCAACATTTATCTGACCAGAGAAACGCTTATAGGTATCTTTGTCGCCTTTCACAATACCGTCGTTGTCGACGATGCCAAGACCAGCAAGGAAGCGTCCTTTGTCATTACCTCCCTCAACAGTAAGGGTATGCTGAAGGCTCCAGCTGTTGTCAAAAACCTCATCATACCAGTTGGTATCAACAAAACCAGTCTTGTATGCCTTCTCTTCTAGTTCTTTGTCAACGAGGTCACCAAGATATTTATGATATTCGATATAGTCATTGGCATTGAATATATCAGCCTTCTTACCGAGGCTCTGACTTGCAGCTTTCAGACTATATGTTACATGAGCCTGACCCTTCTGGCCGTTCTTGGTAGTAATCAGCACGACACCATTACCGGCCTGAGCACCATAGATAGCTGCAGAGGCAGCGTCCTTCAGGACTTCCATCGACTCAATAAGATTAGGATCCAGATATTGGATATTATCCACCTTCAAACCATCTACGATGAGAAGCGGGCCAAGGTTACCAGAGTTCGAGGAATAGCCACGAACACGAATCAGAGCACCTTCACCAGGAGAACCCGTATTAATAATCTGCACACCAGAAACCTTACCCTGCATAGCAGCAGCAGCATCTGAAGTAGAAAGGTTCTTGATGTCGTCACCCTTCAAAGATGCAACGGCACCAGTCAGGTCGCTCTTCTTCTGAACACCATAACCGATAACGACCACGTCGTTCAGCGTCTGGGCGTCTTCTTTCAGAGTGACGGTGATGTTGTTACGACCATTGGCCTTCACGGTTGCTGTGATATAACCAATGTAAGAGATCTGCAGTGTTGCGTTGGCATCTGCCTGCACACTGAAGTTACCATTGAAATCGGTGATGGCACCCGTCTTAGTACCCTGCACTTTCACGCTGGCACCAATAATGGGTTCACCTGATTCATCATTTACTGTTCCAGTAACGGTGCTCTGAGCCAAAGCTCCCAGTGGGAACAAACAGAGCAGGAACAGAAACACTAACGGCTTTTGTAGTGATTTAAAATTCCACATAATTAAATTAATTAGTAAGATAATTGTTATATATAAAAATGATTAGCTGATTATTTACATTCGATACCCAGCCAGCTGCTCACGCAGTTTTTTCGGCTTTTCTTATCGGATGCAAAGATATTATAATTTTTACTTAAATACTTTATATTTTGTAACGCATATTTTTCTTAAATGTGCCAAAATATAAAAATGTTACTTTTCGCAAAGTGTCTGATACGTTTGATAAACTTTTTGATTAAACCTTTCTTTAGTAAAAATCACGCTCCACGGTGTTTATCGAACTTATGAAGGATGAAATTGAAAGCCTCAAGCCCGACAAGAACCAAGAAAGTTGCAGCAGCAGCCAAGACATACAAGCCTCCTCCACAGGCGAGACCAATGGCAGCAGTCACCCATAAACCCGCTGCCGTTGTCAGTCCTCTAACCACATTCTCACTCTTATGGAAGATAATCGTACCAGCACCGATGAAACCAATACCTGATACAACCTGGGCAGCGACACGCGACACATCCCAGCGATGCTCCGGCGAATGCATAGCACCCTCGAAGCCATAGGCAGACACGATCATAAACAAGGCAGAACCGAGTGCCACAAGGAAATGTGTACGGAAACCCGCCTCCTTAGCCCTGTACTCTCGTTCCAGTCCGATGGCGCCGCCCAAAAGGGCTGCAATAAAAATACGGAGAACAAACTCCCATGTCATACTATCCATCATATTATAACATTTTCTTGTAACAGCGGTGACGACGATGGACCTCAGACTCGAGGTACTGCCACTGGGAGAGTACCCCATCGTTGGTTTCCATCATAGGTCCTGTATCAGCCCATTCGAATCCATAGCGCTGGAACTGGCGGATGAGATCGTCGAAGATCAGTCCGTTGGCACCCTTGGCACGGTATTCTGGCAGAACACCGATGAGCAGCAGGTCGACGATAGGTGTCTTGTGCCATTTCAGTATCTTGACCAGATGCCACCACCCGAAGGGGAAGAGCCGCCCGTCACGCGTCTTCTGCAGGGCCCGTGAAAAAGAGGGGAAGGTGATGCCGAAACCCACGAGCTTGTCGTTGTCGTTGCCGTCGACGATACCCGTCACCAGGTTCAGGTCGGCCATTCCGATATAGTCATTAACCAACTTGTCAATCTGCTTGTCCGTCAGTTGGCAGAAGCCATAGAGGTTCTGATAGGTCATGTTAAGCACTTCAAAAATCTCATGGGCCTTACCCTGCTTCATCAGCTCGTGACGGGTGAACTTATGCACCTTTAGATTATAACGGCGGCGCACCATTTCCGTCACCTTGGCAAACTTCTCAGGCACCACATCGGGCACACGTACCTTCACCTCCACCCAGTCGTTGGATTTCTCAAAGCCCTCCATCCGCTCGATATGCTGTGGATAGTAAGGGTAATTATAGTTAATATACATCGAGGCCAGTTCGTCAAAGCCCTCCACCAACATACCCTCGCGATCGGTATCGATGAAGCCCATCGGACCAATCATCTCCGTCATACCCCGCTCACGCCCCCATTCCTCAACGGCTTTCAAAAGGGCAGCAGACACTGTGGGGTCGTCGATGAAATCAAACCATCCGAAGCGTACCGGACTGCTGTTCCAGCGCTCATTGGCACGACGGTTGATGATGGCAGCGACACGTCCCACCACCTTTCCTTCCTGATAAGCCAAAAAGAAGTCGGCCTCACAGTAGTCGAACGAAGGGTTCTTCTTCCTATCAAGCGTAGCTAACTCGTCGAAATAGAGGAAAGGCACGGCACAATCATTGCCGCGATAGAGGTCATAATAGAACTGAACAAACTGTCGTAGTTCCTTTTTCGTGGTTACTTTCTTAATGTCAACCATAGTTACGAAATTCTAACTGCTGCAAAGGTACAAAGTTTTATGGAGTTAAAGGAGTGACAGGAGTTAAAAGGAGTTAAATCGCACGAAGAGTGCAGTCAAAGGGCCTCGATATAGTCATAGAGTCGTTTGTAAAAGGGGTGACGGGTCATGGTGGAGGCATCGCCGAGGATGATGAGTTTCATGCGGGCTCGGGTGATGGCCACGTTCATGCGGCGCAAGTCACGGAGGAAGCCGATCTGTCCTTCATCGTTGGAACGGACGAGGGAAATGAGGATGATGTCGCGCTCCTGCCCCTGAAAACCGTCGACGGTGTTGACGCTGATCAGACTGCGATAGGGCTTGAAGAACTCTCGTTTCTTCAGCAGTCGACGCAGATATTGCACCTGAGCACGATAGGGAGAGATGATGCCCACGTCGAGGCGCTCGTCGAGGATGCGCTGCTTGCCGACCTTCTGGAAGTACTGTTCGAGGACGAGGAGCGTCAGTTCGGCTTCTGCCTTGTTAATACGGCCAAAACTCTCACCCACAAACTCTTCCTCCCCCAGTTCCTCCGTATCCACCCACGTCATCGGAATATCGAGGTCGAGAATGGAACGGTATTTCACCTCTGGGGCACTTTCCACCTGATTACCATAGAACCAGTCGGAGGAGAAACGCATGATCTCCTCGTTCATACGGTATTGCATCTTCAATAAGGTGACCACCTCCGGTTTATTCTCCACGATTCGTTCCATCAGAGTCTTACCCAAGCCTGCTTTTAGGGCGGCAAAGCTCTTCACAGTCGGTGGCAGCTGACAATGGTCACCGGCAAAGACCACCCTCGACACACGACGGATGGGTATCCAACAAGCAGCTTCAAGTGCCTGGGCGGCCTCGTCTATAAACAAGGTGCCGAATTTCTGTCCTTCAAGCAGACGACTGGCAGAGCCCACGAGGGTGGACGCGATGACACGGGTCTCACCGAAAAGCTGGGCGTTAATACGTATTTCAATCTCTATAGCACGCTCTTTGAGGCGTTCCAATTTTTGATGATACTTCTCGTCACCTCGTTTGCGATGAGCACGAAGGTCTCGGATAGCCTTGCGGATGGCCCACAGTAACTCGTAATCAGGATGTGCCTCGAAGCGTCGCTCGTAGGTGAAGGAGAGCATCTTGTCATTTACCCGCGAGGGATTACCAATTCTTAGGACATTCACGCCTCGGTCCACCAGTTTTTCAGAAATCCAGTCGACGGCCATGTTGCTCTGCGCACAAACGAGAACCTGACTCTCACGGCGCAGGGTCTCGTAGATGGCCTCAACGAGCGTTGTCGTCTTACCTGTACCTGGAGGACCGTGTACCACAGCCACATCCTTGGCCCACAACACCTTGTTCACCGCTTCCTCCTGTGTGCGGTTCAGATAGGGGAAGTGCATTGGCGCAAACGAGAAGGTCTCTGCCGGCTGATGCGAATAAAACAGATCACGCAGATAGCCCAGTCGCCCCTTTGCCCGTATGACACGGTCAAGGGCCTCGAACATCGTTTTATAGCTCGTCTCGTCGAAGAACAACTGGATGCCTACATGCTCCGCTCCCTGCACATAGATGAGTTGTCCGTTGTCAGGCACTGCCACCACCATACGGTCACCGTCTACAAAACTCACGGTACCCGTGAAATTGAAGTACTTGATCTGATCCTTGCCGTCGATACGGAAAAAAGCCACAGGACGGCCATACTCGAAATTGTGCTCTATCTCATCGTCCTCACCTTGACGGAACACCTCCACCACCAGTTGATTCAGCGAGTTATAGTAGCTTTTGCCCATCTTCAGTGGCCACCAGGCATCACCTCGTTTCACCTTCCGCATCAGTCCCATCTCCTCGGTCTGTTTACGGAAAGCATCCTTCTCGGCTGCGTATTCTATCTGGAGCAGCAGTCGCTGTTGCTGGAGTGCCTGTATCGAATTTGTCATAATTGTGTGCAAAGTTAATGCTTTTTTTTGTGATATGCAAAAAAAGCATTAACTTTGCAGCCAGATATGAAACAGATACTGCTAATCAACGATGTCGTAGGCTATAGCAAGGTGGGTATGGTGGCCATGCTTCCCATCCTGTCGTATCTGGGCATTCCCACCTACAGTCTGCCTACGGCACTGGTGTCGAACACGCTTGACTACGGGAAGTTCAATATCCAAGATACGACGGACTATATCCGTGGGACACTGCCCGTATGGAAGGAGCTCGGCTTCTCGTTCGACGCAGTATGTACTGGCTTGATGTTCAGCGACGAACAAGCACGGTTAGTGGCTGGTTATTGCAAAGAACAAGGTGTACTGGGCACGACGGTGTTTGTGGATCCCATCCTCGGCGATGGCGGACGACTTTACAATGGCGTGACAGAGCGACAGGTAGAGCTCATGCGTGAGATGGTCAGTGTGGCTCATCTCACCTTCCCTAACTATACAGAGGCCTGCTACCTTACAGACACTCCCATTCACATGGAAGGTATCACCTGGGAAGAGGCAAAAACACTGCTTGACAGACTGCGTCAGATTGGCTGTAAGTCAGCTCTTGTCACGAGTTGTAAAATCGACGGTCTGAACGCCGTGGCTGGTTACAACCACTATGATGGCAGTTACTTCCATCTGGAGTACCACGAGATACCAGGACTATTCCACGGCACGGGGGATATCTTCTCAGCAGTACTCATCGGACATCTGCTGAACGGTGAGACACTGAAGACCAGCACTCGCACAGCGATGGACACCGTATTCCGCATGATTGACCGTTATAGGGACACCCCTGACAGGAACAAGGGCATCCCTGTAGAGAAATGCCTCGATTTATTAGAGGTGAGAGGGAAAAGGTGAGAAGTCAAAGATGAGTCATGAGGTTACACGTCCTACAGTCTGACATTCCCAAGCCAGAGCGGTTCACCTACCCTTTCTGCTATGAGCCTCACCCGCTGTGCATCCTCGCAGCGGAAGAAGTGAAGCGGGAGATTGAACGCATCCAACCTTCAGAGGGTAAGATGTTCGGCGTGCTCGTGGTGGAGGTGAAACAGAGGGACGGTTCTTTTGTTACATCGCCTGGTGTAACAAAAGAACCGTCCCTCTGTTATATGGCGGCATATTCTGGTTTGCTCGAGGGTCGAAACGACTGGCCTTATTTCGTGCCGCCTGTCTTCGATGCCCAACAGCACGACGGTTATTTCAAGCAGACAGAGCGCGAGATTTCTATAATGTCTCATCACTCCCCACTCACCTCAAAGAAGATGTCACAAGACCTTCAACTGTGGCTCTTCCATCAGTACCGCATGCTGAATGCAAGGGGCGAAGAGAAAGACTTGGTGGATATCTGGCAGGACTATCACTGTTCTCCACGTATCAGAAGGCGATATCCCTTACCGCCAGGCGGCACAGGCGACTGCTGTGCACCCAAACTATTACAATATGCCTATCAGCACGACTTGAAACCCCTTTGTATGGCCGAGTTCTGGTGGGGACCGCCACCCAAGAGTGAGGTGCGCCACCATGGACAATTCTATCCCGCCTGTCGTGGCAAGTGCAAACCCGTGCTCACTTGGATGCTACAGGGCCTTGACGTTGATCCCAGCCCCGATGCCCACGGGTTTCCACATCTGGCTGTTGAGATTGTGTGGGAAGATGAGACGATCGCCGTACTCAACAAACCTTCAGGCATGCTGAGCATCCCCGGAAGAACAGAAGACTACTCTATCGCCACCTGGGCACAGCAGCGATGGCCAGGGTCACAGCCCGCACACCGTCTGGACATGTGGACATCTGGTATCATACTCGTAGCCAAGACCCAAGAGGCCTACCACCATCTGCAAAGACAATTTGAGGAGCATACCATCAAGAAGAGATACCTCGCCGTCGTAGAAGGTACGCCCAAAGCAGAACATGGTATCATCGACCTACCCCTGCTTTGCGACCCCATCAACCGTCCGCGGCAAGTGGTAGACTACGAGCACGGTAAACGTGCCATCACGGAATATAGAGTGTTAACCCCTCCCAACCTCCTCGCCCTTTGGCCACATACAGGCCGCACCCATCAGTTGAGGATGCACTGCGCCCACCCCGACGGCCTCGGCTGTCCCATCAAGGGCGATGAGCTATATGGTAGGAAGGCAGACCGTCTTTATCTTCAGGCACAGGCTATCAGCTTTGTCCATCCGATAACGGGACGGAAGATGCATTTCGAATTGCCCAATGAGTTTGACAACATTACACATTATTAATAATATAAGTATCACTTTAGAACAATTCTGTTATGGTTAAGCACATCATTCTCTGGACACTGAATCCAGAACTCTCCGAAGAGGAGAAGAAGGCCGTCAAGGCAGGTATTAAGGAAGGTTTGGAAGGTCTTGTTGGCAAGGTACCCGGCCTCATCGACGTAAAAGTTCACGTGGACGGCCGTCTGGCTTCGTCGAATGCCGACGTGATGCTCGACAGCACCCTCGAGAGCGAAGAGGCCCTGAAGGGCTATGCCAAGCATCCCGAGCATGTCGCCGTCGCCAACGGGAAGGTTCGTCCCTACACCGCACAGCGTTCCTGTCTCGATTTCGAGATCTAAACAAAAAAGCCCCGCCAGTTGGCGGGGCTTTTAAAATTACTTCTTGTTCAGGGCGAGGTCGATGGCAACGGCCACGGAAACGGTAGCACCCACCATCGGGTTGTTACCCATGCCGAGGAAGCCCATCATCTCAACGTGAGCAGGCACTGAAGAGGAACCTGCGAACTGAGCGTCGCTGTGCATACGACCCAGGGTGTCGGTCATACCGTAAGAAGCAGGACCAGCAGCCATGTTATCGGGGTGCAGGGTACGACCAGTACCACCACCAGAAGCTACTGAGAAGTAGGGCTTGCCAGCAAGCACGCGCTCCTTCTTATAGGTACCGGCTACGGGGTGCTGGAAACGAGTGGGGTTGGTAGAGTTACCAGTGATGGATACATCGACGTTCTCCTTCCACAGGATAGCCACACCCTCACGAACATCGTCGGCACCATAGCACTTCACCTTCAGACGGCTGGGGTTGTTGCCGTAAGGCACTTCCTTCACCACCTGCAGGTCGCCTGTGAAGTAGTCGAACTTAGTCTGTACGTATGTGAAGCCGTTGATACGGCTGATGATCTGAGCAGCGTCCTTGCCAAGACCGTTCAGGATAACGCGGAGGGGCTTCTGGCGCACCTTGTTGGCCATCTCGGCAATCTTGATGGCACCCTCGGCAGCAGCGAAGCTCTCGTGACCTGCCAGGAAGGCAAAGCACTCGGTCTCCTCACGGAGCAGACGGGCGGCGAGGTTACCATGACCTACACCCACCTTACGGTCGTCGGCCACTGATCCGGGGATGCAGAAACTCTGCAGACCGATACCGATAGCCTCAGCAGCGTCGGCAGCAGTCTTCACGCCCTTCTTGATGGCGATAGCAGCACCGCAGACGTATGCCCACTTAGCGTTCTCGAAGCAGATACGCTGGGTGTCCTCACACATCTGGTAAGGATCAACGCCTGCCTTTTCACAAATCTCGTTGGCCTCTTCAATACTGTTGATGCCATTCTCCTTCAGAGCAGCAAGAACCTGGTTGATACGGCGCTCCTGACTCTCAAACTGTACTTTTCTAATCATAGTCGTATCCTCCTTATTCTTTACGTGGGTCAATAGCCTTTACTGCACCCTGCTCCTGAGTCGTACGACCGTAGGAACCGGTGTTCTTCTTGATAGCCTCATTGGCGTCCATGCCGTTCTTGATGGCTTCCATAGCCTTGCCGAGGTGAACATACTCATAACCGCAAACCTCGTTGTTCTCATCGAGATACTGCTTGGTGATGTAACCCTCAGTCAACTCCAGATAACGGGTACCCTTGGCAACGGTGCCATAGAGTGTACCAGTCTGCGAACGAAGACCCTTGCCGAGATCCTCCAGACCAGCACCGATGGCCAGACCGCCCTCAGAGAAGGCACTCTGTGTGCGACCGTAGACAATCTGCAGGAAGAGCTCACGCATAGCGGTGTTGATGGCATCGCAAACGAGGTCGGTGTTCAGGGCCTCGAGGATGGTCTTGCCCGGCAGGATCTCACTGGCCATAGCGGCAGAGTGAGTCATACCCGTACAACCGATTGTCTCGACGAGAGCCTCCTGGATGATACCGTCCTTCACGTTCAGGCTCAGTTTGCAGGCACCCTGCTGAGGTGCACACCAGCCGATACCGTGGGTGTAACCAGAGATCTCCTTGATTTCCTTCACTGCAACCCACTTGCCCTCCTCGGGGATAGGTGCAGGTCCATGGTAGGCGCCTTTGCAAACGCTACACATGTTTTCCACTTCTTTTGAATAAATCATTGATAATAAAACATTTAAATGTTAAACAACTTAATAAATCCTCTTTGTAGCCTACAAAGATACTTAAAATATGGTATACATGGAAACAATGGCACAAAGTTTTTTCTTCTTTTAACAATTCAAAGCGAAAGCCCTACGCCAAGCATGAGATTGTTGGGATAGTAGAAGTCGTAGAGGCTGTATCCAATATGGATATAGCTTTTACGCAGAATATGTATCTTCAATGCGAGGATCTCATAGAAGCCTTTCAAGTCGTCTGTCGAAGCATTCACGACATTATGCCCGATGCCGAAGTTAATGGTAAAATAGGGCATGACGAACTCCACGCGTCCCGATAATCCCACAGCCATCCGCTTATGCCAGGGAGCCATGTGGACATCTTCCTCCACCGGCTCCAGATTCTTGTGCACGTCGATCTCCAGATTGGCACTGCTGTCATATGAGATATCTAACGACGGACCAACATTAACCCATCTGTTAATGCGATAGAGCGGATTTAGATTGATTCCCCCTACCCCGTATTTCCCGGGAATAGCGAAGGTACCCGTCTCTGTCTCAATGCCCTTCCGTTTCCAAGCACCATAAAACGTGAGATCCCACAGCCATTTGGGAAGTGAAGAGTGAGAAGTGAAGAGTGAAGAATTCTCCCGGCTCCTGCCTCCTGACTCCTGTCTCCTGTCTCCTATTAAAATAATACGCAGCACTGGCCTTGACACCCGCAATGTTCAGACCAGCATTGGGAAACGACGTGTTGCCGTTGCTGTAATGGGTGATGGAGGCACCTAAGTTCAAGTCCCATTCCTTTGAAAGCATATAGCGAAGGTAGAAGTCCACACTGATATGGGCCGTTATCTTCGAGCCAATGACACGATTGTCGGGATGACTCATCACGTCGTACTTTTTCCAACCGTAAGCCAAACCCAAATTCCATTCATAGTCAAGTGAGAGTTTTGGGGCCAGCGTCTTGATGGTCGCACCCTGAAAGAGGAAAAGTGACACAGGATGTCCCAACTGCGGGTTCAGGTCGTGATAGGCCAGTCCGACACCTTGGTAGACACCTTTATAGAGTGCTGCCTCCAAAGAACCGGATGGCGGGGCAAAGGCATATTTCACCTTCGCCGTGAAGGCATGGTTCATCGTCCGCACCTCACCATTGTTCCCTCTGAGGAAGTCGTTGGTGTGCAGGATCAGTCCCGGCACCGCCTCTACCTCCACACGATGAACAGTCGCACTATCTTCTGTCACGGCAGCAGCGGCGAGGGTATGTGCCATCGTTACTATCACGATTTTCAACACCTTCATGCGCTGTTTTTGATTTTAACGACACAAAATTACTAAACTGTCACAAAAAAACCATGAAAAACGTGGAGGTTTAGATTATTTTAATTAAATTTGCAAGCAAAAACCGATCCACGATGAAAAATATCATGCTTCTCCTCGTGCTGCCCATGTGCCTGACCACACAGACCACGAATGCCCAGATGCTGTCGAAAGGCGTATCCAAGGAACTCGCCGACCATAGAAAGGCCAACATCAGTAAAGTTATCTATGACCTTTCCTTCGACATCCCTGCCAATCCCCATGAACCTGTGACAGGTAAAGCTATCATCTCTTTCAACCTGAAGGCGCCGCAGGATGTCGTTCTCGACTTCCAAGGCCAGTTCGACGGTACCTGCTATGTCTATATAGAGAAGAAGAAGGGAAAGTCGAAGCGGATGCCCATAGAGGTGACATACCAAGATGAGCATATCATCATCCCCATGGCATCGATGCTTGAGGGAGACAACAAGATTGAGCTACAGTTCGCTGCCAGCGACAAGGCACTGAATCGCAACGAAGACTATATGTACACCCTCTTCGTACCCGATATGGCCCGTTCTGCCTTCCCCTGTTTTGACCAGCCCGACCTCAGGGCCGTCTTCGTCACCTCGCTCAACGCGCCAGAGGGTTGGAAGACCATGACGAGCGACAATGTCTGTCAGCTTCCCACCTATCTCTACTCCTTTGTCGCAGGCAACTTCCAGGAGAAGACCGCTGTCCGCGACGGACGACCCATGCGCATCCTCTACCGCGAGACCGACCCCTACAAGGTGGCACAACTCGATCAGGTGTTCGACGAGGCTGCCCAGTCGCTCAGCTGGATGGAGGGCTATACAGGCATCGCCTGTCCGTTCAAAGAATACGGTATGGTGGTGCTACCCGGCTATCAGTTCGGAGGGATGGAACATCCTGGAGCCATCCAGATGAACGATCGCCGTATCTTCCTTGAGAAGAACGCCACCCAAGAGGAGAAGGCTGCACGCCTGGAGCTCATCGCCCACGAGACAGCCCACCTGTGGTTCGGCGACCTCGTGTCGCTGAAGTGGTTTGAAGACGTATGGGCCAAGGAGGTACTCGCCAACTTCATGGCCTCGAAGATCACCCGTCGCACATTCTCACGCATCGACCACGACCTGAACTTCCTCAAGACCTACCAGAGCCGGGCCATCGCCATCGACCGTACCGACGGCACCCACCCCATCGCCCAGGAGTTGAAGAACATGAACCATGCCAGCCTGCTCTACGACAATATCATCTACGACAAGGCACCCGTCATGATGCGGATGCTGGAACAGCTGACCGGTGCCCCTGAGCTTCAGATCGGCCTGCAGAAATACCTGAACAGCCATCTCTTCGGCAATGCCTCATGGGACGATCTGGTTTCAGCCCTCGACGAGTCGGCACCCAATGCCGGCGTGCGCCAGTTCAGCGACGTATGGGTGAAACAGAAAGGCATGCCCACCATACACACCTCTTATAAAGACGGGACTGTCACTATCACGCAGACCGATCCCTACAACCGGGGCGTCGTTTGGCCGCAGAAGTTCCAGGTGAGACTCATCTACGAACTGGGCACCAGCCGCACGATCACCGTCGACATGAAGCAGCCTACCGTCACCATCTCCGTCGGCAACAAGCCCAACTACATCATCCCCAACTACGACGGCAAGGGCTACGGCCACTTCACCCTCGACGACGAGTATGCTACCATCCTGCCCAAACGCCTCATCACCACCCGTAACGACCTGAACCGCTACGCCCTATTGCTGACCATCCACGACAACTACCTGCTGGGCCGCATCCCCGCATCCCATTTCGGCGAGCTCCACCGGTTCATGATGACCGAGAAGAACCCCCTCATCATCTCCACCGCCGTCGACCACATGTTCAAGATCGCCTTCGACATGCCCGCCGACAAGCGGAAGACCCTCGAGCTCTGTATGATGGACCTCGTCGACGTGAACCACTCACAGGAGTGTCGGCAGTACATCATCCGCAAGCTTGGCTCCAACGCCACCTCACCCGAGTTGCTCGATAAGATATACACCATCTGGCAACGGCACAACGACCCGCTCCTCAACGAGCAGGACTACATGAACATGGCCTACCGCCTGGCCACTGTCCGTGGCGACACTTATCACCCCGTGCTGGCCGCCCAGCGCAAACGGCTGACCACCGCCGACGAGCGCCGCGAGTTCGACTACATCAGCCGCGTCTGCAGTCCCGACCCCGCCTTGCGCACCAAGCTGTTCAACGAGATGCTCCATCCCCAGAACCGCGAACAAGAGCCCTGGGCGCTGAAGGCCCTGCAGCTGCTCAGCTCCGATGTCTACGAGCCCGTCAACAACGCCCTCATCGAGCCCGGCTTGCAGTCCCTGCAGTACATCCAGCAGACCAGCGACATCTTCTTCCCCACCAGTTGGCTCCGCGCCATGTTAGGATCCCATAAGAGCAAGGAAGCCCGTTTGATTGTGGAGCAGTTCATCAGCACCCATCCAGCCTATCCCGAACACCTCCGCAACAAGATCTTCGAAGCCGCATGGTTCCTTATGAAGCAGCAGCCCTATGTCGCAAAGGCCAAACCCACACCCGCAAAGAAAGCCCCTGCGAAAGCCGTCTCAAAGGCACCTGCGAAGAAAGCCCCTGCAAGGAAGAAGTAAAACATCCTATTGTTTCTCTGCCCGCTCCGACTCTGTGTTCCGCAAGTCGTGGCGGATGTGATGAACCTTCTTACCACCAAACGAGTAGGTAGCAGTCAACCCAATGTAATGGCTGTGGTGAAGGGTGTGGCTGTAAAAAGGATGATGAATCAACTCTCTGCTAATTTGCCCGTTTATGGGCTTAGAAGTCGTAGCCGTGTTATTCCAGATAGTCCCGTCGGTAACATGCTGATGGAAAGGGTCATTGACCACTAATGACAATTTCAGCCGATCATCCAGCAGCGCATATCTCAAAGCAAAATAACAATAGCCATAGCCGTCGTTCTCCGTCATGTCGCGATAGTCTTTGAACCAATACTGGTAACGGGCAGTCAGCATGAGTGTATGCAGGCTGTTCAGATACCAGTCAGCTGAGACGGCCACACGACTTCCCCACCCGTTAAGTTGGCTTTCGCTGGTTCCATATTGTGCCGTCGCATCATGATAACAGACATCTCCCTCCGCAGTTGACATCAAACGGTCTGACAGTTGCCGTTGATAACGCAAGTAGAGTCCCGTCTGGTTGATACGCCCTATATTAAGAGGGGTTGTTTCGCTCAAGTGCTGGGATTCTTCCAGCATCGAGAGGTTCGATACCGGCATAACCATCTTACTGCCGTGATGATGGTAAGCACTGGCATAGAGTCCTTTGTGATGCTGATAACTCAGTTCCACATGACTAATCCGACTTGGTCTCAACAAAGGATTACCTTCCGAATATTCGTATGCAGACTGATAGATGCGGAAAGGGTTCAGGTCGTAGAAGTTAGGACGCAGGCAACTGGTTCCCCATGAAAGGTTGACTTGATGACCCTTCTGGGGTTTAAACGACAGACTGAGTGCCGGCAACCAATAGTCTTTGGACTTGTCATAGATCGTAGCAGTCAGATCGTAATATCTGATTGTACCATTTACCTTTGCATCTTCCTCCCATCCTATATGCTCATAGCGCAGTCCAGCCTTGATGGCAAAACGCTCCCAGTCGCGGCGGAGCGACAGGTATGCGACTTTCGTCATTTCTTGATAGTCGAGCATGTCGCCAGAGTAATTGATGAAGAAAGAAGTACTGTTTGAGTTCTGGACCTCTAAAACGGCCTGGTTCCTGATATGCGTATAAGAGGCTCCCGCATCGATTGTAGCAATGCGAAACGGCAATGTTAGATCGAGCTTGGCAGACTGTATTCGATATCTGACGTGACTATCAAAGTCTTCCCCCAACGAGACCGGATAGTACCCACCGCTGGTTTTCTCAAGACGATAGTTTGATCCAACCATCGACCTACCATCATCATCTTTCCTATAGCCATTATAAGTCAGGCTCAACAATTTGCCCTTATCATCAAGGTGCCAGTCGCAGTAGGCAGTCAGACTCTTGGCTGAGGTATTGTCATCAGGTTTTTGCTTGGCTTTCGATGTTGTGATGATTGTCGTATTGGGATAGTTAACCTTTCCGTCGATCACTTCTTCTGGCCATACGGTCTGCCACGACAGCATGCCTCCCAACTCCACATGCTTCACAGGCTGATAACGAAGCATTAGGTTGGCTGCCAGCTCCTGGTTGGTCCGTTTGGCATGAGCGTCTGAGAAAACATTTACACCCAATATGTTATAGGTCATCACACGGTCGGTGGTCTGGGCGCTATGCCCACCATGGGCGTCTAATGTCACGTCCAACTTCTCCGAGGCATAGCTCACGGAGCCGTTGGCTCGTCCACTCCAGTCGTCACTCATGCCCATTTCCGTTCCGAGGCTTCCTCGCCAGCCGAGGGCTTGGTGGCTTCGCAGGACGATGTTGATATAGCCACCGCCCATCTCCAACGCATCACGCCCTGAGGGAATAGAGATGACCTCAATCCTTTCAATGTCCTCAGAACGCAGCGTCCACAACTTCTGCTGGATGGCCTCATCGCCCATCTCTGTGATACGACCGTTGAGCATGAAACGTGCCGGACCCTTACCGAGGATCATGGCCTGTCTGCCAGCCATCGTTACCATCGGCACTCGACTAAGCAACTCCTGGGCGCTGAGCCCACGGGCAAACGCGTCGTTACTGACGATATACAATAGTCTGTCTGCCTCGTTGCGGATGACGGGTAGCTTGCCGTTGATGGTGACGCTGCCCAGATAGTTGTTCTCCATCTGCATGCGGATGGTGCCCACATCGCCAATGGGCATCACCCGTTCGATGGTCTTTAGGCCAACGCAACTGATTCTCACCTTGGCGCGCTCTGCATTACAGGGAATCACAAAGTCGCCAGCCTCGTTGCTTACGCCACCACCTATATATACAGTATCGGCAGGGAGAGTGAGCGTGATATTGGCATAGGCAATAGGGTGACTGTCTGGCCCTATGAGTCGTCCCATCAACTTCGTACGGTCTTTCTGAATGCACTCCACAAGGATGTCATGTCCTTTGACTGTTACCCTGACGGGATAGAATCCACAGACCTCCCGTACCGCTTTGGGCAGGGATTGCCCCCGCTTGATGGTCTTGGTCACGGTGAAGTCTTCCAACTCATCGTAGACAAAAGAGATGTCGTAGCGCTTCGACGACTGGTCGAGTTCGATGAGTGCCTTTGAGAGCGATGTACCATGAAAGATGTGTTGCGCCTGAGTTACAACACAAGAGCAACACATCATCATCAGGTATAGGAGTCGTCTCATGCCTACTCTGCGATGATATTATCGTCTGTTAAGCGAATGTTCACCTTCTCAAAGCCGTTAAGCCGCTCTATCATCTGGTGTAGCGGGGCGGTAGTGTCCCACTTCGTATAGATACGGATATGGCGCGACCGCTCGTTGTGAAATACCACTCCTACCTGATAGTAGTCCGACAGTTCCTGGAGTATCTGCTGCAACTCGACATTCTCAAAGGTGCGCACCTGATTGGCCTCCGTAGCCCCTTGCTGGCGGGGCGTGATGACAGACTCTTGGCTCTGGGCAGGGATAGCGGCTCTCTCACCATCGCCCTGCGTGAAGTGCCACGCTGCAAAGGCGACACCCGACAACAATAGCACACCAATAAACATAGCGGCGATTCGGAGAATCAGGGGGACTGTCCTTGTGTTAGCAGCGAAGCGAAGATCATGAGGGCTGTCCCCGTGATTCTTCTTTCTCTGGGCGAAGCCGGCTTCGGCACTGACCATCAGCTCATAGTAGGCCCTCATGTCGGGGTCGCTCATCATCTGTTGGATCTCCTCGTCCGAGAAGTCTTGTGGGCGCTCTGTCATTCTGAGCAGTTCTTCGATATTTTTCATCATCTTGTCGGATTAAATTTCTTTTTTAGTTTCCTCAATGCCTCAGCCAGGTGTTTGTAGACGGTCACCTCACTAACGCCCATTCGTTCGGCTATCTCCCTGTAGAGCAGTCCCTCGTCGAAGCGCAGTTGGAACACGCGCCACGTCTGCTTGGGAAAGGTCATCTCCGCAAAGTTCAGCATCTCCGTGACGCGTTCCTGCTCACTATCCATCAGCGTCGACTCCGGCTCATTGAGCGACAGCCTGCGCTCAATCCGTTCCCTGACGGTCATGAGACGGATGCGGTCCAGGCAGAGGTTGCGGACGGTCACCGCCAGATAGTTCTCTGGGTGTTCTTTGGGTACCTTCATCGAGCCGTCCGCAAGTCGGGCGAACACATCGCTTACAACATCGCTCGCATCCTCGTCGTCTTTCAATATCTGCCGAGCCACAGCCTGTAGCCGCTGATGACTGTCGACAAACAGTTGCTCTACCTCTGTCTGGTCAATATGCATTCTGTTTATCGTTGCGGCAGCCATCCAGATTACTTGTAGCCATAGATTTCCTTGATGTTCTCACGGAAGAAGCCGAAGATTTCCCCGTCAGCGTTTGTGATCGTCATGATGTCCTGCGACCAGATTTTAATCTCGGCGGCATTGAAGATGCGCATGAATGCCTTCGACAGAGGCTCGTCGTCAGCGACTTCAGTAACATCAACGAGTGCCAAATTGAAGAGTCCGTAGTGCAGGTCACCGTTATAGCCTTCGCGCTTGCCGTCGATCGTCATCATGTGTGGCATCGTGTAGTAGCCGCTGTATTCGTTCGTGTTGATACGACCCTCTATTCTGCCGTTGGCCTTGAACTCGATGGAATAACGCTCGTCACCCCATTCTTTGTTAAACATCTGGGGATTACCGTCGGCATCATCATAGCTCTGCAGGAACCACCGCTTGCAGAAGAGGGAATAGTCCTGCATGGGGTCGATGATGACATTCTGACGGATGCGGTTGAAGACGACGGGCTTGTTCTCCATCTTGGGACAGATCTTCCAGAAATAGAGGTCGATAAAGGCTGCCGTATAAGCGTAATCGGGATTCACATTGTTGTTCACCGTCAGGTTGAGCTGATAGCTGTCGCCATTATCAACGAAGTCATAATCGCCCAACGAGATGCCGCCATGTTCTCCGTAGGTACGTCCTATCACGAGGGAAAAACGGCCGAAATTGATACCCAGATCAGATATCTCCATATCGCCATGATAGGCCTCACGGAATTCCTGTTCGCTGTTGATAATGAGGCACTTCTCCTCTTCCGCTGCTGGGCTGAAGAAAGTCTTTCGTCCCTCAGATTCACCTTTGTACAGGGCATTCATCATGAACCATATAAGATTGTCGCTTGGTATCACCGCAGTCTCCATATCAAAACTCTCTTGTGGCTTGGGGTAAAGACCATCTTCGCAAACCTTGAACTCTATCAAACCATTAAGATAATACACGTGAAGAGTCCAGTTGCTCTCGTCGTAAGCGCTGGCCTCGAGGTCCTGGAGACTCAGGATGATGAATGTCGTACCGTCAGAGGTTGTCCTTTTGCCAACCACCTCGACTCGTCCTTGCAGCACACCTCCCCCATTACCATAGCCGTCGCCCCATAGTCTATAGGAGAGTTTGTTATAAGGGTTGAAGAGGGAGGTGCTGAAGAAAGTGCCCACCTTCATATCCTCGATTCTACGGTTTTCCCTGTTCTCGATACCCAGTTGCAGCCCTGTGAGATGTGGAGAATTCTTAATCGTAGCCGTGAACTTCATTTGATTATCTATAAAGTTTTCGTCATTCTTGGAGACATATACCGGGTCTGACAATCCGCAAATGGGGTTAGAGACCCAGCAAGAGTCAGTCTTGCCTAAAGTTCTACTTCCATAACTTCCAAAAACCTCCGTAATTTGAAGTTTATTCAGGTCACTTGGAGTAAAACTTATTGTCGGCTCTTCGTTAAAGCCTTCACTTGGGGGCAGACCACCATCAAAGAAGTCATCCTCATCGCTGTTGCTGCAAGCGCAGAACATGCCTGCCGACAGCAGCACACTCATCACCAAAAACAGTTTCTTCATATTCGTACAATTTTAAATTAAACATTCATTTCTTCGCAGCGTTCAGCCCGTTTTCAGGCCTCACTCTATCTATATAACGAATAAGGACGGCAATTCCCTAACCTTGGTGCCGGAAAATTTCACTAACGAGCTTCATCAACACCCCATCCTCTTTCGAGAAAGGCCGCTACCCGAAACACATCGGGCAGCAGCCATATCCCATCAGCCGTCATATAAATCACTAACCATTTTAAGACAATCTTTTTACCTATAGGCCGATGGGCCGGCTCCTGGATGAAAATGGTGATTTAAAAGCCGCAGGAGCCAAAGAGAGAATTATATAGGAATCGTTTCGTTCATTTGATGATTACACCTTCGTCTATTTATATAAATGGGAAAAGGGCAAAAATACTGCACGAGAAAGAGTTAAATAATGTTATTCCGCCGAATATTTTCCGTTTCTCTTACAAAACGGGCGGATTCCAGCCCCAAAAGCAGTCGCCAATCGCGACGGACGGCCTGTGGAAAGTGTGCCTTTACGATGGGCTGATGCGCACTCTGGGCTAAGGTGTCGATCGTTTGACACGGGTCAAACGTTTGTTTGACGGCCGTCAAACGATTGTTTGACCAAGGTCAAACGAAAGCGCATCAGGATGAAAGTATCGTTTTCAGCATGCCTGCGGATGGATAATCGCAACGGAAAGTGCCTAAAAGATTTGGTTTTTCGCTCACTTATTTGTACCTTTGTGGCCAAATTAGAAAATTAATAATAAATAAGGTATGATACGTTTCTTTCAGACTCCACAGCAGACGGTGATTGCAACGGAAGTGAATCACGCACTCAGTGAACAGGAAATCAAGGAATTATGTTGGCTCTACGGCGAGGCTACGTTGCTCGACGCCGAACAGCTGGACGGCTACTTCGTCGGCCCGCGACGGGAGATGGTGACCCCGTGGTCTACCAATGCCGTAGAGATCACGCAGAACATGGGTCTGCAGGGCATCAGCCGAATCGAGGAATACTGGGCTGTGGCCAGCAAGGATGCTGAGCACGACGAGATGCTGCAGCGCATGTACGACGGTCTCGACCAGGAGATTTTCACGATCAACATCAAGCCGGAGCCCATCAAGCACGTGGAGAATCTGGAGGAATACAACGAGCAGGAGGGTCTGGCCCTCTCGCCCGAGGAGATCGAATACCTGCACGGACTGGAGAAGCAGAACGGCCGCCCGCTGACGGACTCTGAGATCTTCGGCTTCGCACAGATCAACTCGGAGCACTGCCGCCATAAGATCTTCGGCGGCACCTTCATCATCGACGGCCAGGAGATGGAGTCGAGCCTCTTCGCAATGATCAAGAAGACCACGCAGGAGAACCCCAACAAGATTCTGTCGGCCTATAAGGACAACGTGGCTTTCGCACAGGGTCCCGTCGTGGAGCAGTTCGCCCCGAAGGACCAGAGCACGAGCGACTGGTTCCAGATAAAAGACATTGAGAGCGTGATCTCGCTGAAGGCCGAGACGCATAACTTCCCCACAACGGTAGAGCCGTTTAACGGTGCCTCTACTGGTACTGGCGGTGAGATCCGCGACCGTATGGGTGGTGGCGTCGGCTCCTGGCCTATCGCAGGAACGGCGGTATATATGACGGCCTACCCAAGACTGGATGATGGGGAAGCAAGAGACTGGGAGGATATCATGCCCGTACGCCAGTGGCTCTATCAGACACCTCAGCAGATTCTGACCAAGGCCTCGAATGGCGCCTCCGACTTCGGTAATAAGTTCGGCCAGCCGCTGATCTGCGGTTCCGTGCTGACCTTCGAGCACCAGGAGGGCAAGGAGAAGTATGCCTACGACAAGGTGATCATGCTGGCTGGCGGTGTGGGCTATGGCACGAAGCGCGACTGCCTGAAGAAGGAGCCCCAGAAGGGTAATAAGGTCGTCGTCGTGGGTGGCGACAACTATCGCATCGGCTTGGGCGGTGGCTCTGTGTCGTCTGTCGATACAGGTCGCTACAGCAACGGCATCGAGTTGAACGCCGTGCAGCGTGCGAACCCTGAGATGCAGAAGCGTGCCTATAACCTGGTGCGTGCCCTCTGCGAGGAGGATGTGAACCCCGTCGTCTCTATCCACGACCACGGCTCTGCCGGACACCTGAACTGTCTCTCCGAGTTGGTTGAGGAGTGCGGCGGTGAGATCGATATGACCAAACTGCCTATCGGCGACCAGACGCTGAGCTCAAAGGAGATCATCGCCAACGAGAGTCAGGAGCGAATGGGCCTGCTCATCGACGAGAAGCATATCGAACATGTCCGCAAGATCGCCGAGCGTGAGCGTGCTCCGCTGTATGTGGTCGGCGAGACCACAGGCGACGCCCACTTCTCGTTCAAGCAGGGTGACGGCGTGAAGCCCTTCGACCTCGACGTGGCCCAGATGTTCGGCCACTCGCCGAAGACCATCATGCGAGACAAGACCGTCGAGCGCCACTATGAGAATGTGAAGTATTCTCAGGATAAGATCAACGAATACTTGGAGCGCGTGCTTCAGTTAGAGGCCGTCGCCTGTAAGGACTGGCTGACGAACAAGGTAGACCGCTCCGTGACAGGAAAGATTGCCCGCCAGCAATGTCAGGGCGAGATACAGTTGCCGTTGAGCGACTGTGGTGTCGTGGCCCTCGACTATCGCGGCGTGAAGGGTATCGCCACCGCCTTAGGCCATGCGCCTCAGGCTGGTCTGGCTAATCCTGCTGCTGGCTCCGTGCTCTCTGTAGCCGAGGCTCTGACGAACATCGTCTGGGCACCGATGGCTGAGGGAATGGACAGCATATCACTCTCTGCCAACTGGATGTGGCCCTGCCGCTCGCAAGAGGGTGAGGATGCCCGCCTCTATGCTGGTGTGAAAGCCCTCTCCGACTTCTGCTGCGACCTGCATATCAACGTGCCGACGGGTAAGGACTCGCTCTCGTTGAGTCAGCAGTATCCCAACGGCGAGAAGATCATCTCTCCAGGAACAGTCATCGTATCGGCAGGCGGTGAGGTCAGCGACATCAAGAAGGTGGTATCGCCTGTCTTGGTGAACGACAAGAACGCCTCGCTCTATCATATCGACTTCTCGTTCGACGAGCAGCGCCTTGGTGGCTCTGCCTTCGCCCAGAGTTTAGGTAAGGTGGGCGACGACGTGCCGACGGTGAAGAACCCCGAATACTTCTGCGACGCCTTCAACGCCATCCAGGAACTGGTCAAGAAGGGATGGATCATGGCTGGTCACGATATTTCGGCTGGTGGTCTGATCACGACCTTATTAGAGATGTGCTTCGCCAACACAAAGGGTGGTCTGCATATCAACCTGCACGACATCTGCAAGGATGGCGACATCGTGAAGGCACTCTTTGCCGAGAACCCGGGTGTGGTGATTGAGGTGAGCGACGAACACAAGCAGGACTTCAAGGACTTCATGGAAGAGATGGGTGTCGGCTTCGCTAAGATCGGCTACCCCGTAGAGGATTCCCGAGAGATTGAGATAATTTATCCTAACCTCTCTAGTCAGGCTAGTCATACTAGTCAGGCTAGCAATGCTAGTATAAAACTAGGCATCGACCATCTGCGCGACGTCTGGTATAAGACCTCTTACCTGCTCGACCGCAAGCAGAGCTTCAACGGTAAGGCCAAGGAGCGCTTCGAGAACTACAAGCATCAGCCTCTGGAGATGAAGTTCCCCAAGGGCTTCACAGGCAAACTCGCCCAGTACGGCCTCAACCCCGACCGCTGGAAAGATTCTTCACTCTTCACTCTTCACTCTTCACTTCCCAAGGCTGCCATCATCCGTGAGAAAGGAACGAACGGTGAGCGTGAGATGGCTTATATGCTCTATCTCGCCGGCTTCGACGTGAAGGACGTGATGATGACTGACCTGATTACGGGTCGCGAGACACTCGAGGAGGTGAACCTCATCGTCTTCTGTGGTGGCTTCTCTAATAGCGACGTACTCGGCTCGGCTAAGGGTTGGGCTGGTGCGTTCCTCTTCAACCCGAAGGCCAAGGAAGCCCTTGATAAGTTCTATGCCCGCAAGGATACCCTGTCGCTTGGTATCTGCAACGGTTGCCAGTTGATGGTGGAACTCGGCCTTACTGGCGCGAAGGGTGCCAAGATGCTGCACAACGACTCGCATAAGTTCGAGAGTGCATTCATCAGCCTCAGCATCCCACAGAACAATAGTGTGATGTTCGGCTCGCTGAGTGGTTCGAAGCTCGGTCTGTGGGTGGCCCACGGTGAGGGTAAGTTCCATCTGCCTGAGGCTGAGAGCAGTTACAACGTGATTGCCAAGTACAACTATGCCGGCTATCCCGCCAATCCTAACGGCTCAGACTATAATGTGGCAGGTATCTGCTCTGAGGATGGTCGTCATCTCTGCATGATGCCGCACTTGGAGCGCGCCTTCTTCCCCTGGCAGAACGCCTGGTATCCTGCTAACCGCCGTAACGACGAGGTAACGCCGTGGATTGAAGCCTTCGTCAATGCACGCAAATGGGTCGAGGAAAAAATGAAAGAATGAAAGAATGAGATAATGAATATCTATTGGGATTCATTTAAGACATTCTTTAAGATTGGCATATTCACCCTCGGTGGTGGATATGCCATGATACCTTTGATAGAGGAAGAGGTGGTCAACAGGAAGCAATGGGTATCGAAGGAAGAGATGCTCGACCTGATAGCCATTGCCCAGAGTTGCCCGGGTGTCTTTGCCATCAATATCGCCATCTTCATCGGCTATAAGCTGCGCAAGGTGAAAGGCGCCATCGCCACAGCCCTCGGCACCGCCCTGCCCTCGTTCCTCATCATCCTTGCCATTGCCATCTTCTTCAAGCAGTTTGAGGACAACCGTGTGGTGGCAGCCATCTTCCGAGGCATCCGTCCTGCGGTAGTGGCACTCATCGCCGTACCCACCTTCCGTTTAGGACAACGGGCGAAGTTGAACCGCTACACCATCTGGATCCCCGTCGTCTGTGCCCTCGCCATCTGGGCGCTCGGCGTCTCACCTATTTATATTATAATAATAGCAGGAATCTGCGGTTATCTCTATGGGAAGTTAGGTAGTCAGAAGTTAAGTAGTTAAGCCAAATGATATTTCTCAGTCTGTTCTATACATTCTTCATGATAGGCCTCTTCGGATTCGGAGGGGGCTATGGGATGCTGTCGCTGATTCAGCACGAGACGGTGGAAACGCATCACTGGCTCTCGACGGCCGAGTTTACGGATATCGTTGCCATCTCGCAGATGACGCCGGGTCCTATTGGCATCAACTCTGCCACCTACTGCGGTTATACCGCCATCCACAATGCGGGTTATGGAAATATGATGGCCGTCCTCGGCTCCGCTACTTCCACCTTAGCCTTGGTACTTCCTTCGTTGATCTTGATGATCCTGATCAGTAAGATGTTCATGAAGTACATGAACACCCCACTGGTACAGTCTGTCTTCACGGGTCTGCGCCCTGCCGTCGTTGGCCTCCTCGCTGCTGCCACATTGTTGCTATGCAACAAAGAGAACTTCTCCACGCCGATGGAGAATCCCTGGCAGTTCTTCATCAGTTGCGCTCTCTTCGCAGCCACCGCCTTTGGCACCGGCTATCTGAAGATCAACCCCATCCGCATGATCTGCTATGCAGGTTTCGCGGGGCTGTTGTTGCTCTACTGATCTCTTTACTTAGCCAGCGCCTCCATCAGACGGTCAACAGCCACTTCGGCATAATGGCCGTCGGCTGTTTCCTCCTGACACGCCTCATTCAACAACGTGACGAACTTCGAGCCGATGATGGCACCAGCGGCATTGTCCTGGGCTGCTTTGAGCGTCTGGGCATTGCTGATGCCGAAACCTATCATACGGGGATTGCGGAGGTTCATCCCGTTGATACGACGGAAATAGGCCTGTTTCTGTTCGTCGAAACTCTTCTGCGTACCTGTGATGGCAGCAGAGGACACCATATAGATAAAGCCATCCGTATGGTCATCGATGAAGCGGATACGTTCCTCTGAGGTCTCTGGGGTGATAAGCATGATGATGCGCAGGTCGTATCTGTCGGCCACGGGTTTGACAATGTTCAGATAGTCATCGAAAGGCAGGTCAGGAATGATAGCCCCGCTGACACCCGCCTCGACACACGACTGACAAAACGCCTCGATGCCATAATGGAGGATGGGATTCAGATAGCCCATCAGCACAAGAGGTATCTCCACCTGATCCTTGATGGTCTGCAACTGGGAAAAGAGTTTCTTGAGGCTCATGCCGTTCTTCAGGGCTTGTGTGGCAGCACTCTGTATGACGGGGCCGTCGGCCAAGGGATCGCTAAAGGGAATGCCCACCTCGATCATGGCGATACCACGTCGCTGTAGTGTAAGGATCACATCGGCGGTACCCTCAAGAGTCGGACAGCCAGCACAGAAATAGAGCGAAAGGAGTTTCTTGTCACCACGTTCGGCGAACAGTTTATTAATCTTATTCATATTCGTATCTTTTTAATAAATTCTTTGAGTTGATGGATATCTTTAAGGCCTAGGGCAAGTTCGAAGCGGGAGTTGAGGTCGATGCCGGCACATTTATGAGAGGTGAGAAAGGTCGTCACTCGCTCCGCATCGTCAGGACCGATGCCGCCACTGAGCAGGAAAGGGGTGTGACCGTGATAGGCATCGAGAACGCTCCAATCGAACTTCTCCCCATTACCGCCTACCGACTTCCCCTTAGTATCGAAAAGGAAGTAGTCCACCAAGCCTTCATAGGACTCTGTCTGAAAGAGGTCTTCCGTCGTTGCGATGTTGAAGGCTTTGATAATGGCAGTATCACCACAAACAGAACGGAGTTGCCGGACGAAATCTGGCGACTCATGGCCGTGTAGTTGGATGAAGTCGAGCCGATAGTCCTGCACCCTTTGCCTGATGTCGTCGATGTCAGCATCCACAAACACGCCCACCCGTTTTGCCTGCCGTGGCAGATAAGCAGGACGCTCACTGACATAACGGCTCGATTTCGGCCAGAAGATAAAGCCCATCAGGTCTATCCCCAGCGCCTCGACCTCACGGATGTTCTCCGCATCGCGCATCCCACAAACCTTGACCAATAAATCACTCATCATGAACAATTATCCATTACCTGTTGTCAATTTCGCAATGAAATCGCTGAGTGCTTGTCCTGGGTCGGCGGTCTTCATGAAGTTCTCGCCGATGAGGAAGCCTTGGAAGCCGGCAAGGCGCAGAGCCCTGACGGTATCCGGGTTCGAGATGCCGCTCTCGCTCACCTTCACCGCCTCCTTTGGCAGCAGTTCTGCCAGACGGAAGGAGTTCTGGACATCGGTGACGAACGAGCCGAGGTTACGGTTGTTGATACCACACATGTCAGGCTCCAGTTCGGCGTATTCCAGTTCGGACTCCGAATGTATCTCCAACAGCACCTCCAGTCCCAGTTCATGGGTCGTATTCAGAAGCATCTTGCACTCTGCCTTCTTCAGGTCTGCGGCAATGAGCAGTACGGCAGAGGCACCACAGAGACGGGCCTGGAACAACTGGTATTCGTCGATGACGAAGTTCTTGTAGAGCACCGGTATCTTGACACCAGAATGGCGGGCCGTCTTGATAAACTCGTCGCAGCCACCGAAGTACTTCTCATCGGTGAGGATGCTGAGGGCAGCAGCACCATGCTGCTGGTAGGAGAGAGGGATGACATCAGCCTTCCCCTCTTCCTTGATCCAGCCCTTCGACGGCGACTTCCTCTTGAACTCGGCGATGATGCCACTGTCGGAAGTTGTCAGCGCCTGTGACATTGACGCCACAGAGAAGTCGAGCAACGGCTCCACCTGACGGTGAATCTCCTGTTCGCTCATCTGCTCCTTGAAGCGCTCCACCTCCAGTCGTTTGTGGGCAACGATCTCTTCTAAAATGTCTGCCATATTAAATAATTCGTGTAATTCGTTGTCGTATAATTAGCTGTTCAGTTCCACGAACTTCTTGAAGATCCTGAGGGCTGCACCGCTGTCGATGCTCTCACGGGCTATCTCGATACACTCCTCGATACTCTTCTGTCCCTTCTCCAACACCTGAATACCGAAGCCGGCATTGGCCAGCACGATATTCTTCTGGGCAGGCAGGGCTCGGTTCTCGAGCACAGAGTCGAAGATGGCAGCAGCCTCTTCCTCAGTAGCACCACCCACAAGTTCCTCAGGCTTGGCAATCTCGAAGCCAAGGTCGCTGGGCTTGTAGATACGTTCGTAACTGTTGGTGGTCACCTTAAAGTCGCCTGTCAGGGAGATCTCGTCGTAGCCATCGATAGAGTTCACGATGCCGTAGTCGATACCAATCTTCTGATATACCTGGTTGTAGAGGCGCATCTGGTCGAGGTTGGCAACGCCGAGCAATTGACACTGAGGCTGTGAGGGATTCACCAATGGACCCAAGAGGTTGAAGATGGTGGGGAACTGCAATGCCTTTCTGATGGGTCCCACGAACTTCATGGCCTTGGCAAACAACTGAGCATGCAGATACACAATACCTGCCTCATTGAGTGAACGGTTCAACTTGTCAATATCATCCGTGAACTTAATACCATGATGGGCAATCACATTCGAGGCACCCGATACAGAGGTAGCGGCATAGTTACCATGCTTGGCTACTTTATAGCCAGCACCAGCAATCACGAAACAACTGGTGGTAGAGATGTTAAAAGTGTTCTTCCTGTCACCGCCTGTGCCTACCACGTCGATGTAGCGGTCAGCATTCAGGATGGCAGGCACACCTGTTTCCAAGATACCATCGCGGAAACCCAATAGTTCGTCGACGGTGACGCCGCGCATCTGCAGGGCCGTCAGCAGGGCCGTAATCTGCTCCGTAGGATACTCACTCTGAGTAATACCAATCAGAATATTCTTCATTTCTTCACGAGACAGTTCCTCGTGGTTCAGCATCCTGTTCAGGATGTCTTTCATTGTCTGTGCCATAATTATCAATTTTCATTTATCAATTCTCAATTATAAATACATCCAGTTCTGAATCATCTTCTTGCCATCGGGAGTGAGCACACTCTCGGGATGGAACTGGATACCACGGACATTCATCGTCTTATGGCGCAATGCCATGACCTGTCCTTCGTCGCTCTCAGCAGTAATCTCCAGACAGTCGGGAAAATTCTCTTTCGAGACCACCCAAGAGTGGTAGCGCCCGATGGTGATGTTGCGCTCAATGCCACTAAAGATGGGATCGTCAGCCGTAATATGACAGGGGGTGGCTACACCGTGGAACACATCAGAGAGATTCTCCAACTTACCGCCGAACACCTCGCCGATGGCCTGATGTCCCAGACAGACACCTAAGATGGGTTTCTTACCTGCATAGGTACGGATGACGTCGAGCAACAGTCCTGCTTCAGAAGGAATGCCGGGACCGGGCGAGAGGATAATCTTGCTATAGGGCTCTAAGTCTGCCAACTCAAACTGGTCGTTACGCACGACGGTGACCTCTGCCCCCAACTCCTTCACTAAATGACTCAGGTTATACGTAAACGAGTCGTAATTATCTATAATAACTATCTTCATAATTCGTGAAATTCGTAGTTGTTTATTACAAGTTTTCTGCTTTCTCGATGGCCTTCCGAAGAGCACCGAGTTTATTGCTCACTTCCTGTAATTCATATTCCACATCACTCTTGGCCACGATACCACCGCCAGCCTGGAACCAAAGCTCACCATTACGTGAGACGAACGTACGAATGGTAATGGCCTGATTCAGCGAGCCGTCGAGGCCGATGATGCCGATGCAACCACCATAGGCACCACGGTTATGCGGTTCGTATTCAGAGATCAGTTGCATGGCCCGCACCTTAGGCGCACCACTCAGCGTACCGGCAGGGAACGTGTCGATAAACGCTTTGATAGGATCAGCACCCTCATCAAGTTCACCGCTGACACGGCTGACCAGATGGATCACATGAGAGTAATACTGCAGGTCCTTGTAGAAGTCCACCTTCACCCCGTGACAGTTTCTGCTCAGGTCGTTTCGGGCGAGGTCTACCAGCATCACGTGCTCGGCATTCTCCTTCGGATCGTTGCGCAGATACTCTGCTCCCCTTCGGTCAGCCTCCTCGTCACCTGTACGTCTGGTCGTTCCTGCTATCGGATCGATATAGGCACGCCTTCCCTCTATGCGACAGTGCGTCTCTGGTGAAGAGCCGAAGATGCGGAAGCCGCCAAAGTCGAAGTAGAAGAGATAGGGCGAGGGGTTGATGCTGCGCAGGGCACGGTAGAGTTTAAAGTCATCACCCTCGTATTGCTGGATGAACCTGCGACTAAGCACGATCTGGAACACGTCGCCGCGCAGACAGTGCTGGATGCCCCGACGGATGTTAGCCCTGTGCTCATCGTCCGTCAGTGTGCTCCTGACATCACCCACGGGGTGGAAGTCGTATGCCTGTACGTTCGACTTGTTCATCGCCTTGAGGACGCTGTCGATATCAGAAGCATCGCCGAGCGTCACCACCTTCAACATGTTGTTATGATGGTCGAACACGATCACCACCTTATATAATATATATAGCAGGTCGGGGGCGTCGTTCTTCGCCTGAGTCTCGTCTTTCACGGGGATATCCTCGAAATAGCGCACGGCGTTGAACGATGTATAGCCGAAGAGTCCGCACACGTCGGCATCCTCGCCTTCCACCTCGATGCGGTCAATGAGCGCATGGATGGCCTTATCCGAGCGATATTCCCTGTTCACCTCATGCTGCATCGTACTGCCGTCGGGGTAGCTGACGGTGGCGATACCATGCCCGATAGCCACGCTGGCAATGGGGTTGATGCCGATAAACGAGCGCGAGTTGTTTGCGTCGTGATAGTCCGAACTCTCCATCAGCGCACTCTGCGGATAGAGGTCTCTCAGTCGCATGTAGACTCCCACTGGCGTATACAGATCCGCCAGAATCGTCTTGCTGTTTGTTGTATATTTATAGGTAATCATAATTCTCAATCCTCAATTTTCAATTCTCCATTAGAAATTGCCGTATTCCTTTGCCATCTGCTTGTTCTTGAGGTACGTCTCCACATCCTTGTCGCCACGACCGCTGACGGTGAGCACCACCACGTCCTCTGGCTTGAACGTTAACTTGGAGAGCGCTGCTATGGCGTGGGCACTCTCGATGGCCGGGATGATACCCTCCATCCGTGTCAACTCATAACCACCATAGATGGCCTCATCGTCGTTGATGCTCAACACCTCGGTACGCCCCTGCTGGGCCATGTTACAGTGCATCGGTCCCACACCGGGGTAGTCGAGACCTGCCGAGATGGTGAAGGCCTCCTCAATCTGTCCGTCGTCATTCTGCATCACGAGCATCTTCGCCCCGTGCAGGATGCCTGTCCTCCCTTTGTGGATGGTGGCAGCCGTATAGTCCGTCTCCCAGCCGTGACCACCCGCCTCTGCCAGCACGATCTTCACCCGCTCATCATCCATATAGTGGTAGATAGTGCCTGCAGCATTCGACCCACCTCCGATACAGGCAATGAGATAGTCGGGATAGTCGCGCCCGATCTTTTCCTCAAGTTGCCATTTGATTTCTTCCGAGATGACGCTCTGCATACGAGCCACGAGGTCGGGATACGGATGCGGTCCCATCGTCGAGCCCACGATATAGAACGTGTCGGCAGGATGACAGCACCAGTCACGGATAGCCTCGCTACAGGCGTCGCTCAGCGTCATGTTGCCCGTCCTCACGGGGTGCACCTCCGCACCCAGCATCTTCATCCGCTCCACGTTCGTGTGCTGACGCTCCACGTCGGTTGCTCCCATAAACACCTCGCACTTCATGTTCATCAGCGCACAAACCGTCGCCGTCGCCACGCCGTGCTGACCAGCTCCCGTCTCAGCGATGATGCGCGTCTTGCCCATCTGCTTCGCCAATAAGATCTGGCCGATGGTGTTGTTGATCTTGTGAGCACCCGTATGGTTCAGATCCTCACGCTTCAGAAACAGCCGGCAGCCATACTTCTCACTCATCCGCTTTGCCTCATAGAGAGGTGACGGCCTGCCCACATAGTCCTTCAACAGCGCGTGATACGCATCCTTGAACGACTGCGACTCGATGATGGGCAGATAGGCCTCCTGCAGATCATGCACGCACTTGAAGAGAATCTCCGGTACGTATGCCCCGCCGAACTCCCCATAGAAACCGTTTTTGTCTACTTGATATTGTCCCATATAATTAACGTTTTTGTGTGAATAATCACTTGTTTAAAATTTGAGAGGCCCGTCGCAAGAACGACAGGCCTCTCAGTATCTCTATAGCAACTTATAGGTACGTGGCTATCTTCTCACGATCTTGCGAATCTTGAGCTGCGCCACCACCAATAGTTTGCTGTTCTCTTCATTTTTTATTCGTTTTATAACTTTCTGGCGGCAAAATTACACATTTCCTTTCATTCTGCCAAATATTTTTGCCTTTATTTTACTTTTTACCACATTTTTCTTTATCTTTGCTCCACAGGGCGGAGAAGTTTCATCCAGCTGCCGCTCGACCTCTGGTAATACTGCGCCTTAGATTTTACTTAATAGTTCTTCGGTTGTAATATCCTGCATCTTAGTAAAAGCAAACCACTTCCTGCCCAAATCTTTAATACTTGCCCCAATATGATACACGGCATCATCTATCAGAAGGAAGCGGTCGTGGGCATGGTTAAACCGTTCTACTTTTATTGGCGGATACTGAGCATTATGTTTGGTGATATCAAGTTGTAATTGTTGACTGATATACTGAGTATAGATGGTTGCAGTGACCCCAGAGTCACGTTTGTCAAGTAAGGTCAATACTGTTTCGTCAACATAGTTGTCTATCAGTACAATATTATTTGTGGCACTCCGCACCAAACCACAAACAAATTGGTAGGCATCAAAGACTTGTCCATCGTAAAAGATGCCCTGTGCAGGAGAGACTTTTGCATCTAAACGTCTAATGACCTCATTTATCTGTTTGTCTGTTTCTATTTGATGGTGCTCTATGGCTGCCATACGATGGTATATATCAGAGTTAGGAGGAATAAGATTATAGGTTTTCGTAAAGGCTCTCATAATGTAAATATTAGCTTCAATTGCTGTATCTGAATCAAGCACACTGCTAAGCATGGCTATACCATTCTTAGTAAAAGCATAGGGAAGATATTTGCTATGTTGGCCTCGTCCAGCACTCTTTAAGGTGCTACTTTTGCACCTTAAAGATGCATATTCCTCTTTTGTCAATTCAAACATAAAGTCATCAGGAAAACGCTTAATGTGAGTACGTACGGATCTTTTCAGGTATTTGGTTTCTTCATTGTACAACTTGGCCAAATCACTATCAATCATCACCCGTTGCCCTCTAATGACATATATTAATTCTTCGATGTTAATCTCTTTAAGGTGCAGATTTTGCACCTTAAACGGTGACGCCGTACTTGCTAACTGATCATTTTTCTTTGCCATAGTGCTAAATTTAAACGTTAAACAATAAATTTCTGTTGCAAAAGTACAACAATTATTTCTATCTGCCAAATGTATACTAAAAAAATTATCGAGCTACTGGAGCTACTGAGGCGTGTAAGTTGTTGATAATCAGACAAAGTACGGTGCAGGATAGACTCAAAATCGAGCTACTATCCTGCACTAATTGTGCTACTGAGCGGTTTTTGATGGGGTTTTACCCTATCCTTTCTACCGTTTGGCTGTACTCAAACAACCGTTCGGCTATAGGCAAACGCTAACGCTTAAAATTTTAATGTCATTGTAGTGTGTCTTCTCGATTTTTTTCTTTATCTTTGCAGCGGAAATGAAGTAAGGCTAAGATGAAGAGGATGATGCTCATCAGAATGACAATCCTGATACTGATGGTGATGGTGGCTGGCAGCGTGAAGGCGCAGCAACTCACTGAGCAGCAGGCGAGAGAGCGCGTGGTGCACTTTCTGACGGCCCACGACAAAGCCTTCGCCAGAGGTGAGGGCGACGGAGAAAAGGATCTGCTCCTGGCTCCTGCCAGGGTGGACGCCAAGAGCCTCTATGCCTTCAACCGCGAGGGCGGAGGGTATGTGATTGCCTCTGCCGACAGTCGAACGCTGCCGATATTAGGCTACAGCGACACGGGCTGCATAGACTGGGAACGGATGCCGGAGAACATGCGCCTCTGGCTGAGGCAGTATGACGAGGCCGTCGCCACACTCGGTGGTCGGACGGACTTCGAGGACGGCTGCAATCTGAGAGGTAGCATGACGCGTTCGGGCCTCACCGCCATAGAGCCTCTGATCCAGACGAACTGGTATCAGATCGTACCCTATAATAATGACTGTCCGCTCTACGACGGGGCCAACAGCAGCCTGAAGGGCAAGCGGTGCATGACGGGTTGCGGAGCCACTGCGATGGCACAGGTAATGAACTTCTATCAGTGGCCGAAGATGGTGGCTGACAGTCTGCCTGGCTACGATATCGAGACGACCTACAAGGGCAAGGAGAAGATATGGCACATCGATGCCCTGCCGCCTGTGACCTTCGAGTGGCAGGACATGCTCGACTGCTATCTGGAGCCCAGAGACGGGAGTCTGGACCCAAAAAAGATTCTGGGCACCGAACAGCAGCAACAGGCGGTGGCCACGCTGATGCGCTACTGCGGGCAGGCAATGAAGATGAAATATAGCCCTGACGGCTCGGGCTCAGCAACCGACGACCAGCTGAAGGCGCTGAAGGACTGCTTCGGCTATGCCGCTGCCACCGATGTCGGCATCCGTTCGCAGTTTGCCATCGACGAGTGGGAGGATATCATCTATCAGGAGCTGGCCGACGGCAGACCCGTGTTATACTATGGCTTCACCGACAGCGAGGGGCACTCGTTCGTCTGCGACGGCTACGACGGCAACGGCCTGTTTCACGTCAACTGGGGATGGGGCGGCAAGGACGACGGATACTTCGCGCTCTCCGTGCTCAACCCATACAATAACAGCAGTGCCGGCGCGGCCTCGAGTGGCATCGGATTCAGCATCAACCAAGGGGCCTTCATCTACCTGGACCCGACGATGGAACCCCGTCCCAGCCCGGCAGAGGGGAAGCCAAAGCTCTTCCAGTATAGTGCCCTGTCGTTAGAAGACGAGCACACGGTGAGGTTCGAGTTCTGCTACCTCCGAGAGGATGCAGGGACGGCCACCGTGGACCACGCCCTCGGCACCTATGAGGACGGCGTGCTGACACCCCGGTTCATGGGCGACCCCAACGACAGCATCATCTACTCGGGCAACTACATGCTGGTGGAGATCGACTCGACAGCATTCCTGCCTGGGGACTCACTCAGGCTCTACCCCATGCTCCGCTTCCGTCACGCTGCTGAAGAAGGGTGGCAACGGATACCTCCAGAGGACTACTGTGCCTGTGCCGGACGCACCGAAGAGGGAGCGTTCTATATCTACTTTCCATACAACGAGGGGGCTGGCCTGAGCTGCATCGACGGTGCCGTCACGATGGGCACGGCAGCTGTGGGTGAGCGTAGTGACGTCACCGTCACCGTCGACAACCACGACGACCACGACTTCGTCGGAGAACTTTGTCTCGTACCATATTATTATGGGAAGATACGTCCCGAGGACATCACCGAGGACACGCCTTACGCCGAGGGCGACACCCTGATCTGCGGAGCCTATCTGCGGGCTGGGCAGGAGGGTGAGGTCACGTTCTCGTTCAGGCCCACTCAGGAGGGAGTTGTCAGACTCCTGCTCATCACGCCCTCAGGTCATCCGCTTGGTGCCTTCATGCTGGAGATCAACGAGGCCACGGGGATAGAAGCACAGAGGGACAGACCCTCGTGTGCGACATCCCGCACTGATGGGTCTGTCCCCCTGTCCAGTCGCCTCATGCAGATGCTCCTGCCCAAAGGCATCTATATCAAGGACGGGAGAAAATATGTTTCTTCCCGTTACGGATGTAGATACCCCTCTGAGGAGTAGTGATGCGACGGCCCTGCAGGTCGTACCACTGACCATCTTCCACTCTTTCACTTGTCACGCCTTCTATCCCCGTGGCCTGTGCTGTCTGATAGCCCCATACGCTGACACCATTGCGATTCATGGCGGTGAAGGCGATGGTCTTGTCGTCGGTGGGCTCCAAGGTCTGCTCCACCAGCACACCTTTATACTCGCGGTCGAGGGCGATAGAGACATACGACGTACCTTCCTGAACAGACCATGTGCCTGTCTGCTCACCACTGATGGTACCGTCGGCATGGAGCTGTATCTCCACAGGCTTGGCAATCTCCTTCTTGGTATGATCGAGCTTGAAGGGGTGGATGAGCAACTGCCAGGTGCCGGCGATGCGGTCGGTAGCCACCTGCTGGGTGGCAGCGATGTCGGCACTCGTCACCTGCTCACCGGTATATTCGAAGGGGGCAGCGACGAGCCAGCCGTCTTCGTTCTGGAAGACCTGATGCACGCGCACCTCATGGCCCTCGCCACGATTCTGGAAACGGGTGTGGTAGACAAGATAGGTACGTCCGTCCTCAGCGGCAATGATGGAGTTATGTCCCTGCGAACGCTCGGAATAGTTGCCTTTGGTCTGATTACCCCACTCACCGTAGGCACCGAAGATGTTCACGCCTCGGTTGTCGTTTGCATCAGGACCGAAGTCGAGCTTATAGCTGGTGAAGACAGCATTCGTATTACGGGCATCGACGTAAGGACCGTCGGGGTTCGTCGAACGGAACACACGCATGTTATAGCCGCCGTTGTTGTAGTCGTTAGCCACGCCTCCGGCAGCCAGACCGCCGTAGGTAACGAAGAGGAAATAGTAGCCGCCGATGTATTCGATATACGAGGCCTCGCCCGAGACATAGTAGCCACCGGCAATCTTCTTGCCGAAGTAGGGGTCGACGGTGATGCCGTTGCCCGTGCCTACCAGTTCATAGGTAACATCGTAGTCGCGGAGTCCTGTTTCCTCGTCGAGTTCGAGCATCCAGATGCCACCGCTCCAAGAGCCGTACGACATCCAGAGGCGACCTTCCTCGTCGTAGAACACGCAGGGGTCGATGTTGTTAGGCCAGCGCTCACCCCAGCGGTTATCCGTCTGATAGCGGTCGGGCAGAGCGTCGAGGGAGCCTAACACCAACTCCAAGTCGGTGTCCTTAAACTCCGTGCCATTCTTGAAACCGCTGATGACCACAGGACCTTGATAGCGATAAGGGCCTTCGATGTTGTCGGCTGTCAGCAGGATGATGCTGGAATACCAGTAGTCGCCGTTGACACTGAGGTACATGCACCACTTGCCCATAGCCTTATTATAGATGACGTCGGGTGCCCACTGGTTACCGGATACATCGTACTTAGCACCGCCCTGCGTGCCACCACGAGCTGACCACTTAACGGCATCGAAGGCCGGGAAGTCGACCTCCACGCCTCCCTTCTTAACCTTCGTCACCTCTGGTGTGGTGAAGGCGACATTGGGATTGGCATTGGTGCTCGTCGTCGTTGCCCAGGGCACGGCAATCTTCGTCCAGTTCATCAGGTCGGTCGTCTTGGCGTGATCCCTGTGAGAACCGAAGATATAATAAGTCTTGGAGGCAGGATCCCAGACGATGCTGGGGTCGTGGACAGAGACACGCTGCGGGATAGAGGCAGTGCCGGATAACGGCAGAAGCGCCAACAGGTAGAATAGATATTTTTTCATTGATACTTGTTTTATATGATATTCTGGGGCAAAGTTACAAAAAACTTTTCACATTCCACTCTTCACTGATTACTTTTCACTTCTTTTCACTCCCACCGCAACACGGCACCGTTACGTCTGGCGGGGTCGGCACCGGGGAAGTCCATCGAATAAGGACTGCCAGTAGTGGAACTCTTGCCGATATATCGGTGGGTGCGCATCGACATGAGCATGAACTCATGATTCAGGTAGTCCTGCCACATAAAGACCTCGGCTTTCGACTCGTCTGTCGTCAGACGGACATCACCAGCGAGGCTATAGCCGGCACAGAATACATATCGGCCATCCTCACACTGTAGGATCACCTGTCCCTGACCCTTGTCGATGATGCGGAAACGAGTCTGCTTGCTCTGGTCGCTTGGGGCTGTATCGTAGAGCAATCCGTGCTCCGTAGCAATGGCGGGCCTTTCCGTAGCGAGGTTGATGATGCGGAACCAGCGGTCGGCGGCCGAAGGGGAAGCCAAGGTCTTGCCGTAAGGGATGTTTTCGCTGCGGTCTGCCATCGGTTCGTCAACGGTGAAGTTGTCGAACTCGGCATAGCCACCCTTCTTTCCTTGATGGTTGAAGGCAAACAGCGCGTGGCGGGAACCTTGGAAGGTGATGAGCTGATAAGAGAGCGGCATCTCACGACCTATCTGCTGATAACGTTCGCCATCGAGTGCGTATTCGTAGTGCGCCTGGTCGTGGTCGTAGTCGCCCACCATACGCAACCATATCTTATCTTGCGGCAGAGCAACCTCTACATCGATGGTGTCGTTGATAGCCTGCTCGAAGCAACGCAGAATCGTCTTCTTCCCTTCCTTTACGACACCAATCCAAGAGCAGGGCACATTGATATTGCCAAGGCCAGCCACGTCACCATCCTTCAACCCTTTCGTATAGAGTTCGACGGTGGCGGTACTCTTCGGACCGATGACGCGCTGGGTGAGCGTGTTACGAGCCCACATCAGTTGTTCGGCAGGCATCGACTGCAGGCGTAGGCGGCCGTTCTTCAGACTCCATTTCGTGTCGTCGGGGTTGTGGTTCCACTGCCAGATGGGCTTCAATCTCGTGGAGTGTGGAGTGTGGAGTGTGGAGGGAGAATAGTTAAAATCGTCGGAGCGGGTATAGGGAGCAAACGCAGTAACCTCACTCCTCACTCCACCCTCCTCATTCCTCGAGATTGCAGGCTTCAGCCAAGTGCGAGGGGCACGGCCGAGGTTGCCTTCGAGACCAAGCATAGGCCAGCCGTCCTTCCAGGTGATGGGAGCCAGCGTGACGGTGCGGCCGATGCTGTGGAAGTCCATCATCAACAGGGCCCACCACTGTCCGTTCTGATCCTCAACGATGCCTCCCTGATGGATGTTGGTGCAGGCGGTGGCATCCCGATCCACCTCTGGTATGCCGAACTTCGTGCCGTCGTGACCGATGCGGTATTGTTCACCGCGAGGCACCTGAGTGATCGAGGCAGCATGGTAGCCGAATGTCTCGTCGGCTGTGATGGTGATCGTCTCGTAGGGTCCCCAGATGCTCTTGGAACGTGAACAGAGCGTACGGCCGTTGGGCTTATAGTCGGTGGAGATAAGATAGTACATTCCACCTATCTTATATATATGATGTCCCTCGCCGACGGCATTACCCTCTGGGATGATGGTACGCTCCGTCTCCTCGATGGGCCCGCTCATGTCGGGCTTCAGCTCCGTACACTTCACCTCCCCGTAGCCGTGGATGGCGTAGATCTTCCCATCGTCGTCGAAGAGCACGCTGAGGTCGTAGATACGACCCTGCATGTTATGATGCTCCCAAGGGCCTCGGATGTCCTTCGAGGTATAGCACTGCAATCCCTTGCCGTTGATATTGGTGAACACATAGAACTGCCCATTGGCATAGCGGATGGCAGGTGCCCAGACGCCCTGACCGTAGATCTCCTTGTGGTTCTTCAGCGAGAAGGCGTCATCATCGAAGTCGAAGCGGTCGAAACAGTAGGAGATGTTCTCCCAGTTCACGAGGTCCTTTGAGTGGAGGATCACCAGTCCAGGCACAGTGTGCATCGTCGTTCCTGCCAGATAGTAGTCGTCGCCCACCCTCAGGATATCGGGGTCGGAGAACTCATCATAGAAGAGCGGATTGGTGTATGTGCCGTTGCCATTGTCAGCCGTCCATGACTGCGCGGAAGCCGTGGAAGGATGAAGGAGGAAGGCGGAAAGGATGGGAACTATGAGGTGGAGATGTCGGAGTTTCATAAATTTTCAATTATCAATTGTCAATTGCCAACGTTAGCCAACGTTGGCCACCCGTCGGATGTCCAGAGGATGGGACGCTGGATGAGGACAGAGGCACCCTGCTGGGCGACACTATAGCCGTGACAGATGAAGATGTCCTGATCGTCGAGGTGGTAGGCGGCGCAGTGGCCGGCAGCCTCATACTCTTTCTTGTCACCTTCGAGGAAGATGTTTCCTCCACCGTCACGCATGTCAACACCCTTGCTGTCGAGATAGGGGCCTTCGACAGAACGGCTGCGACCTACGGCTACACGGTAATTGCTCTTGGAACCCTGACAGCAGTAGTCCCACGACACGAAGAGATAGTACCACCCGTCGTGCTTGAAGATAAACGGGGCCTCGATGGCATTGGGACCGGCGAAGTCTGACGTCGGGTTCTTGGGCGGGTTAGGATTCACGGCGAGGGTATTCTTTCCGTCGGGAACGTTGAGGTTGAACCGACGGGCGATGGTACGGGGCACCTCACGATGTGAAGCGCCAGAGGCAAGCGGCTGTGACACAGCCACATGCATGGTAGTGTCGAGGCGCACGAGTTGGATGCCGTCCCAGAAGGAGCCCCACACGAGCCAAGGCTGGTCCTGGTCGTCGATGACGAAGTTGGGGTCGATGGCGTTCCAGTTGTCACGACCTTCACGGGAGGTGACGATACACCCCTCGTCGTCCCACAGGCCAGAGGCTAAGGAACGACAGGAGAGCAGTCCGATGGCCGAGCCGTTGCGCCCGAAGGTAGAACAGCTATAGGCGAGCCACCACTTGCCGTGCCACCTGATGACATCGGGTGCCCACACATGATGGGTAAAGCCGGGCACGGAGTCGTGCGTCCACTTGGGGATGACACTCATCACGGGGTCTGCCTTCACCGTCCAGGTCTTGCGGTCCTTTGAGGTCATGTGCTGGATGCCCATGCCCGTAGCGAAGATATGATATGTACTATCTTCACAGGCCATCACCGGGTCGTGGACCATCGGCATGTCCGTCTGGAAGTCGGTTCTATTGAAGTGGCGAGGCTGGGCGACCGCCTGAGTAGAGACAAAGAGGGCTGCCAGCGACCACAATATTGTTTTCGCTTTCATATCTTACAGTATGTTAGGAAGAAAGTAAAGGGGGCGGGCTTCGCAAAGTCCGCCCCCTATTCATAGAAATACTATGTATTTAAATCATGTGGAATCGTAGGGTTATTCAAACACCATGTGGCAGCCATCCACTGTGAAGCGGAAGAACACATCGTCGCCGTCGGTAGGACTGATGCCGATGTAGTCCTGCGTGTAGGTGTTACCGTCGTTGCCGAGCATGACGCACTTGATGTCTACCGAACCACCGTTGTTGGTCACAGAGACGGTTACCAGTGCCTCGTCCATAGCAGCGAGCCATGTAGCCCAGTCGCCCTGCGTACCGATCGGCGTGCAAGCGCCGTAACTGTCGCCCCAGCCGAAGTTGTCGGCACGTACCACAGCATACTCGGTGTTATCCTCACGGGTGAGCACTACCACGAAGTTGTTCCAGTTGTTATCACCGCTGGTGTAGTTCCTGATGCGAGTGCTGACCGTCTTGCCGACGGGCACGTTCAGCATGGTGGAGTGAGCAGACCACCAGCCGGAAGAGTTATCTTCCTCACCCAGCACGTTGTCGAACTCGAGGTGGCAGCCGTCAACCGTATAGCGGAAGTAGAAGTCCTCGGGATCGATGTTGATACCCTTATACTCCTGGGTGTAGACGTTACCGTCGTTGCCTTCCATCGTAGCCAGAACGTCGGCAGAACCATCACCGTTGTTAGTCACGGCTACGGTCACCTTGGCACCGTCCATAGCAGCGAGCCATGCACCCCAGTCAGCCTGACCACCGCTGAGCCACAGGTTAGGATTGTTCTCATAACCCTCGCCCCAACCGAAGTTGTCGGCACGTACCACAGCGAACTCAGTGTTATCCTCACGGCAGAGCACCACCACGAAGTTGTTCCAGTTGTTGGCACCACTGGTGTAGTTGGTGAAGCTGCTGACGTATGTCTCATTCGGAGCCACCTTGATGTTCTCGGAGTGAGCGCCCCACCAACCGGTAGAGTTGTCGGTAGCACCGAGGGTGGTGTACATCTTGTCGACCACCTCGAACTCAGCCGTACCGATGACGGGAGCTGCAGCGCCCTCGCCCTTATAGGTCTTGGCATAAGCGGCGATGAGGGTCTTCTTACCTAATGACATCATGTCGGGAACAGCCTGGAAGGTCAGGTCCTCGTACTTCACCGTTGCAGATACCTCCTGCTCGAACTGGATGGTAGCGGTGACGTTGGCAAAGGCCTCTTCTAACGTAGCACCCTGGAGCACCTTCTTGGGCACACCGTTGAGGGTCATCGACAGCGGCTGCTTGTCCTCCTTAGAGGTGAAGCCACCGATCGGCTCGATGGTACTGCCAATGAAGCTGATATACGATCCCTCAGGAACGAGGAAGCAACGGATATTTGTGTTGCTCTGATCGGCATTGAGGTTCACTAATGGAGTCTTCTGCGTATAGGTCTTGGTGACAGTACCGTTAGTCATGGTCACCAGCAGTCCGCCCTCAGAGCGGTCTACGGTCAGCGTCACCTTACCACCGAGCTTGTCGACACCCGTGTCGGTATCGGTCTGGAACTCCAGGTCACTCGTTGCGAGGCTACGGTCGATATGGTCACCCCACTCGGAGTTACCGCTCGGCTGATAGTCATAGCGGATAGCACCATACTCTGTATAGTTAGCTGCGCCACGGTCCTCATCGTTACAGATGATCATAGCGAAGTTCTTGTAGGTATTCGTGGCAGCGGGGTTGATGTTCAGGTTGAACTGGGCCACCCACTTGCCGCCCTCGGGAATCTGATAATACTTGGTGAACTGAGCCCACCAGCCAGTGCTGTAGTCGGTGGCACCGATGGTGTACACATCTTCCTCGAGGCCTTCGATTTCCTCTTCACCTCCCTGGTTGGCAGCTTTCTCGGCAGCGATAGAGTCAGCCTTTGAAGAAAGCCAGTCGGGAGAATCTATGCTGAATAAGTCACCGCCCTCGCAGCTCGTCAGCGACAGCAGGCCCAGGGCTGCTGCACAGAAAGCGGTTGCTATTTTATTGTATTTCATAATTGTATCTTTTTACTTTTTTACTTTTTTACCTTTTTACCTATATCAGAGGTTCACCACAGGGTGTACTGGGCCGTAGAGCTGGTCAGCATTGCTGGAGCTGTTATTAGCAGAGTTACCATTCAGGTTGGGGTTGTCATTCAGCGTACCCTGATAGATGGGGAAGAACTCATGACCCTGGATCCAGCTGTCGTAAGAACTCTTCAGTTCAGGATCGTTGCCTACCTCAGAATAGCTGACGCTCTCCTTCACCCTCGTCCTGTCGTTGGTACGACGGAAGGTGCCATGTTCCTTGATCTGCTGCAGACGATCATTGCTATAGAAGAATCCCCAGCGAACCAGGTCGAAGCCACGACCGAACTCACAGCCGAACTCCTTCGGGCGCTCCACGTTGGCAATCTGCTCAAAGAGCTTATCGGCATTGCCGCTGAAGTCAGAAAGGCTCAGGTTAGCCAGACCGGCACGGTTGCGCACCTGGTTGATCCAGTCGATAGCCTGCTGTGTCGGGCCGTTGACCTCATTCTCGCACTCAGCAGCACGGAGCAGCACGTCGCTGTAGCGCATCATGCGCAGGTTGATACCGCAGTGCAGACCAGTCACCACCTTGTCGTAGAGACCAGTGCGCAGGTTGGTGTGCTTAGCGATAGGCAGACCACCATAGTTATTGTTGGTCACAACGGGCTCATCGGGAGAGATGGGCAGGGTGTAGCTGACATTACCGTACTCGAAGCCTTCCCACTCGGGCTCATAGGTGCCGATGGTCCAGTAGAGGCGCGGGTCGAGAGAACCGCTGGTAGTGCGCTCTGCCTTGAAGAGGTTGTAGAGCCAGGGAGAAGCGGAGAGGTCAGCCCAGCCACCGCAGTCGCCAGGACCGTAGTTACTCTCGATGGCGTGACCCTGAGTGGCGTTCGGACTGGTGTTCACCGGTGTCCACTCGTCGTCGGTACCCTGAGAACCGTAGTCCAGATACTGGATCTCGAAGAGGCTCTCGTCGTTGTTCTCGTAGGCAGGACCCTCACGGAAGTTGTCACCGTAGTTAGCCATCAGTTTATAGGTGCCGTAGCGACCGTTGATGATATCCTTCAGCACGGTGAGTGCCTCACTGTACTTGTGGCGCATCATCAGGGCGCGGGCATAGTAGCCGGCAGCAGCACCGCTGGTAGCACGACCCTTGGCCCACTCACCACCGGCATCACGGGTAGGCAGCAGCGTCATGGCCTCAGAGAGGTCAGCCTCCACCTGATCCCAAGCCTCGTCGTATGTGCTGTTCGTGCCATACAGACCGTCGAGGGTAGAATAAGTGTTGTAGTCCGTAATCAGGATGGGGTTCTGATAGTAACCCGTCAGATTATAGTAAGCCAGACCGCGCAGGAACAGCATCTGTCCCTTGATGCGCTTCATCTGATCGTTCAGGGCGCTGTTGTCATCGCCACAACGAGAGAGCGTATAGTTACATACATTGATCGTGTAGTACCAGTCGCGCCAAGACCACTGGCCGATCTCGTCGGTAAAGGGAGCGTTCAGGTCGTCGAACGGCATATACCATACCTGCGACGAATTCCAGACCTCATCACCGCGGCAAACGTCGAGCGTATAGCCTACACGGGCGTAGGTTCCCTCCATACGAATGTGGTTGTAAGCGGCAATCACATTCTCCTCCAGTTCTTCGGCCGTATAACCGAATGTAGCTGTCGTCTGCTGGTTGGGGTTCTGTACGTCCAACTTGTCTTCGCACGATGTGAGAGTACCAAGACCCAGCAGAAGAGCAAAGGAAATTCTATATAGTTTCATATCGTATTCTTATTTATTTCATTTTTTCATTTTTTCATTCTTTCATTCTTCATCAGAAGGTGAAGTTCAGACCGGCCATGAAGCTGCGTGCCGTCGGGTACGAGCAGTAGTTGTAGCCCGGAGTGAAGGTACCGCCGGCATAGTCGACGTTGTAGCCCTTATATCCAGTGAAAGTATAGAGGTTCTGTGCCGATACATAGACGCGGACACCGGTGACATAGTTAGCAAACCACTTGTTAGGCAGGTTGCAACCCAGTTCGATATTGGCGATCTTCCAGTAAGCGGCATTCTGGATCTGACGGTCGCAGAACAGGTCGTTCCAACCCAGCGTAGCGCTGTTCGACAGATAGGTACGGGGGATGCTGCTCACGTAGGTTGAGCCGTCCCACTGGTTGGCGTTCAGGATGTTCACATCCTTGTTGCCGTAGCCGTAGCTGGAGTTCAGTGTGTTGTAGAGATAGTCGGTCACGTGGTAGCCAAGTGCACCGAAGGTCGAGATGCTCAGGTCGAAGATACCGTACTCTAAGTGAGCGCTCAGACCGAAGTTCACTGAGGGCAGGCCGCTGCCGAGCACCGTCTGGTCGTCGGCGTTGATCTGGCCGTCGCCGTTCACGTCGCGATAGTAGCAGTCACCCACCTGGGCACCGGGCTGATACTCAGCGAGGCCCTTGGCCTGTGCGATGGCGTTCAGCTCGTCAAGTTGCTCCTGGGTACGGATGATGCCCTGATAGTCCCAGCCGTAGAACTTACCGACTTCCTGACCTACCTCCGTGATATAGGCGCCGGTGATGTACTTCTCAGTACCGAAACCGAGCGAGGTCACCTTGTTCTTCAGGGTGCTCAGGTTGGCGCTGATCTCGTGCTTCAGGGCGTGGTCACGGTTACGATAGGTAGCCGAGAACTCGAAACCGCTGTTCTCCATCGAGGCGGCGTTCATGGTCACAGAAGCGTTGGCCACACCTGCGCTGGCAGGAACGGGCACGTTATAGAGCAGGTCCTCCGACTTGTTCTTATACCACTCTGCAGTGAACTCGATGCGGTTGTTGAAGAAAGCGAGGTCGAGACCCACGTTCATGGTCTTTCTCTTCTCCCAGGTCAGGTTCTCGTTCACGAAGGTCGAGACGGCAGAACCGGTGATAGGCTGGTTGCCGAAGCTGTAGGTCATGTTGTTACGGGCCATAGTAGCGTTGATGGCGTAGTCGCCCACGGCAGCCTCGTAACCCAGCTCACCATAGCTGGCGCGCAGCTTGAACATGTTCACGATGTCGCGGTCGATGGGGAAGAACTTCTCCTTATCGAAGCGCCAGCCGAGAGAGACAGAGGTGAAGGTATCCCAGCGGATGTCCTTCGACAGACGAGAGCTACCGTCACGGCGTACGATACCTGAGACGAGATACTTGCCGTCGTAGTCGTAGTTCAGACGAGCCAGGTAAGATGCCAGCGTGTGCTTGTACTCATAACTGTCGGCACTCCAAGAGCTGGCGTTCTGCAACTGCAGGAAGTAAGGCTCGGAGAGGTTCACGCCAGTGGCCGACATCGTGTTGGTGTTCTCCTGTTCGAAGGTCTGACCGACCACGAGGTTAGCATGGTGCAGGCCCATCGTGCCGTCCCAAGTCAGCGTGTTCTCGATCAGGGCGTCGGTGTACTTGCGGTGAGCCTTCGTCAGGCGCTCGTTCTCCTTAGCCAGATACACACGGTTACTCTGAATCCAAGCGGGGATCCAAGTCTTGTCGTTGCAAGAGGTCGTGCTGTAAGAGAGGTTGATCTTATAGGTCAGCTGGTGGTTCTTGCTCTTGATGCCCACCATGCCGAGCAGGTCGACATCGGCAGAAGCCGTACCCACGAAACGGTCCACGATCGTGTTACGGGTCAGCATATTGTTCACCAGCAGCGGGTTCATGGCCGAGATGTCACCGTGGATGGTGTCGTAGTACACGCCATAGCCGTAGGCATCGTAGCGGTAGCCGCTGGCCGAGCCCACCTTGTCGTCGAGCACCCAAGTGCTCTCGTCGTAGGCCTTGATGGTAGGCTGCATGTTCAGCACGCCACCCAGCACGTTACCCAGATTACCATACAGACCCTGCACATACTCGTTGGCGTTCGACACAGCCAGGTTGTCCTGGTCGGAGTGCGAGTAGACGAGGCTGGTGCGGAACTTGATGAACTTGGTGTCCATCGTGTTGTTCACACGAGCCGTATAACGCTCAAAGTTAGGACCTGCGCCCTCGAGCGTACCTTTCTGATTATAGTAGTCAAGACTAATATTATAGGTATTATTAACGCCACCACCGCTCAGGTTCACGCTGTGGTTCTGGCGAATACCCGTCTTAAAGGCCTCACTCAGCCAGTCAGTATCGGTACCGTCCATGAAATGGTAGTAACCGTCACCACCCTTGGTATAGCCGCCAGGAGCAGGGATACCGGCATTCTCGGCAGCAATACCGAGATAACGGCTGTACTGCTCAGCGTTCGTCAGGTCGTAGACATCCTTCTGGATCTGGTCGACACCGAAGTAACCCTTGTAGTCAACCTTCAGAGGCTGCTCCTTCTTACCGCCCTTGGTCGTGATGATCACCACACCGTTAGCAGCACGAGAACCGTAGATGGCACCGGCAGAAGCATCCTTCAGCACCTGGATGGTCTCGATATCGTTCGGCGAGAAGTCGCGGATCGAAGTACCCATAGGCACACCGTCGATCACATACAGAGGAGCGGTGCTACCGAAAGAGCCGATACCACGGATACGCACCAGCGGGTCGGCACCGGGCTGACCGTCGGAAGTGATCTGCACACCAGCCACCTTACCTTCGAGCATCGACGAGATGTTCGAGTGAGACACGCGCTTCAGCTCGTCAGCATTCACGATACTGACCGAACCCGTCAGGTCGGCCTTCTTCTGAACACCGTAACCCACGACAACCACCTGATCGAGCATCATGGCGTCTGATTCTAATTCAATTTGATTCAGGAGCGCACGTCCGCGTACGGCAACCTCACGATCCTTGTAACCCACATAGCTCACTACGAGCGTAGCATTAGCAGGAGCATCCAGCTGGAAGTTACCGTCGAAGTCGGTAATGGCACCCGTCTGAGCACCCTTTACCTTGACGGTGGCACCAATGAGCGCCTCTCCTGACTGATCAACAACCTGACCGCTGACCTTGATGGTCTGGTCCTGCTGCACAGATGCCTTTGCGGTGGCCGGGCAGAACGTCAGTCCTCCCACAGCGCCGAGCAGTAGCATCACAGAGAATAATACTTCTTTCCTCATTGTTAGTCTTTTTAAGTTTAATAAAATTAGTTTATTTGTGAAATTTTTCGCAAAGTTACTTATTATTTAAAAAGAAAAGGTGGACAAAACGATTTAATAGGTGGACAAAACGAAATTTATACACAAAACGGTAATTTTTGTGCGTTTCGTCCCCTTTTAACCCCTTCCGTTGACATAAATCAAGGATTCTTACGCTGTTGATGATGGCTACCTACGTTGTTGCAGAAGTCCGTTATTGTTGTTGCAGATACCTCCTAACGATGTTATTGATACCTCCTAACGATGTTATTGATACCTCCTAACGTTGTTGCTGATGCCTGTTTACAGGGATACTGATGGCAGTTTATAGGGGGTAACAGGCATCATCACAGGGGTTTTACCCTATCCTTACTACCGTTTGCCTTGGCTCAAATGACCGTTTGCGTATACTCAAACGGTTGTTCGCGTATACTCAAACGCTAACGTTAAAATTATCAAGGGGCGCGATAGGGGCGCGATAGGGGCGCGATAATTCACCAATCGCGCCCCCGACATCTTACTGATAACCAGAGACTTAACCCCAAAAGGGGCGCGATGGGCGCGATAAATAATTATAAAAGCTTTACAAGTAAGGAGAAAGAGCGACAATCGAAACGATTAAACTGAGTGGCTGGGGCTGACACCGAACATCTTCGTGAAGCAGCGGGTGAAGTACTTAGGATCGTTGAAGCCCACACGGTAGGCAATCTCGGTGACGTTGCGGTTGCCAGTCTTGGCAGACAGCAGTTCCTTGGCCATGTTCAGGCGGTAGTTCTTGATGAACTGTCCGGCAGGCACGCCCACCTCTGCATTGAGATGCTTGCTGGCCACGCTGCGACTCATGCCGAGGGCATCGCAGAACTCCTGCACGCCGAACTCGGAGTTCATGTAGTTAGCCTCCATGATAGCCATCACCCGTTCCATGAACGGTTTGGCGGTCTTGAGGACCTCCTCCTTGTCAGCCTCCAGACTCTTCGTCACACTGATCTTATAGCGCTGCTGGTTGTCGAGGATGTTCTGGATGCGCGTCTGCAGATGAGCGGGATCGTCTGACTCCTCGAGGGCACGGCGGATGGGGTTGAGCAACTGTTCTGCCTCTATGCGCTTGAGCCGGGCCACCCACCTATTATATATATAAATAAGCAGAATGACAAAGACGATGCTCAGGAGCAACCGGAACCACCAGCTTTTCCAGAAAGCAGGCTTCACAATGACGTCGATAGAGGCCACATCCGACTGTTCTGCAGACAATGACGATACGTATCTCACCTCAAAGACATAGTGCCCTGCCGGCAGGGCGTTATAACGCACGGAGTGCTCCCCCAGCTTGAGGGGTGTCCACTCATCGTCAAGTCCCTTCATCCTGTAACTGAACATCGCCTGTTCCTCGTTGCCATAGTCTAAGGCAGAGAAGGCTATCGAGAAAGAGCGGTTCCCTTCACGCAACTGGATGGAAGAGGCAATGGAGATATCGTCAGACAGATATTCACTGCCGGCCATCACATCCTGGTTGTCCACCGTCAGTTGTGTGAAGACAAGCTTTCCATAAGGTCTGGCCGCCGTGTTCTCACCTAAGACCTCTATCAAACCACCTTCGCTGCCGAGATAGATGACGCCAGAGGCATCGCTCATGGCTGAGTTCCAATAGAAATGCTGGCTGACCAGTCCTTCGTTCTCGAAATAGTTTGAAAAAGTGTGAGTCTTCGGATCATAGACCGACAAGCCATTCTGGGTGGTCACCCACAGACGGCCGTTGGCATCCTCCACGATACCCTTGACGCCACCAAAGGCCAAGCCATCATCTGTCGTCAAGGCTTCGAAATGTCCCAGGGAGTTGTCACTGCCCTTCACTAACCGGTAGAGGCCGTAGCCATTACTGCCCAGCCAGAGGGTCCCGTCGCGAGCCTGACAGAAAGAGGATATCTTGTCGACGATGCGGGAGTCGTGTTCATCCAACTTATGCGAGATCAGCTCATGTTCAAAAGGTCTGCGCCCCTGGCGCCCTGTCTGAAGCTCCACCCTGATCACACCTTGCATGCACCCCATCCAGAGGGCGCCCTCACGGTCAACGATGGCTCCTATGCTGCCCGTGATGCTACGACAGCCTTCAAAGGGTTCCTCGATACGCTGCATCTTGAAATCATAGTAAAACAGACCGGCATTGCTGCCTATCCACAAGCCGTCGTTGATGGTGTCGACGGCCAGTGCACCTACAAAGGTCGTCAGACCACGATACTCATCGGGGAGTGACAGACGTGTAATCTGATGCGGCCCTTGCCTGTCGGTCAGACAAACACCACCACCCCAGGTGCCGATCCACAGCCGGCCGTGGTGATCGGCAGCAAGGGCCGATACGCTGTTATGCGACAAGCCGGAATTGGCCGTTGTATAATGGATGAAATCACTTGTTCCCTGCTCACGAAGGTTCAGACCACCTTCCACCGTTCCTACCCACAGTCGCCCGTCGGCCTCCACATACATGGCATTCACGGGGTTGGGCGAGAGAGAATGAGGATTACTGGTATGAACGGAGTTGCGCAGCAGCAGTCGCTGGGGAGCCAGACAGGCGATGCCACCCGACTCGGTGCCAATCCAGATATGCCCTTGATACACACGGATACAATCCACAAAGTCGCTCTTTAGTGGGACGGGACTCTCCGTAGTCCATGCAGTGAAACTGTCTGTCTGATCATCATAGACATTGACACCCCCTAATGAGCCGACCAACAAGCGGTTGTCGGACGTGACAGCCAGACTGGAGAGGAAGACATGAGACAATGCACCGGGTGCGCTGGACTGGTGATACTCAGTTAACTTCTGCTGATACGGATCGTAGCGGAACAGCCCAAGATTCGTCGTGATCCATATCTCGTTATTACGCTTCAGGATGTCGGTAATATAATGATCCTGCAAGGGTTTCAATAGAGCGGAGATCTCCTCACGCACCAGTTTCCCTCCTTTTACCACCAACCGGTAGAGACCGCCGTCGATGCCTATCCACGGCTTACCGTTCTCCTCGACGTCACAGATGGCGATGTCGAGCATCCTCCACTGATGAGGATAATGATAGATCTGGTCGACCTCTCCCTGGGCATCGAACGTCACCAGCGACACCTGACGGTCCGTGACCACCCAAATGCGCCCTATGGCGTCGTGATAGCACCTGATGGCCGGCAGAACCAACACCTTTTGCAGTTCCTGATGGGTGGGCACCACCGACTTCATCGTCTTCAGGTCGATGATATTGATACCCTCGTCGAAAGCCACCCAGAGCCTTTTGAAACGGTCCTCGGTGATACTCCGGCAAGACTTGCTGTTCAAGTCGAGCTGGGGTTCCATGACCCCATAGCCGTCATAACGCACCAATCCGCCACCATAGGTAGAGATCCAGAGGAACCCGTTGGAGTCCATGAAGATATCGCTGACGTGATTATGGGGAAGGCCATTACTCAGGTCGAGCGTCGTCAGGTTATAACGTTCCGTCAGGACGTTGGCGGTAGTGGGGAGGGAGAAGGGAAGTAGAAGGAGATAGAGGAAGAAAGAGGAAGATAGAAGACGATAGTTAAACCGCCTCATGTTCTTGCTGCAAAAGAAATGCCCTCTGTCTCCTTCTATCTCCATCTATCTTCCTCTATCTTCCTCTATCTTCTTCTATCTTCCTCTATCTTCCTCTATCTTCCTCTATCTTCTTCTATCTACTTTTATCTACTTTTATCTACCTCTTATCTCTAATCACAAACACGCAGGCCGATCCAATCAGGAACGAGACACCGGCCACAATCATCATCGTAGACTGATGGCCTCCCACCAGCGTGAGAATCATACCACCGCAGATGGCGGCCACAATCTGAGGCACGCAGATGGTGCCATTGAACAGACCGAGGTAGGCCCCCATGTGACCATAGCCCTGCAGGGCGTTGGTGACAAAGGTGAACGGCATGGCAAGCATGGCAGCCCAGCCACAGCCTATCAGCAGGAAGGGAATGATCTGCAGATACTGGTCGTGCATAAAGGGAATGATGATAAAGCCGGCACCACCCAGTGCGAGACTGGCGGCATAGGCCCATTTCGTATTCTTAAACTGCGGGAGCATGGCGGCCCACAACACACTGCCCATGGCCTGGATAGCGTAGAGCACTCCCGTCCAGTTGGCGGCCTCCTGATAGTCGGAGGTGGTGGGGTCGATGGTGCCCCAGACCGTCTCAGAGACAGCATCCACCACATAGGTCCACATATAGAGCATGCCAGCCCAGCAGAAGAACTGCACGAGTCCCACCTTCCAGAACGTGGAGGGGGCATTCTTCAGGAGCGTGAACCAGTTGGCAGAGTCCTCCTTCTCTTCTGCGACGGGATTATACTCCTGGTACTCCTTCGGCGGCCACTCCCTCACCTTCGCCGTGGTGTAGAGGACACAGAGTATCAGGATGGCAGCACCGATGTAGAACGACCAGATGACAGAGTCGGGCACGACACCCTCAGGGGCGACGTTGCTCAGACCGATGGCGGTAAAGATGAAGGGGAACAGGAAGCCCACCACCGAACCGGCGTTGCAGAGGAACGACTGGATGGAATAAGCCTTCGCCTTCTGTTTCTCGTTGACCATATCGCCCACCAGCATCTTGAACGGCTGCATGGCCATGTTGATCGAGGTGTCGAGCAACATCAGTGCTATCAGTCCGAAGATGAGGGCGGCACCTACCGCCATACCGAAGGAACCGGCATTGGGCAGCAGACACATCACAGCCACAGCCACGGCGGCTCCTATAAATAAATAAGGTATACGACGGCCGAAGCGTGTCCACGTCTTGTCGCTCAACGTGCCGACAATCGGCTGCACCAGGATACCCATCAGCGGTGGGAGGATCCAGAAGAAACTCAGTGAGTGGGGGTCGGCTCCCAGCGTACGGAAGATACGTGAGATATTAGCACTCTGCAGGGCATAAGCGATCTGCACACCAAAGAACCCAAAACTCAGGTTCCATAATTTCCAAAATGACAAGTCTGGTTTCTGTTTCATACCGATTTCATTATTTCATTGTTTCATTATTTCATTGTTTCATTTTGTGGTTCCTCTGACGACGAGACGGGTACGGACGATGCGGCGCTCAGCCTTGTCTATCGGTATCGAGCCCTCTACATGACCGATCAAGATATTGGCGGCCTCCTCACCCACCACACGGCCACGCTGCTCCACCGTCGTCAGCATCGGGTCACAAGCAATGGCACGATAACCATTGGTGAAACCGCAGATCTGGATATCTTCTGGCACATGCAGACCTGCCCGCTTGACCGTATAGAGGATGCCAATAGCCGTGTCGTCGTTAATGGCAAAAAAGCCATCAGGACGATCCTCCCGACTCAGGATGTCTGGTGTCATCGTCTCCGCATCAGCCCGGTTATCACAGACAACAGTTAATTCCGGATCACACCCAAGCCCGTGCTTCAGCAGTGCATCCTTATAGCCATTGTATCGGTTCTTCGATATCTCCAGCGACATAGGGGTCGTGTAGAAAGCAATGCGCCGGCAGCCCTTCTCTATCAGGTATGTCACCGCATTGTAGGCACCCATATAGTCGTCTACCACCACACGACTGGCATTGACACCAGTACAGATACGGTCATAGAACACGAGTGGTACACCAGCGGTGATCAGTCTCTGGAAATGCTCATATTGTTTCGTATCCTTGGCCTGCGACACGATGATGCCGCACACCTTGTTCTCATAGAAAGACTGACAGATGCGCACCTCACGCTCATAACTCTCCTGGCTCGTCGCCACCAACAGCCTATAGCCCTGCGACGAGGCCTCCTCCTCGATGCCTGCCAGCACCGACGCAAAGTAATAATGTACGAAGTCGGGGATGATGACTCCAATCAGTTTCTGGGGTTTCACCTTACTGAAGCGCAGAGACTCGGCAATGGTGTTCGGCGTGAAATTGTGTTCTCGTGCATACTGTTGAATGGCACGACGCCGTTCCTCACTGATTCGAGGTGAGTCTTTCAGTGCACGCGACACTGTGGCCACGGAGATTCCAAACTCCCGGGCAATATCCTTCATCGTCATCGGCGCGTTTTCTTTCATCAGCCTTGTCTTTAATCATTCACGGACTTCTGGATGCAAAGATACGAAAAAGTTCAGAAACACGAGCATACACCTTATTAATATTATTAAATAGCGCTTATGCAAACGTTTGCATGCGGCTATTGTATCTTTTTAATGCAAAAAAAGAACAACATATTGAAAAGAAATGTAACTTTGCACCAGAATAACTATTTATATAAACGATTAACTCTAATTAATGTAATGATGAAGCAGGTAAACATTCAAATGCCTCTTAGGATGCTCGGCCTTTTGTTAGGCTTGTTCCTATCGGTAGGTGCCTTTGCCCAAATCGAGGTCAAAGGCCATGTGAAAGATGCTACAGGCGAACCCATTATCGGCGCTACGGTACGCGTGGCAGGCACACAGACCGCCACCGTGTCCGACTTCGACGGTAACTTCGTACTGAAAGCCAATCAGGGTGCAGACATCACCATCTCGTACGTCGGCTATCAGCAGGCTACGGTGAAGGCAGCACCCAGTCTCACTGTAACTCTTCAGGATGACCAGACCGTTCTGCAGGACGTGGTGGTCATCGGTTATGGTACTGTTCGCAAGAGTGATGCCACCGGTTCCGTGATGTCTGTGGAAGCAGACCAGCTGAACAAGGGTCTGGCCACCTCACCGGCCGACCTTCTGCAAGGTAAGACCCCTGGTGTACAGATTACCACTAACAGCGGTGCCCCTGGTGCAGGCTCTACCATCCGTATCCGTGGCGGTTCGTCACTGTCAGCCAGCAACGACCCGCTGATCGTGATCGACGGTCTGCCCATCAGCTCGACCGAGATTTCCGGCGGTGACGTGCTGAACACCATCAACCCGAACGACATTGAGAGCTTCTCAATCCTGAAGGACGCTTCTGCTACCGCCATCTATGGTAGCCGCGCTTCTAACGGTGTGATCCTGATTACCACCAAGAAGGGTAAGGCAGGCAGCAAGCCCCGCGTAAATGTTGACATGTCAGGTTCATTCAAGACCGTTGCCAAGAAGGTCGACGTGCTCGGCGCCGACGCTTTCCGTGAGTTCTTTATGGCCAACTACGGTGACAATGCCGATGCAGTGGCTGCCTTGGGCAATGCCAACACCAAGTGGCAGGACGAAATCTACCGTTCAGCTTTCTCTGAGGAAATCAATGCCAGCGTAACGGGTGGCTATGTGTCAAAGGAGAGCACCTTTAAGATGCCTTACCGCGTCAGCGCAGGCTTCCTGAACAACGACGGTACCCTGAAGACCACGGGCATGAGCCGTGGAACTGTCGGTATCAACCTGACCCCGACACTGCTCAACGACCGTCTCACCATCAATCTGAACGGTAAGGGTGTGTTCACCCACAACTCATACGCCGACGAGGGTGCCATCGGTGCCGCCGTACAGTATGACCCGCTGAAGCCCGTTGACAGCATGTGGATGAGCAACGGTGCTCCCAACACCATGTCAACGCTGAACCCCGTGGCCATGCTCAACCAGCAGAACAAGGACTCTTACGTCCGCCGTTTCGTGGGTAACGCCCAGTTCGACTATAAGTTCAAGTTCCTCCCCGGCCTCCGTGCCAACCTGAACCTCGGTCTCGACTTCTCTACCACTACAGGTTGGAATATCAGCGACCAGTACAGTGAGGTTTCCTACCACGACAAGGTGCAGAATGGTACAGGTGCATGGGAGAAGTACACGCAGCTGCGCCGCGACCAGACCTTGGAGTTCTATCTGGCATACGCCAAGGAGCTGAAGGAGATCTACAGCCGCTTCGACGTACTCGCCGGTTATAGCTGGCAGCGCTTCTACAACAAGACCACCGACAAAAAGATTGCCAATGACGGTAGCGGACAGGAATATGACGTTTCCAAGCCCATCTTCATGACCGAGAGCTACCTCGTTTCTTTCTACGGTCGTCTGAACTACACCCTGTTGGACCGTTACCTCCTGACCTTCACACTCCGTGACGACGGTACCTCTCGCTTCCAGAACAACAAGTGGGGTCTGTTCCCCTCAGCCGCTCTGGCATGGCGCATCAGCGAGGAGCCATTCATGAAGAATGCCGACTGGCTGTCGAACCTGAAGCTCCGTCTGGGCTATGGTATCACCGGTCAGCAGAACATCAACCAGGGTGACTACCCCTCTATCCCGACCGTACACACCAATCAGGGCGGTTCTTACTATATGTTCGGCAACGGTATCGTTGTTCCTATCACAGCTAAGGGTTACGCTTCCCAGATTAAGTGGGAGGAGACCACGACTTACAACATCGGTTTGGACTTCGGTTTCGCCCGCAACCGCATCAACGGTAGCATCGATGTCTACAAGCGCAAGACCAACGACCTGCTCAACAAGGTGCCCGTGGCTTCAGGTACCAACCTGACCAACTACCTGCTGATGAACGTAGGTGACATGGAGAACAAGGGTATTGAGGCTGCCTTGAACGTAGTGCCCATCGAGAAGAAGGACCTGCGCTGGGAGATTGGCTTCAACATCGCTTACAACAAGAACAAGATCACCCGTCTGACGGCCAGCGACGATCCCAGCTACCTGGGTGTAGAGGCTGGTGACATCTCCGGTGGTGTCGGTAACAAGATCCAGATCCAGCAGGTGGGCAACCCCATCAACTCGTTCTATGTATACCAGCAGGTGTACGACGAGGCCGGCAAGCCACTGGAGGGTGTCTATGTAGACCGTAACTTCGACGGTCAGATTACTGACGACGACCGCTATGTATACTACAAGCCGGATGCAGACGTGAACCTCGGCCTGAACACCGAGCTGAGCTACAAGAAGTGGACTCTCTCAGCCTCGCTCCGTTCGAGCCTTGGCAACTACGTGTACAACAACGTTGCCTCCAACACGGAGATGAAGGCCGATATGTGGACCAACAACTTCATCTGCAACCGCGTGTCAACTGCTCCTTACAGCAACTTTGCTCAGGCTCAGTACAAGAGCGACTACTATGTTCAGAACGCTTCGTTCCTGAAACTTGACAAGGTGACACTGGCTTACAACATTGCGCCTTGGGTACGCGTGAACTTCACTGCACAGAACATCTTCACCATCACCAAATACGACGGTGTGGATCCTGAAGTTGCCAATGGTATCGACAACAACATGTACCCCCGCTCACGTAACTTCATCTTAGGTGCAAGCTTTAACTTTTAATAAATAGGAGGACAAGAATATGAAATTCAACATAAAGAAAAACGGAATTTATAGTTTTGCCTTTGCTGCTGCCGTGTCACTGACCGCATGTACCGGCGACCTGAACGTAACGCCTATCGACCCCAACCTCGATACGCCGGAGAACGCGCTCACGAGCACGGAGTCTTACAACCAGCTGCTGGCAAAGTGCTATTCGGGCCTGTCTGTCAGTTCACCTGACGGTGACAGCGGTGATCCCGATATCGAGGGTATCGATGGTGGTTTCGGCCAGTATCTGCGCGCCCTGTTCAATGTACAGGAGCTGCCTACTGACGAAGCCGTGATCGGTTGGAACGACCAGACCCTTAAGGATCTCCATGGACTGCAGTGGACCTCGTCTGACGTATTCGTCAGCGCTTGCTACAGCCGTGTGTTCTATCAGATCTCTATCTGTAACGAAGTGATCCGCAGAATTGATGCCGCTGAGAACAGCAGCGATGCCACCATGCAGCAGTATCGTGCCGAGGCTCGCGCCATCCGTGGTATCAGCTATCTGCACGCCATCGACCTCTTCGGTAACGTACCCTTCACGGATGAGACATCTGTGGTAGACGGTGCCGCTCCCGAACAGATGAGTCGTGCCGACCTCTTCAACTGGCTGGTAAAGGATATGGAGGAGACCGCAGAGATTCTGCCCGCCAATCCTGAGAAGTATCGCGCCGGCAAGGGTCTGGCCTACATGATTCTGGCCAAGCTCTATCTGAACGCTGCCGTCTATACGGGCACAGCTAACTATCAGAAGTGCGCCGAGTACTGCCAGAAGATCATCGACCTGGGCTACAAGCTCGAGTCACAGGATGACTGGTGGAAGCTCTTCTGCGCTGACAACGACCAGTATCTGGGCGTAGGCCACGAGATTATCTTCAGCGTTTATCAGGACCACGAAAACACCAAGGCTTACGGTGGTACGACCTATATCATCAATGCCATGGTTGGCGGTAAGATGAGCTATGCCGACTACGGTCTTGGCGGTAACGGCTGGGGCGGTCTCCGCGTGACCCCACAGTTTGTCGACAAGTTCACCAACGACGACCAGCGTGCAACCTTCTTCACCACAGGTCAGTCAAAGGAGATTATTGATATCAGCGACTTCTTCAGTGGCTATGCCTTCACGAAGTACACCAACCTGAAAGCCGACGGATCCATGATCAACGGTGCCAACTCATTCCCCGACACCGACTTCCCCATGTTCCGCTTGGGCGACGTCTATCTGATGCTGGCTGAGTGTGAGGTTGTGGGCGGTGTATCCTGCGGCGGTATCAGCAAGTTCAATGAGATCCGTGAGCGTGCTGGCGTCAATGCCATCGCAAGTCCGTCAAGAATCGACATTATCAACGAGCGTGCCCGCGAGCTGGCATGGGAGTGTCACCGCCGCAGCGACCTCGTGCGCTTCGGTCTGCTCACCACAGGCGACTACCTCTGGTCTCACAAGGGCATGAACAGCAATGTCGGCACGCCGCATGCTGTTGACAGCAAGTACAACCTGTATCCCATTGCTTCAAGCGACATCATCTCTAACACGAACCTGAAGCAGAACCCGGGCTATTAATTCATTTGTTGGACAAATAAAGAAAGAAACAGTTATGAAAACAAAATATTTTAAGAGTAGTGTGCTGTTCGCTGCTGTCGCCATGCTGTTCGCAGCCTGCGAGTCCGACCGCGACGACAACCCCCAGCTCGGTCCGAACCACACAGCCACAGAGTTTGTGGTGAACACATCGGCCGTAGCCGACCAGTACATACAGCTGGCGGGCGACAAGACCGTCAACCTCACCTGGACGCAGCCTAACTACGGCGTGAACACCGTGGTCAACTACAAGGTACAGGTGGGTCTGGTAGAGAATGGAAGCGTGAGATGGGCAGATGGCTATCTGGATACCGGTTTCACAACGTGCAATGTGGACATCAGCGGCGAGGAGATTGCCAAGGTCCTCTGTAAGCTCGATGGCTTTGCCACAGAGGATGACTACGTAGACATGGGCTTCCGCGAGGTGGCCATGCGCGTGGCTGCTGATATCAAGACCTCTTCCTCAGCTCTGATTGAAGGCACTGAGATCATGTCAAACACCGTCACCTTCAAGCACATGGCAGCCTACTGCATGGTTCCTACCAAGGGCACGCTCTGGGTGATTGGTTCTTGCTGCGGATGGCCCGAGCCATCAGCTGGCAACAAGCAGACACTGGTTGACGGTGGCTGGTTCATCGAAGAGACGGAGATCGGCAGCGGTCTCTACAAGGGTACCGTAGAAATGCCCGAGGGCGACCTGACCTTCCGCTTCTATAGCAAGCTCACTGGCTGGGGTAGCGACGACAACCCAGAAGGTTCTATCGGCCAGCAGGCTAAAGACGAGGCAAAGGAATACACCCTCCCGCACTCTGGTGCTTGTATGCCGGGTAAAGGCTCTTGGACCTTCCTTGGCTTCCCAGGCGGAACGCTCGATATCACGGTTGACCTGAACAACAATACCGTCACATTCGAACTTCTCTAATATCGTCTGAATGAGAAATGTTTAATCAAAAACAAGAAAAGAAGATGAAAAAATTAAGTTTATATATCATGGCTCTGCTCAGCACGGGACTCGTATCCTGTAACCAGGATTTCGAGACGATCTTCAGCCCGCAGACCAACCTCCCGGAGAGCCAGCTTCAGACAAGCGACGTCAGCGTCAGCAGCAGTTCGGTATCTGCCATCAGCATTGCAGACTACATCGACGCTGATGGAATGGAGACAGCCATTCCCATCGGTACTGTGACAGTCAAGGAGGGCACCATGCCCGCCAATACCATCCTCAGGGCTGAGGTGGAGTTCTCAAAGGATGCCGACTTTGCCAATAGCATCATACTCGATGCCAACAGCCTTGACGGCAGCAATGAGATCAGCCTTCAGCCGGGTGCCTTGCAGGATGCCTACTTCAACGACATCACGCGCAACCCGAATACGACCGACCTGTATATGCGTACAGTTCTCTATACCGTCACCGACGGTACTTCAGAGGCCATCGTCGGCAAGCCCGGGGAGAACTACTACACAGAGCGCACCATCTCGTTCACGCCGCTCTTCAAGGTACAGATTTCACCTGCCTACTATGTCATCGGTGCTGCCGGTGGTTGGAGTGCAGACGGAGCACGTACCCAGAAGTTCGAGCGCAGCGATGCTGATGTCTATGACGATCCTACGTTCAGCATTGTGATTGACGCTGGAGGCGACGACTGCTGGTTTGCTATCGGCGACGACGCAGCCCTCGACGCAGTCAATGCAGGCGACTGGACCAAGCTGCTCGGCACCAAGGGTGCAAGCGAGGATCTGGTGGGTACGATGGACTTCCGCTACAACTTCTCTGACGGCGACCACTCCTTCCACGTGACCGGTGCCAAGAAGATCCGCATCACTCTCGACATGATGGAGTATAGCTACACCGTTGAGCCGGTGAACATCTCTGAGAACTACTACCTCATCGGTGGCCCCAGCGGCGACTGGGCCGGAACGGCTGCCAGCAAGGAGCAGAAGTTCAGCCACAGCAATGCTGACGTGTTCGAGGATCCCGTATTCACATACGTCTTCGAGGGTAACGGCGGCACAGGTGACATCTGGTTCGCATTCGGTGACGACGAGACCTGCGAGGCCATTGGCAACAACGACTGGACCAAGCTGTACGGCTACAAGGGCGACTTTGACATGAGCGGCTCATTCGACCGTCGATACAATCTGGGCGACGGCGTGGAGAACTCATTCCATGTTGACGGCTCTGCCAAGTTCTACCGCCTCACCATCAATATGTCTGACCTGACCTACGAGATCGCTCCGCTCGACTTCGACCCGTACGTCTACTTCATCGGAGCTACCGACGGATGGACTAATGCAGAGCAGAAGCTCGCACTGACCGACGAGAGCGGCATCTATACCGGCTATCTCTATTGCGCCGACCCGAACGGATGGGGCAATGAGTTCAAGTTCCAGAAGATTCCCGGCGACTGGGATTCTCAGCTGAACAGCGGCACATTCACTGGCGGCATCACCGGCGACTTCGCTGATGGCGGCGACAACATCAAGGCCAATGCTGGCGAAGGTGTCTACTTCGTGACACTCGACATGGCCAACCTGACCCTCAACGCTGTCAAGGTGCAGAACATGAACCTCGTGGGTAACTTCAACGGCTGGAATCCCGGTGACGATGCACAGCAGATGACCTGGGATGCAGAGAACTACTGCTTCGTCATCACGGGTGCAGGAGTGGATGCCAACGGCTGGAAGTTCACCATCAACAACGCATGGGACGTGAACCTCGGCGGCACGGTCGACAACCTCGTAGCAAACGGTGACAACCTCGGTGTGGTTGGTACCACCATCAAGCTCTACCCGACACGTAAGGGTACTGACAACATCTACTGCACGGTAGAGTAAAATTCATCAAATACTTTTTTCAGGCGGGCCGCTATCATCAACGGCCCGCCTGATTCAATAACAACATCAACGATTTATGAAGAAATTACTGTTATCCATCAGCATCCTGGCTGTACTCATTTCCTGCAAGCCAGCAAAAGAGAACAAGCCCGCGACCTTCGAACTGCCCGCAGTGGCCGACATCGCCATGTATCAGGTGAATCCCCGCGTGTTTGCCCCAGAGAAATCCCTCAATGCCGTAGCCGCACGCATCGACTCCATCCGTGACCTGGGCGTCAACGTGATGTGGGTGATGCCCATCTACCCCATCGGCATTGAGAAAGGCAAGAACTCACCCTACTGCATCCAGGACTACAAGGCCATTGCCCCCGAGTTCGGCACCATCGATGACTTCAAGAACCTCACAAAGGTATGCCATGAGCACGGCATGGGCATCATCCTCGACTGGGTGGCTAATCACACGGCCTGGGATCACCCCTGGGTGAAGGCGCATCCGGACTGGTACACGCACGACGAGGAGGCCGACACCATCATCCACCCACGCCCCTGGGACTGGTTCGACGTGGCCGACCTGAACTATGACAACAAGGATATGCGCGAGGCAATGATCGACGCCATGAAGTTCTGGATCACGGAAGTGGGCATCGACGGTTTCCGCTGCGACGTGGCCGACGGCGTACCTGCAGACTTCTGGAAAGACGCCATCGACCAGCTGCGCCAAGCTGCAGCTCCCCGCAAGATTGTCATGCTGGCCGAGGGCAAGCGCTCAGACAACTTCACTGTCGGCGGCTTCGACATGAACTACGGTTGGGACTATAAGGACGAGTTGGTGAAGGTCTTTAAAGGCGCACCCGCCTCCGACCTCATCGCTGCCGACAAGGCCGAATACGACAGCCTGCCAGCCGGTAAGGTCAAGATGCGCTTCACCACGAACCACGACCACGCCACGGAAACGGAGCCCTGTGTGCAGTTCACCAACGACCGAGGTGCGATGGCAGCCTACGTGGCCAGCATATTCCCGCATGGCGGTGCCTTGATCTATGGTTCACAGGAAGTAGGCTATCCTGAGCCCATCAACTTCTTCAAATACGTTCCCGTTGACTGGACGGCCAAGCCCGAGATCTATCAGGAGTACGAAGAACTGATAGAGCTCTACAACGAGCATCCCGCCCTGCGCAAGGGCACGATGACCGCCTACCCCGACAACGATGTGCTGGTGTTCGAAAAGGTTGATGCAGCCGAGCGGTTCCTCATACTCGTCAACGTACGCAACGAGCCGAAGACCACCACCATCCCCGAGAACTGGGTGGGCCATCAGACTGAGGACGAAGTGACCGACAAGGACATCACCCTCGACGCCACCATCACACTTGAACCCTATCAATATTTAATTCTGGAATATTAATATGAAACGACTCACTACAACCCTCCTTTCGCTCATAGCCGTCACCATGATGATGGCACAGGGCTGGCCCGAGAACTATGGCGGCGTCATGCTGCAGGGATTCTACTGGGACTCGTATAAAGACTCGCGCTGGGCCATCCTCGAACAGCAGGCCCCCGACCTCGCCGCCTCCTTCGACCTCATCTGGATCCCCCAGAGCGGCAACTGCGGCTCACAGTCGATGGGTTACGACGACCTCTGGTGGTTCAACGACTACAACAGCTCTTTCGGCAGCGAAGAACAGCTGCGCTCAATGATCCAGACCTTCAAGGCCCTCGGCCTCGGCACCATCGCCGATGTGGTCGTCAACCATCGTCGCGACCTCGGCAAATGGACCGACTTCCCCAAAGAGACCTACAACGGTGAGACCTACGAGATGACCTATCAGGACATCTGCTCCGACGATGAAGCCGCCAAGAAAGGCTATGAGGTGGGACCGAACAAGGACACAGGCGAGGGTTGGGACGGCATGCGCGACCTCGACCACAAGAGCGAGAACGTGCAGCGCATCGTCAAGGCCTATCTCAAGTTCCTGCTCAACGACCTTGGCTATACCGGCTTCCGCTACGATATGGTGAAAGGCTACTCAGCCAACTTTACCGGCATGTATAACGCCGACGCCAACCCCCAGTTCTCCGTCGGAGAATACTGGGATGGCTACACACCCAACGTTACCGCATGGATCGACGGCACCAAGATCGACGGCAAGGTTCAGAGCGCAGCCTTCGACTTCCCCTTCCGCTACACCGTCCGCAATGCCCTGAGGGGCAGCAGCAGCGACAGCAACAGCAAGAACTGGAACCAAGACCCCGACTATAAGCTGCTCGGCAGCGAGAGTGTCGCCAGCAAGGCCGCCTACCGCCGCTATGCCGTGACCTTCGTTGAGAACCACGACACCGAGTACCGCTCTTCCAGCGCCCAGCAAGACCCCATCCGCAAGGACACGCTGGCCGCCAACGCCTTCCTGCTCGCCATGCCCGGCACCCCCTGCGTCTTCTTCAAGCACTGGCAGGCCTACGGCCCGGAGATCAAGGCAATGATTGCCGCCCGCAAGCTCGCAGGCATCACCAACACGTCTGAATACGCGAGATACAGCTCGCCGAACATGTCGGCCTATTATGCCACCGTTGTCAACGGCAACCTGCTCTGTGTCGTTGGCGACGCCGCCAAGCTGACACCCGAGGCAGGCCAGTGGACAAAGATCCTCTCAGGCCATCACTACGCCTACTACCTCGCCAACGCGATGGAAACAGCATGGGCCAACAAAGGCAGCGGCACCTTCAAGGAAGCCTTCGACGTAGAGCTGACAGCCGTGTCGAATACCGACGACGCCCAGCTCGTCTACACCCTCGACGGCACTGAGCCCTCTGCCACCAACGGCACCCAGGCACTCAGCGGCACCCTCGTCCACATCGACGCAGGGAAGGATGCCACACTAAAAGTCGCCCTGCTCGTCAACGGTGTCCTCTCAGGCCTCATCACACGTAACTTCACCTATCAGGAAGACATCCCCGAGCCAGAGGTCGTCATCCCCGACTTCTGCACCGTCACCGAGGGAGAAGTCTGCGCCTTCTTCGAGGCACCCTCCCACTGGAGCAACACTGTCTGCTGCTGGGCTTGGGTCGACAGTCCCGGTGAGAACTTCACCTACTCACAGCGTAAAGACTGGCCCGGCGTCGACTGCGAATACCTCGGCGAGGCTCCCAACGGCAACAAAGTATGGAAATGGACATGGGACGGCACGAAGCAGAACAACACCGCAGCCACACAGCCCCAGAAGATCATCTTCAACAACACAGGTCAGCCGCAGACCGAGAATCTCCCCTTCACCCAGGCAGGCTACTACAACATCGAAGGCCTCAAGGGCATCGTCACCGCGACTGCCATCCATCAGATTGTAAATAGTGAATCCGCAAACAGCAAACACTATTACACCCTTCAGGGCCACCGCCACAACGGCCGTCCCACCGCGAAGGGCATCTACATTCAGAACGGCCACAAGGTCGTGATTAAGTGAGAATAGAGCATAAGCTCGCTTATGCACTATCGAGCGTGAACGAGCTCGAACAAGGTTCAAGGTTGTGATTAAGTGAGAGAAGAGCTAAGTTCATCCAAAGAATAATGAGAGGCGGCCTGAAAAGGGTTGCCTTTCTTTTTGTTGTAACCCGGGTTTGCTGAAAAAAGCGGGCTGTTGGTTGAATAAGTTTGCAAATGTAAGTGAAAACCACTACCTTTGCAGTAAAAATTTAAAATCACAGAATGATGAAAAAGACCATCCTCACACTCATGATGGTGATAGCGGCTGTTACGGCACAAGCCGACGACTACGACTATCCCTATCTGACGTTTGAAACCACCGACGGAACGGTGCAGACAATATCCGTCATTTCGCTGACCATCAAGATTGCCGACGGCAACCTTGTGGCTACTAACGGCGAAGGTACGCAGACCTTCTCGCTGAAGGATCTCAGCAAGATGTACTTCTCTTCCGAGGGTACAACTGCCATTCATTCAATTGACAATGGACAATTGACAATGGACAGTGAAGTCTATGACCTCCAGGGACATCGGGTCACCAAGGACCAGATGCGCAGAGGCGTCTATATCGTGAAAAGCAAGGAAAGAACCTATAAAATGATCGTAAAATGAGACACACAGCATCCGTTCGCATCATAGTGACATTACTTTTCACTGTTTGCATATCACATCTCACTTCATCGGCCCAGACGCTGAACGTACAGGTGGGCAACGTGACATATCAGTACCCCGCCTCACAGACGGGCGAGATGACTTACAGCGACGGTGAGACACTGACCATCATGGGCAAGACATTTACACTTAGCGACATCAGCAGCATGAGCGTCGATCCGTCGGAGGTGACCGACAATTTGGTGCAGATAGCCTACAACGGCACGTCGGCAAGGGTCACTGTGGCAGGCAACGTGGCGCCATACGTCACTCCTACCGTCAGCGGCGCCTACGTCAGCATTGCACAGACCAACACCGCTGCGGTAGACGACGACGAGATCACCTATCAGCTCAGCGGCACAACGACCGACGGACAGTTTGCACTCTCCGGCTCATATAAGTGTACCGTGTCACTGGCTGGTGTCGACCTGACCTGTACGACGGGCGCCGCTATCGACATCACCAACTCGAAGCGCATACAACTCAGTGCCAAGAAGGGTACGGAGAACACGCTGACCGACTGTGCGGGCGGTTCGCAGAAGGCCTGCGTCTACAGCAAGGGACAACTACAGTTGCAGGGTAACGGCACGCTCAACGTAGTGGGCAACACCAAGCACGCCATCAAGAGCGGCGACTATATCTCGGTGAAGAACCTGACGCTGAACATCACGTCGGCCGTGGGCGACGGCATCAACTGCGAAGAGTACTTCCTGATGAAGAGCGGTACCGTCAGCATCAGCGGCACAGGCGACGACGGCATACAGTGCGACCTGGGTGGAACTGCCTCTACGGGTGAGATTGTGGCCGATGAAACCACTGGCACGGATGCACACGACGACGAGGACTCCGGTAATGTCTATCTTGAGGGTGGCACGCTGACCATCACCTGTTCCGCCTCCGCCGCCAAGGGCGTCAAGGCCGATGGCGATATGAAGATTAGCGGCACCACCATCGACGTGACGACCACAGGCAACGGCCAGTGGGACAGCGACGACGCTGAGACCAAGGCGGCCAGCGGACTGAGTTGCGACGGCAATATGACCGTCTCTGGCGGCTCACTGACGCTGGCCAGCTCTGGCTCCGGCGGCAAGGGCATGAAGTGCGACGGCGTGCTGACCATCACCGATGGTACCATCACGGTAGTCACCTCAGGCGGTCTCTATTATAACAATGGCTCGACGGAGAACACCAACTACACGGGCAATACCGACAACGTGAGCAGCAACTACTACTCGTCGCCCAAGGGTATCAAGGCCGGTGTGAAGACGCAGGACGGCAGGAGTTATACCTACAGCGGCGGCATCGACATCAGCGGCGGCACCATCAGCGTGACCACCAGCGGCCGCAACGGTGAGGGCATCGAGAGCAAGAACTACCTGAACATCACGGGCGGACACGTCACCGTGAATGCCTACGACGATGCCATTAACTCGGCTCAGGACATGACCATCACCGACGGCTACGTCTATGCCCGTGCCTCTAATAACGACGGCTTGGATGCCAACGGCAACTGTTACATCAAGGGTGGCGTGGTCTATGCCGTCGGCACCTCTTCGCCCGAGGTGGCCATCGACGCCAACAGCGAGGAGCAGAAACAGTTCTACTTCACGGGCGGTACCCTCGTCGCCATCGGCGGTCTGGAGTCGGGAAGCAGCCTCTCGCAGACGTGCTGCTCATCGTCATCGTGGAGCAAGAGCACATGGTATGCCCTCTACAACGGCAGCGACCTGGCCCTCGCCTTCAAGACACCCACCAGCGGCGGCTCTACCCTCATCGTTTCCACCAGCGGCACCACGACGCTGCAATCGGGTGTCACCGTCAGTGGCGGCACCGAGTACTTCGGCGGTATGGGCAATATCGGCGGCACAGTCAGCGGCGGCTCATCCGTCTCGCTCTCCTCATACTCATCTGGTTCAGGAGGCCCCGGCGGCGGCTTCCCCGGCGGTGGAGGTGGTGGCCCCGGCGGCGGAGGTCACGGAGGATGGTAACGGGAAAAAGCGCCCGTCATTCTTGTAGGAAATATTGAAACGGAAACGCTCTCCTGGTAAGGTCTGATCCAATTCGGAACCCTCACAGACGATGATTGTATAATCACCATCAGCCAATGGGCCAATCTCGCAATAGAGGTCGTAGGAACAGATGCAGTTGGCGCCAGGGAACTGTTCCGTTTCTACGATCCTGATTTCATTGCCGGAGATGGTTGCCCACATCTTCAGTTCTCCTGGCTCGCAATTAAAGCGGACGTTCACATGATTGAGTGACAGGTAGCCATTACCCAAGGCTTTGTACTCGATGTATTCGAGTCCGCTATCACCCATTTCTCCCCTGGTGCCTAACACTGTCTTACACCCCGTATTGGCAAAGTTTTTCACTTGGAACTGCGCTGCGCCAGATTCGTCATCGTTGCTACAGCCATACACTCCCAGCATTGACAGGGCCAAGCCGCAGATGATACCTAATACACTCTTTTTCATATTCGTTATCATTAAGTTGAAAAATTAAAACTATTACTAAGTATTTACCAATGGAAGCGGATACCGAGGGGCAAGGTCATGCTGAAGGGGTGCTCCATGCGATAGGTTTTAATGTCGCTGCCGTCATCGAAGAAGTATTGCAGGCTGGGCTCTAAGTAGATGCCAAGGTGAGGCGTAAAGTCATATTGCAGGCCAAGACCGAGTGTCGTAGACCACTGGCAGGGCACGCTGAGGGCTTCTTTTTTCTGGAAAGTGCTGATGCCGTTGTCGATGTAATTGATATCGCTAACGCTGCGAATGGGCAGTTCCAGCATGGTTCCTACAGAGGAATAGAGGCTGAGATGCGCTTTACTGTACCACTGCCAACCCAGACGGATCGGAATGCCAAGATAGTGTAGTCGCTGACGTTCCTGGATATAAGCTTGACTGCTGCCTGTGTTTTTGGTGGAACTCAGTCGAGTGTAACTCAGTCCTGTCTCAAACGACAGGCGATTGGAAAGCGGTCGGCCAAGAAGGAGTTGGATGGTGACAGGCAGTTTGTGCTCATAGTGGGCCTCCATCATACCACTATTTACAGCAGAGTTTTGTGCTGCGATGTTCATCAGAGCGCGGGTTTCCATATCATCAGAAACATTGGGACCATTGTTCAGATAGGTCAGATATAAATGATAGTCTATCCAGTTGTCATACGCATGTTCTGAAGGAATCGGACTGTTGCTGGTAGCATTAAAGCTGCCTTTGACAATGGTGGTGGCTGCCAGATAGTCGTCGCGTTGTCCCATCTGTCCGTTATAGGCCAGACGGATGTCCCACGTAGATGACTTAGACCTGGTGCTGGCCGCATAGACTGGTTCTTCTATCGTAGGTAAAGACGGCAGTTGTTGATAAATCAGCGTATCTTGCTGACGTTCTTCCTCTTGGGAGACTTCTTGTGCTGTCTCTGCCAAGGTGTCGATCCGTTCCTTATTATAATAAGGTATAGAGTCTGGCTGGATGACGGTCTCTGTCTGATAACGGGCAAGATGAGTCGTGGGGGCCTTGCTGACAGAGGCATAGACAAGTTCGTCGTGTGGAGTTTCGGCGACAGGTTCAGACTGAGATTCATGAGGCTTTGGTGTTGCTGCAATTGGTTTGATTTCTGGCTCATGCTTATATAATAGTTTCCAGACAGCCGTCGGGATGGCAATGAGCAGCAGGATGAGAATCCACGACTGCTTGATAAGTGTCTGAAGCATCCGTTTGGCGTGGGAGAGTTGTGAGGAAGAAGAATGAGGGGCGATGCCCAGCAGCTGACCGATTTCCTGATGCGACAGTCCTTCAAACACAGAGAGCCTGAACACTTGCTGATAGCCTTGTGGCAGTTGCGACACGAGCGTTTGTAGTTGTTCGTAGTCAGGAGATAAGGCCGTATCCTTCATGCCTTCGCTCTCCTTCCCTAATTGCCGGAGAGTCGACTGTTCTCTAATCAGATGGTCACGATAGTGGTAGCCCACGTTTCTGACAATAGAGGCCATCCATGCTTCCAGCTTATCGTCGTCCTTCAGTTTGTCGAGCGAGGTCAGGATTACCACAAAGGCATCGTGCAGCAGATCTTCTGACACACCGTCGTCTTTGGTGTACTGCTTACAAATTCTTAGCAATTGAGGCCTGTATTGCTGATACAGCTCGTCCAAGGCCTGACGTTCACCAGCCCTGCATCTGCCTATCAGCTCCATAATGTACATTTATGTAGCCTTCTGGCCACGCATCGACAATTTTTCCAGCCCGACGGAGAATCTGGATGAAACGATCCATCCCCGCTGCATTCTTTTGTTTCAGTTTCTCTATGGTTGGGTCGCCCTTGATGGTTCCTGGATAGCCATAGAGGAGATAAAAATGACTTTGTGAGGCATCCCACATGTCGTCAGGACCATAAAAGTCGCATTGGAACGTAAGCTGGTCGAAATAGCCTATACTGGAAAACCAAGAGACAGGAACTGCATCGAACAGCAAGATATCGCCATCATAAAAATAGACTCGATATCCGCCCCAAAACAGGTGTGTGTCGAGTATAAAATGGTTAAAGGTGATTTCGCCCGTTTTGGTGTTAAAACTCTTGATATCGTTAAGTGTGAATAGAGCCATTTCTTTCTCATACTGCACTACGGCATCAGCATTCAGCCGTGCTACAGCATGGAGTGAACCGCCTGCGAAATCATCATCGTTGCTGCATGCTGTATAAAACACCAAACCCAAAACAAAATAAAGAATATTTCCTACTTGTTTCATACACCTTATCTAAATCTTGTTGCAAATTTACTACTATTTACTTCTATAGTGTCAAAAGAAACAAAAAGACTGCATAAGGCAGGAATAATTTAAAATATATTAACGGAATACGAACCAAAGGTGCATGGCGAGGGTGGTGAGCCAGCCGTAGTGACGGGTCATAATGCGGAAGCGTTCCAAGAGCGACTCTCGATGATGGAGCGTGGTCTGCCCTTCTTCTGTATAGTTGGCAACGACCATGTGGAGGTTCTGCAGGGGGACATTCTCCTTGGCGGCGGCTTTCATAATGCGGATACACCAGTCTACATCGGCAGAGTAGCGGTAGCGCAGGTCGTAGGGCGCAGCAATGGCGAAGTCAGTGCGGGCATAGAAAGCCTGATGGCAGACGAGCATGCCTTGGCGGAAGGACTTCCACGTGAGGTGCTCGGGAGGGGACAATCGACGGTGACGGAGAAAACGGCCCTCAGAGTCGACGATATCCGTGTCGCCGTAGAGTACGGCTGGAGTATTGGCCATCTTCTCGACGATACGGCTGACAGTATCTGGTGCAGGCAGGAAGTCGCCAGCATTGAGGAAACAGACATAGTCGCCATCGAGGGATCGCAAACCTTTGTTCATCGCATCATAGATGCCATGATCTGGCTCAGAGATTATCTGAACGCGATGGCCGTTCTCAGTAGCATTGGAGCGCAGGATATAGTCGTCGACAAGCTGGAGCGTACCGTCTGTGGAGGCCCCGTCGATGATGAGATGCACGATGTCGGGGTAGTCTTGCTGGAGCACGCTGTCGAGGGTTCGCTGCAACACGGCGGCGGCATTATAGGTGATAGTGACGTAGGTGATGCGCATAGACTATAGTTTATAGTGTTTAAAGGCCATCGCCTGCTGGTAGACATCAGTATAGCGCAGGGCAACGCTCTGGTAGGAGTAGCTCTGGGCGACCTTATGGACACAGGCCTCACTGAGTGCTTCGCGCTGGTCGGAGGTGAGCACCCAACGGATGCCCAGAGCCAAGTCGCTGGCACTGCGGTAGTCAGCCACGTAGCCATTACGCTTGTGGTCGATCTCTTCGGGGATGCCTCCCACGCGGAAACCCACGCAGGGCAGTCCACAGGCCATCGCCTCCATGATCGTATTGGGCAGGTTCTCGGATAACGAGGGGAGCACAAACACATCGGAAGCCTGATAGATGTCGACAATCCGCCGCTCGTCGTTGATATAGCCTAAGGGTATCGCATCAAGGGTGAGCTGTGGCGCGACCTCCTCGGCATGACCGCCTAAGATGAGGACGGTGACGTTGGGCAGATCATCCAACTGCCGACAGGCCTCAACGAGGTAGTCTATACCCTTGTTCTCATTGGTGACACGTTGCGACGCAAAGAGGATATACTGGCGGTCGAGGGGCAAGCCGAGACGTCGACGAGCCTCCATACGGTCGCCACGCTTATAGACATGGGTGTCGATGGGGTTGGGGATGCTGGTGATCTTCTGTCCCTTGAGCAATGCACTGGCTTTTGCCTCACCTTCCAACCATCGGCTGCAGGCAACATAATAGATGCTCTCCCCGTCGAGCATACGTTGCTTCTTGTGCCAGACGCTGGTGGAGAGGTCGCTGTCGGAGCCTCCGTTAGGAAGCAACCGGCAATGGTGACAGATGGAGGTGAAATGGCGGCAGCCAAGGGTGACATGGCAGAGGGCTGTGGCTGGCCAGATGTCATGCATCGTCCAGACGACGGGCTTGCCGGAGAGCAGGATCTTCTGGATAGTACCCAGGGAGAGCATGCCCTGATTGATCCAATGAAGGTGGATGACGTCGGCCTCACGGAACTCAGGCAGACGAGTGATGTCGGCACCAGCATTGGCAAGGTCGATCTCAAAAAGGTGTCGGCGCGAGAACCGCAGTCGGCAGTAGATGACTAAGCGCTCCCAGAGGAAATACCAATGAAGCAGCGGCGACTTGGGCAGCGCAACGACGGTGAGCGAGTCGCTGAGCTTGTCACGCACCAGCATCTTCGCCTTCACACCATTGTTGTTGAGCGCCATCATCAGACGGTTGGCAGCAACGGCAGCGCCACCCGTACGGTCACTGGTATTGACAATGAGAACCTTCACAAACTCTTTACTTTCAACTATTAATTCTCTTTAGCCTTGCGCTTAGCCTCTTTCTCAGCTTCTTTCGCCTTGCGCCTGGCTTCCTTCTCCAGGCGCTTGGCCTCCTTGGCAGCCTCCTTCTCCCTTCGTTTCTGCTCCTTGGCCAATTCCTTCTCGCGCTTGCGCTGCTCCTTCTGCAACTTCTTCAGTTCCTTAGCACTCTGCTTAGCAGTCTCTCGCTCAGTCCTATTATACTCCTTCGTCTTGAGCGCTTCGTCGAGTTTGTCACGAATCATCTCCTTGTCGAAGGTGAAGACCATACCGAAGAGTCCCAGGGAGAGGATATTGTCCTTACCCTTAAGGCGGACGGAAGTGGTATTGAGAAGAAAGTAATTATTCTCCTTCAGTTTCGAGTTAAGCGCTGTCTCTGCAGTCTTCATCACCACACCACGACTGATCGTAGCCAGCACATTGTCACCCAAGCGGTCCTTGGCCTCTTCGTCAACATATTCCTCAATGGCCTTTAACATAGCCTCCTTATGTCGCTCCTTGTCTGGTCGCGTCAGCGTCATCAGCACAGCAACCATCAACAAGATGAGCACTACAATCAGTTTCTTCATACACCTATTTTATATATAATACAAATGACGCTGCAAAGGTAGTGCAAATCGAGCGAAATACAAAACAAAATGGGTTATTATTTGCTGTTACCGTACACATTCCATTGATTTAAGTCAAGAATAAAGGGCTTTTGTACACTTATTACACCCAAAGTCTTGCGAGATTTGAAAATTCGTCGTACCTTTGCATCGTCAAAAGGTTAATAGATTGTTTTAGGTTAGTAGTAATATTTATAGTTTTAGGTTTTTAGTTATTGGTAAGAGAAAGTTTTCAACTGGATAACAGGAGGCAATTGTGAAATTCCCTTTTAAACTTTCAAATTTTTAGCCCGAAAGGCTGAAAATTTCTTTTAGAGAAAAGGATTTTTAGTTAAACATAGGCTTTTTCAGATGCCGCGGCTCGCGAGAGTCGCGGCATCATTCTTTTATTTCAAATATTATATGTATCTTTGCACCCAAATAACAATGAATTATGCAAACTAACAGAATTCAAGCCCTGTTTTTAAGCTGTTTGATGGCCTGCTGCTCCCTGACGGCAAGTGCCCAAGAAGAGATCATCGAGCACGAGGGCAACAAATATACCATCCACGTGGAGCGACTGAACCCTGATGCGGAGATGACGCTGCTCGATGTGCTGCATATCTGTCCGGAACTGATGTCGAGCGACGGCAAGACACTTTCTGCCGACTATCTGCTAAGCGTCGATGACATCTTTCTGAGCGTCGACTATGAGCCTCTCCTCGAGGGCATCAAAGCCTGCGACCTCAAGGAGGTGATTGTGTGTAACTATGGTGCTGTTCTAAACGCCACTGACGGAACCATAGGCACCATCGACCTGCAATTCAAGGAGGGTGAGGGACAGACAGGTAAGTTCAGTCTAAACGGTAGTACCTATGGTAATGGGCGGATATATGCCGATGTCGCCAGCAGGGGAGAGAACGTAACGTTACGTGCATTTGCCCAGACCGATCTACAGTATGGCAAGGCCAACACGCTGTCGGAAAGCACCATCACCTCCCGCCATGGTGTGGAGAACGCCATGCTCTTCATTGACTGGCAGATGACGGGAAATGACCTGTTGAAACTTAAGCTCTCGCAGGGCTATGGTGAACAGAAGAATCGCCAGCGTGGCCATACCATATACATCGAGGATGAGCTATCCAGACAACGGTGGGGTGAGATCGTCACCACCTATGAACGTACCCTCAACGAGCAGGAGGCAGGTCTCTACTTCGAGGCAGGCATGAACTATACAAACAACACCTTCGACATACAGGGTGAGCGGACGGCCCTGCCCTGGTGGATTGCTGAGTGCAGTATTCCTTTCCTGAACCAGGCTCTCTGGATGACCGCTGGCTACGAGGGCTGTTATACCAACCTCTGGTACGAGGGAATCAACCGCGAACAGAATCTCTATAGTGACCTGTATGTACAGTTAGACTATCAGAAAGGGCCATGGATCATCAGCGCGGGAGACCGTTTCAGGCATAACAACTACTGGGACAAGCACTATGATACTGGGGACAGGAGTTTGTGGTCGTACCATCGCAACGACCATGCCTGGCATGCCAGTGTGGGATATAAAAAGGGCCGTCACTTCGTACAGGGCACCTTCAGCCGGACATTCTTCAACCCTCTCGTCAGCGCCTTCCAAGACTATCTCGACGACGGGTCTATCCAGTATAACACGGACTATAAAACTAACCTCGCCTGGCGGTCGGAGGCCCGCTATACTTATCAGACGGAACAGATAGTCGTAACAGGCCGCCTGACACACACACTACTATCGGACATGCCCTCATCTAACGAGTCGCTGACAGGCCTGGGAGCATCTGTTACCTGGAACAAAGGACTTCTCCGACTGACGGGAGGTGCAAATGTGTACCACCAGCACATTAGTCTCGACGAAGCTGTCGACGACACATTCTTCACCCTGAAATTTGCCCCTACCCTGCTCTTTGGCAAAGGCTTTAGACTGTCATCCGTATTACTCTACAATAGTGCAAGGGATATCTCAGACAAACATGCCCATTTCTTTGCTTCGGTAAAAGTAAACAAGGACTTAGGAAAACGTTGTAACGTCTTTGCAGACTTCCACGATCTGACAGGACAGCCAACGGGAGAGTCATATCATCTGACGCAGTCGTTCAAGAATCGCGCTGTGACCCTCGGCCTTACCTATTATCCGTGGAGATAAGACAGACGGCGTAGGCAGAGATGCCTTCCTCACGGCCTGTGAAGCCAAGTTTCTCAGTGGTGGTTGCCTTGATGGAGATATCGTCCTCATCGCAACCACAGATAGCAGCCATACAAGCCTTCATCTCAGGAATATGCGGATTCATCTTCGGTCGCTCGGCACAGATGGTGGCATCGATATTTTCCAAACGATAACCTTTTGTGGCTATCAACTCGATGGTCTTCTTCAGGATCACCTTACTATCCATGCCGTCGGTCTCGGCAGCAGTATCCGGGAAATGATAGCCGATGTCCCGCATATTAGCTGCTCCAAGGAGAGCGTCGCAGACGGCATGTAACAGCACGTCAGCATCACTATGGCCTAACAGTCCCTTACTATGTTCGATCTTGATGCCACCCATCCAGAGGTCGCGGCCCTCTACTAACTGATGGACGTCATAGCCCATCCCAACTCTTATCTTCATCTTTTACCTTTTTACTTTTTACCCTTTTACCTTCTAAACAGGTCTTTGATACCGTCCATATCGAAGGCAAGCGTGAAACGGAGGGTCTGGTCAAGAGGATTGCTTCGAGCTGTAGAGATGACATAACCCACATCGAGAGAGAACACACTCATTCGGAAGCCGCCACCAACGGTAAAATACTTCATGTTAACTTTCGACTCCGCCTGATGGTGATAACCTGCACGGAGGGAGAACTGGTCGTGGTAGACATACTCTGCACCCACACTCCAAGTGACCTCCTCAAGCTCTTCCTTAAAACCGTCGGGGGCATCGCCAAAACTCTTAAACATACCACTGATGCTACTCACATCACTATATTCACGACGCACACGGTCCTGATAGTCACTATTCGACTCTCCCTCCTCCTGACGAGGTACCGTAGGCACCAACAGCTTGTTCGCATCGGCAGAGATGGAAAAACGGTTATATTCGTCGACAGGGATCATCAGCGAGGCACCAAGACGGAGATTGGCTGGCAGGAACTGGCTCTCGTCGTCACCATAGAAGGATATCTTCGAGCCAATATTCGACATATTCAAGCCCAAGCCTAACTGGCACTCTCGACTGCCAAGCATGACATAGTTGTTGTAGTACATCGCTAAGTCGGCAGCGAAAGCTGATGCAGGCTTAGAGTCCTCACTGTAGTCATAACGCAGGTCACTGTAAATCCAGCGGATGGCAGCAGCCAGAGAGAACTTCTCACTAAGCATCATCGAATAAGCGACGTCGAGCGACATCTCGTAGGGTTTCACACTCATGCCATCGTCGGCAAACACCTCACCGAGGGAGAAATAGCGCAACGATCCAGAGATGGCAGAATAGTCGCCGATGCGGTAATACCCCGCCACATAGGCCAGATCGATATCGTTGACGAGCTGTCGCAGCCACGGCGTGTAGTTCAGGGCGATGCCTGAGCGACTGATGCAGAAGGGATACTTGGCAGGATTCCAGTACTGGGAGTTCACATCCGGGTCGGTGGCCACACCAATGTCACCCATAGAAGCACCACGTGCATCAGGGGCAATGGTCTGGGAGATCACTGCGTGCTCAACGGGATTGAACATCTGCACCTTATCTTCATCCTGGGCGTAGAGTGCAAAAGGTAAAAAGGTAAAAAGGTAAAAGGGTAAAAGCCATTTTACCGAACCTGTCACCTTATCATATATCTTGTTCATCATTATTTATAATTTCTTTATATTCTTTACTTTCTTACCTTTTTACCCTTAAATAACGATATCAACGCTTAATTATTGCTTGAGCACGATTAATTTAACGGTTTTCGAACTTCCGCCTACAGTGAAACGGCAAAGATAGACACCTGTACGCAACAGGGAACCACCGCTGAGACTGAGATCCCAGTTGAGAACATAAGCCCCGTCTGTGGCAGCGCCCTTCAACTCCCGCTTGTAAAGCTGACGGCCAGAGAGGTCGAATACCTCCATCAGCATATCCATATCTGAACCCGCCATGCCCTGGGTGATGATAAACGTTGTCTGATCCCAGGCGGGGTTCTTGGTACAGATGACATTCACGTCGCCAGCTGAGACGTCGTCAGTAACCTGGAACGAGAGTCTGGATACCGACGAGTTGTTCAGCACATCCCAAGCCCTGAACAGCAGGTTATGGGAGCCCTGGGGAAGTTCCGGTATTCTGAAGCCCACCTTACCACTGCGGTAGTCGCCAAAGTCGAAGGTGAAATAGTCGTTGAGGTTATAAGTCCACGACAGCTCCCCGTCGATGACGAGTTCGAGGTCATGGCCGATGCTACTGCCAGAGGCATTGATGCCACTCTCATCGTATAGCTCTGCATAGAAATAGGGAGTGGTATTAACCTTGTCGCCGTTGGAGAACGAGCGACTGTTGAGGTAACAGAAGATAGAGGGACCGATGGAGTCGTTAACAGCCACCTCACTGCCTGAGAGGAAGAAACCGTCCGTCTGCCCATGAGCCGTCTCAGTGTGATCATTGCTGACGGCATACAGTGTCATCAGTCCACTGCCGTCGGTATAGCTGATATCTTTCGGTACCGCAAAAGTAAAGTGGAACACACCCCGACTCACACTGTCGGAACCCTGATAGAGGGTCTTCGTACGATCTGAATAGACAAAGGCGACGTCAGCGCCCTGGGATGAGGTGTCGTTGAGTTTACAGACAATCGTTTCCTCTGCGTCGCGAACGGTAGCCGTCACAACCCCCTGGAAGTCTGTGGCCTTCTGACCCTGACGGACGATGTGGCCAGTCACTGTGGCTATGGATCCTGCACCGAGGGTGATATCAGAGCCTACAGGCTGACCGTTGATGCTGTCGACCACCACCGTTGCCTGCGGACAAGCCAAGGCAAGGGCCGGATCACCTAAGAGGGTGAACTGCAGTTTATTGGGAGAGGTGTCACGCCCTGTGCTGACGAGCTCACACTTCGCCAGTCTGACAGCCTCACCGATGGTATTGCCAGGGGTGAGCACATGGTTGGTGAAGGCAAGGTTCATCGACTTGTTGTAGCTGGCATAGACCGTCCGAGTGGTACCGAAGAAGGCCACGCCCCCACCCCGCTGACTGAGCATGACGGTCTCGCCGATGTTATCCTCCTGGCCGTCGAAGGGCATGATATCGCAGGAAGCGGTCAGCCACAACGGTAGATGACTGGTGGCTGAGGCCTCAAAGTCGGCTAGTTTCATCACGAGCTCATGGGAGAAAGCATAAGGAGCGCCGTGACCACTGTAGTTCATAATCAGTGCCCCGTCCGTCATCTGCTGTTTAATCTGGCGGGTGACCTCTGGATAAGTATAGCCTGTGGCGGAGGATGTGCGCTGATAAGCATCCCAGTAAATCTTCTTCACCTGATAGGCCGGATAGGAATCCTCGATGAGGGTAGCCACACGGTCGGCGGTGATCATGTGGGAATTGCTGTTCCCGTCGTCACCCATCATACAGACGACGTTCTGCCAGGCCCCCGCATTCTCGTTGGCTGCGTAACTGAGTGTCTTGTCGACAAGCACCTGTGCCTGCTCGAGGGTACGGGCCGGGAAACGGCCTACCGCCACGTCGGGCTTCCCCTTATACGATGCCGAAGAGCCCACACTCTCCTGTATCATCTCCTCGTCGTCGAGCAGGCAGAAGAAATCGTCACTGACGTAACAGTTCACGTGGCTGAAAGAGTTCTCACTCTCGAAACAGAGCAGGAAGTCATCAGGGTCGTTTCCCTTCCATTCGTCACAAAGCATCCTGTTGTCCCAGGCACCATCGCCAAAGAGCAGCAGATAGCGCGGCATATCCTCGTCCGTAGCAGCACGGTCGTAGAGCATCTTCATGTATCGGCGATAAGCCGTAGCGTCGGGCGTACCGCTGGAGAACTCATTGTATAGCTCATCGGCAGGGACGATCCTGACGCGCAGCCCGTCGTGCTCCTCGTGCCAGGCCTTGATACGCTCCGCCTCTGGCAGCACCTGCTGGTTGGTAGGGATGATGATCACCATATCGACGGCCCCGTCGGCATGATGGTCCTGATTCGTGATCTGATAGAGGAATTCGGGCACTGGCAGGTCTGCCGAGCGAAGGTCGGTCATCGCCTTCGGTGTGGTGAGCGTCAGCGAGAGGTAGTCGAGTCGCAGGTTCGCCCCCGACTCCTGTGTGATGGTGACGGTATTCTCCCCCGCCTTCAGGTTCGTCAGCGTGTAGTTGCTGACGTACTCCTCCGCCTCCGTATAGCTGTCAAGGGTCGTCGACCGCTTCACGGTGCCGACGACAGAGTCGTTCACAGCAATCGTCGCCGTAATGGCGCCGTCGTAGGTCAGAGCCACGGAGAGCGTGCCCTCCTCCCCGTTGGCAAAGAGTGCATAGCTGCGGGGCGTACCTATTGAGAAGAGCCGTTTGTCGAAGAGGTTACGACCACCGTGATACCATGCATAGTCGTCCACCTCATACAGGTCATGGTAATCGTTGGCTGCAGGATAATGGGCGGCCACAAAGTCATCCTCGGGAGTGAAAAGTGGGAAGTGAGAAGTGAGAAGCGAGTCACCGGCATCGGGCTCTCTATCCGTCAAGAAGTAGTAGCCCCGTTCCGAATAAGGATTCCTTGTGCGGGTCGTGGCCGATGCCGACTCCCAGTTGACGGGGCCTATACCGTAGAACAGCCGTCGTCCGTCGACGACACATGTAGGCACCTCCACCAGATCATCTGTCTCGGCGAGATAGTCAGCCGTCAGCCGTTCTGGTTGCAGCGCCCCGCCATAGCCGTAGACCCTCACCTTCGAAGGGTCAGAGAAGCCCGCCTGTCTGATGAGGGCATCTGGCAGCTGATAGAATCCCGTTTCCGGGATGCCGATCTTCGCCCAGGTACCCGTCTGGAGTACGGAGTGGGGCGCGTAGACGGTGGAGAGTGGAGAGTGAAGAGTGAAGAATGAAGAATCGGCACGGGTCTTAGCGACAGGCATAGCCGTCACATTCAGCTTGAACTCCACCATCTTCTGGTATTTCCCGTTGCGGTATACCAACGGCACCAGCTCCACGTCGAGCACGCCCTGACGACGCACCACACCTACCGACTGCCGCACCTCCGGCCACGCTGTCCGCTCACTCCCCGAAGACACCTCCTGATAGCGACTCACCTCCTCTGCCGTCATATCCACGAACAGCGGATATTCAATCTTCGCCTCGTAGACGGAGTCCGCATAATGGCTACCTAACGGTTTCTGATACGTATAGACAGGCAACAGAGAGTCAATCCTGACCTGCTGTGCAGTCAGACTCACGTACTCCTGTGCCCCCGCAGTCAGACAAAGGGACAGAAGGACGCATTCCGTCAACATTCTCCAAACGTTTCCCACGAGTTTTCGAAACTCCTTTGGGATAATAACGTACTTCAGTCCCCTTTTATTGTGGAATGAGAAGTGAAAAGTCAGTACGCCTGTTCATGCACACCCTTCACGGCCCGTCCCGAGGGGTCGTTCAGGTTACGGAAGGCAGCATCCCACTCCAGGGCGACTGCAGTCGAACAGGCCACGCTGGCCTCTGACGGCACACTCTTAGCAGCAGAGTCACTGGGGAAGTGCTCGGCGAAGATCGAGCGGTAGTAGTACTCCTCCTTGTTCCTTGGCGGGTTGATGGGGAATCGCTCGGCAGCATGCGCCATCTGCTCGTCGCTGACGACCTCGGCAGTCATCTGTTTCAGGGTGTCGATCCACGAGTAGCCGACGCCGTCGCTGAACTGCTCCTTCTGTCGCCAGGCCACCGCCTCAGGCAGCATATCCTCAAACGCCTCGCGCACGATCTTCTTTTCTATCGTCTGCCCCGGACACATCTTCGTCCCGGGGTTGGTGCGCATGGCCACGTCGAGGAACTCCTTGTCGAGGAAGGGTACGCGTCCCTCCACGCCCCAGGCCGAGAGGCTCTTGTTCGCCCGCAGACAGTCGTAGAGGTGCAGTTTCGAGAGTTTGCGCACCGTCTCCTCGTGGAACGCTCTGGCCGAGGGAGCCTTATGGAAATACAGATAACCTCCGAACACCTCGTCGGCCCCCTCTCCTGAGAGCACCATCTTGATGCCCATCGACTTTATGACGCGGGCCAGCAGATACATCGGCGTCGAGGCGCGGACGGTGGTCACGTCGTAGGTCTCGATGTAGTAGATCACGTCTCTCAATGCGTCGAGCCCCTCCTGGATGGTGTAGTTGATCTCATGGTGCACGGTGCCGATATGGTCAGCCACCAGTCGCGCCTTCGCCAGGTCGGGTGCCCCCTTCAGTCCCACGGCGAAGGAGTGCAGACGGGGCCAGTAGGCCTTCGACCTCGAGTCGTCCTCTATACGATGTTCCGAGAACCTCTCCGCGATGGCAGAGATGACGCTGGAGTCCAGTCCTCCGCTCAACAACACGCCGTAGGGCACATCACTCATCAACTGGCGCTTAACGGCAGCAGTCAGAGCATCCCTGATGGCATCCACGCTGGCGGGGTTGTCCTTCACGGCGTCATACTGCATCCAGTCTCGGCGGTAATACCATTTCATGCCAGGCGACACACTCCAGTAGTAATGCCCCGGCAGGAAAGGCTCGTAGCGCTCACACTGCCCTTCGAGGGCCTTCAGTTCCGATGCCACATACACGGTGCCGTCACTATCGTAGCCGATGTAAAGAGGTATCACGCCGATAGGGTCACGCGCTATCAGGAACTCGTCACGCTCCTCGTCGTAGAGGGCGAACGCAAAGATGCCGTTGAGTTCCTCGAGGAAGTCGATGCCCTTCTCGCGGTACAGTGCCAGTATCACCTCACAGTCCGAGCCCGTCTGGAAGTCGTACTGTCCCGCCATGCGCCGACGGATGTCCTGATGATTGTATATCTCACCGTTGACGGCCAGCACCAGCTTGCGGTCTGGGCTGTACAACGGCTGTCCGCCACTCTCCGGGTCCACGATGCTCAGTCGCTCATGGGCCAGTATGGCCGATCCCCCACCGTAGATACCACTCCAGTCGGGCCCGCGGTGACGGATTTTCTGACTCATCCTCAGCGCCTTCTCCCGCAGTCCCTGCGACTGCTCTTTCACATTAAATATTCCAACGATTCCACACATGATTCTAATAGATAATTGAAAATTGACAATTGATAATTAAAGATACGACAAATACAGGTAATTCGTTTGGGCGGGATATTCCGCTGCGAGGGTGTCTATGCGGTTCACGGTAGGCACAATGCCCAGTTCCTGCCGCCACTTGCGCACAGTGAGTCCCGCCTGCTCCATCTTCATACGATGCTCCAACCCTATGGCCCGGGCTATCTGGAAGTCGGAGAAGCCGTAGACCTTAGCCGCTCTCAGCGTCGGCATCACCTCCGGCGCCCTCAGCAGTTCCATCAGTTCGCTGTGTTCCATAAATTCCGACACCACCGAAATCTGGCTCAACTCCTTGAGAGCCTGGTCGATGTCGACGATATGCTTCAGTTTCTGCAGGAACCAACGGTCGATCATCGTCAGCTGGTGTATCTGCTCGACAGAATAGCCGATTTTCAGCGCCTTCGAGAGTACGAAGATGCGCATATCTGTCGGCTCGTGGAGAGCAGTCTCGATATCATGGATCATGATCTCATGGTTGACTTCGTCTTCCTCACTCGCGACTCGGCCATTCAAGCACGCTTGATGGCTCTCGCTGCTCTTTCGGTTTTCCACAAATCCATGCATCCCCTGCCCAATCATGCGCAGACCCTTCTGCAGCGCCTCCTCAAACGTGCGTCCGATGGCCATCACCTCGCCCACACTCTTCATCGACGAGCCCAGCTGTCGCTTCACCCCGTGGAACTTCGTCAGGTCCCACCGCGGAATCTTCACCACCACATAGTCGAGGGCTGGCTCGAAGAAAGCCGTCGTGGACTTCGTCACTGCGTTTTTCAGTTCAAAGAGCCCGTAGCCCAGTCCCAGTTTGGCAGCCACGAACGCCAGCGGATAGCCCGTAGCCTTCGAGGCGAGGGCGGAGGATCGGCTCAGTCGGGCGTTCACCTCTATCACCCGGTAGTCCTCCGACTGCGGGTCGAGGGCGTACTGCACATTGCACTCCCCCACGATGCCGATATGCCTCACGATCCTGATGGCCAGCTCTCTCAACCTGTGATACTCGCTGTTCGAGAGCGTCTGCGACGGAGCCACCACGATACTCTCGCCCGTATGGATGCCCAGCGGGTCCAGGTTCTCCATGTTACACACGGTCATACAGTTATCGTAACGGTCTCTCACCACCTCATACTCTATCTCCTTCCAGCCCCTCAACGACTTCTCCACCAGCACCTGCGGTGAGAACGAGAACGCCTCCTCGGCCTGTGCCTGCAGCTCATCCTCATTGTCGCAGAAGCCCGAGCCAAGACCGCCGAGCGCGTATGCCGCCCTTAATATCACGGGGAAGCCCAACTCACTGGCCGCCCGCCGCACCTCTTCGACCGTCGCGCAGGCCACACTCCTGATGGTCTTCACGCCGATCTCGTCGAGCCGCTTCACAAACAGGTCACGGTCCTCGGTGTCCATAATCGCCTGCACGGGCGTCCCTAAGACCTTCACGCCATATTTCTCCAGCACCCCGCGCTCATACAACTCCACGCCACAGTTCAAGGCCGTCTGTCCGCCAAACGACAACAAGATGCCGTCGGGGCGCTCTTTCTCTATCACGCGCTCCACGAAGTCGGCCCTTACAGGTTGGAAATACACCGTATCCGCCACCCCCTTCGACGTCTGTACCGTTGCGATGTTCGGATTGATGAGTACCGAGTGTATGCCTTCCTCCCTCAGCGCCTTCAGCGCCTGGGCACCACTATAGTCGAACTCTCCCGCCTGTCCTATCTTCAGCGCCCCGCTACCCAGCAGCAGCACCTTCCTGATTTCTCTTTCCATCAGCCTAACAACTTTACAAATTCATCAAACAAGAACTCCGTGTCCACAGGCCCTGAGCAGGCTTCCGGATGGAACTGTGCCGACATCCAGGGCTTCCGTTTATGGCGGATACCCTCATTCGAGCCGTCATTCATGTTCACAAACAGCGGTTCCCATTCGTCGGGTAGCGTCGCATCGTCTACTGCATAGCCGTGGTTCTGCGAAGTAATGAAACACTGTGTGGTGCCCAACCGCTGTACGGGCTGGTTGTGCGAACGGTGACCGTATTTCAGTTTGTAGGTCTTCGCCCCCGCTGCTATGGCCAACAATTGGTTTCCTAAGCAGATGCCCATACACGGGCGAACCTTTTCGCTGTTCAGAAACGCACGGATATGCGCCACCGTCTCCCCGCAGCGTTCCGGGTCGCCGGGACCGTTGGCGAGGAAGAGTCCGTCGAAGTCCAACTGATTGAAGTCGTAGTTCCAGGGGACGCGCACTACCTCGATACCCCGCCTCACCAAACAGCGGATGATGTTCGCCTTCACACCACAGTCCACGAGAACCACTCTCTTATGTGAAGAGTGAAGAGTGAAAAGTGAAGAATCAGGTTTATAGGTGACGACCTCCTTGCAACTCACCTGCTCCACCCAGTTCACCGAGCCATAATCCTCAGTATCTACACTCCCCTCGCCTTTTGGAGAAAGGCTTATTTTCCCCATCATCACGCCATGCTCCCTCAGCAGCATCGTCAGTCGTCGCGTGTCGATGCCTGTGACGGCAGGAATCCTCTCCCGCTTCAGCCACTCCGCCAGCGACTCTCTCGCGTTCCAATGCGAATAAGCCTCGCTATAATCAGCCACCACTAATGCCTTCACGTGAATGCGTTCGCTCTCCATGAACAAGGGCAGGCCATCGCCGCCCAAGTCCGTATCAGGCACCCCGTAGTTACCTATCAGCGGATAGGTCATCACCAAGATCTGGCCCGCATAGCTGGGGTCTGTCAGACTCTCCGGATAGCCCGTCATAGCCGTGTTGAACACCGCCTCGCCTACGGTGTCGGTCTCAAAGCCAAACGAGCGACCCACAAACGTCGTGCCATCTTCGAGTATCAGTTTCGCTTCTCTCATCATTTATAATTGCATCTTTAACACCTGTTCCACATAATTCACAAAAGCCTCATTACAGAGACGGGTGCCACCAGGCGTAGGATAACGGCCCGTGAAGTACCAGTCGCCAGGATGATCAGGACAAGCTCTGTGCAGCCCCTCAATACTCTGGAACACCAGTTCCACAGGCGCCTCCATCCCCTCTGGCCGAAGCATCTCCACGATCTTACGGTTGATATCGTCGACGGTGAACGGCTCATAGATACGCCGCACGTGGTTCGTCGTCGCCGTCTCACTCTTGCAAGCCCTGTATGTGTCCGCAATCAGCTGCTGCAGACCCCGTTCCCTGATGAGGGCGATGGCGGCGCGGAAGGCGCAGAGCTCTTCCAGTCGCGACATGTCGATGCCATAATAGTCGGGGTAGCGTATCTGAGGCGACGAGCTCACCATCACGATCTTCTTTGGGTGCAGGCGGTCGAGAATCTTGAAGATGCTCTCGCGGAGGGTGGTGCCACGCACGATCGAGTCATCGATGATCACCAGATGGTCCTCCCGGGCCCTCACACTGCCATAGCTAATATCGTAGACGTGAGCCGCCAGATCGTTGCGCTCAGAATTAGCCGATATGAACGTACGCAGCTTGATGTCTTTCCACACCACCTTCTCCGTGCGCACGCTATAGCCTTGTCGTCGGAACCCGTCTGTCATACCGTAGAAGGCCACCTCAGCGGTATTGGGTATATATGAAAAAACGGTGTTGGTTACATCTCCGCTGACAGCCTGCATGATGGCGGGCATCAACTGTTCCCCTAAGCGCTTACGCTCCTGATAGATGTCGGCGTCGGAGCCCCGGCTGAAATAGATGCGCTCAAACGAGCAGGCACTATAGTTCTGGGCTGGCATGATCTGCTCCAGGCAACTCTCCCCGTTGCGCCTCACGATGAGTGCCTCGCCAGGCTGCAACTCACAGATGTCGCCCTTCGAGAGATCGAATGTCGTCTGCAACACAGGACGTTCGCTGGCCACAGCCACGATCTCATCGTCACGATAGTAGAACGCCGTCCTGATGCCCCAGGGGTCGCGCACGGCGAACATCTCGCCCGAGCCCGTCAGTCCGCACATCACGTAACCGCCGTCATAGTGTCCCATCGTGGTCTTCAGCACGTTCGCCATCTCTACGTGGCTGTCGATATACTGCGTGATGTCCGTGCCCTGCAGTCCCTGCTCCTTCGCCTCGGCGAAGAGCCGTTCCACCTCGCGGTCCAGCCGATGCCCCATCAGTTCGAGGGTGATGTACGAGTCGCCATAGACCCGCGGCCATTGTCCCTGAGCCGTCAGGAAAGAAAAGACCTCGTCGATGTTGGTCATGTTGAAGTTACCACACAGGCAGAGGTTCTTCGCCCGCCAGTTGTTACGGCGCAGGAAGGGGTGCACGAATGTCAGTCCGCTCTTGCCCGTCGTCGAGTAGCGCAGGTGGCCCATCAGTAATTGAGAATTGATAATTGACAATTGACAATTATCGGAAACTTCATTCTCCATTCTCTTGAATATCTCCGTGATGGCATCCTTGCCCTCAGCCCGCTCACGGAACATGTATTCCCTCCCCGGCTCGCTGTTCAGGTTCACCGAAGCAATGCCCGCGCCCTCCTGACCGCGGTTGTGCTGTTTCTCCATCATCAGGTAGAGTTTGTTAAAGCCGTAAGCCCACGTACCGTACTTCTGCTCGTAGTAACTCACCGGCTTCAACAGGCGAATCATCGCCACGCCACACTCATGCCTCAGTTCTTCCATATTTCTTCCTTTCAACACAGAGACACAGAGGTACAGAGATCTTGTTTCTTCTTGCTTTTGAATGATTCTCTGTGTCTCAGTATCTCTGTGTTTCTATTTTTTACACTCATTTACAAAGCTCATAAACAACGGATGCGGATGGAGCACCGTCGATGAATATTCAGGATGGAACTGCGTGCCGATGTACCAGCGCTTCTCAGGAATCTCCACGACCTCCACCAGGTCGGCGGCTGGATTGACACCTACGCACTTCATACCCGCCTGTTCAAACGCCTCCCGATACTGGTTATTGAACTCATAGCGGTGGCGGTGACGCTCCTTCACGAGCCCCTCTTGGCCGTATGCTTCCCACGCCCTGCTGCCCTTCACCAGTTCACACTCGTAGGCGCCCAGTCGCATCGTACCGCCCATCTGGGTGATGCTCTTCTGCTCCTCCATGATGTCGATCACATTGTGAGGCGTCGTCTCGTCCATCTCCCTACTGTTGGCATCCTGATAGCCCAGCACATGACGTGCGAACTCGATCACCATCATCTGCATGCCCAGACAGATGCCGAACGTAGGCACGTCGTGCGTGCGACCATACTCGGCGGCCACGATCTTACCCTCGATACCGCGCTGGCCGAAGCCGGGACACACCACGATACCCGCCATATCCGCCAGCCGCTCCGCCACATTCTCCGGGGTCATCTCCTCGCTGTTGATGAAATGGATCTTGGCCTTCACATTATTATATATACCCGCCAGGTTCAGGCTTTCGCGGATGCTCTTGTAGGCATCCTGCAGGTCGTACTTGCCCACCAGGGCGATATGCACCTCACGGGTGGCCCGCCGCTGCTTGTCGAGGAAGTCGTGCCAGGGTTTCATGGCCGGCGTCTCGCCCACGGGTATGCCTATCTTGCGCAGGATGGCCGCGTCGAGCCCCTGTCGCTGCATGTTCACAGGCACCTCGTAGATGCTCGGCATGTCCTCGCTCTGCACCACGCACTCCAGGTCGACATTACAAAATGAAGCCACCTTCATACGCAGGTGGTCGTCGAGATGGCGCTCTGTGCGCAGCACGAGAATGTCGGGCTGTATGCCCATCGACTGCAGTTCCTTCACCGAGTGCTGCGTGGGCTTCGTCTTCAACTCGTCGGCAGCCTTCAGATAGGGCACGTAGGTCAGGTGCACACACACCGCATTCCTGCCCAACTCCCAGCGCAACTGTCGGATGGCCTCCATGAACGGCGCACTCTCGATGTCGCCAATAGTACCGCCCACCTCTGTAATAACAAAATCAAGGCCCTCGTCGAGACCTTCGCGCAGCATGCGGTGTTTGATCTCGTCCGTGATGTGAGGCACCACCTGGATCGTCTTGCCCAGATAGTCGCCTCGTCGCTCACGGTCGATCACCGCCTTGTAGATGCGTCCTGTGGTTATCGAGTTGTCACGAGTAGTGTGTATGCCCGTAAACCTTTCATAATGTCCCAGGTCGAGGTCGGTCTCGAAGCCGTCAGCCGTCACGTAGCACTCGCCGTGCTCGTAGGGGTTCAGCGTCCCCGGGTCGATATTGATATAGGGATCGAACTTCTGGATGGTCACTTTGTAGCCTCGTGCCTGTAGCAGTTTGCCGATGCTGGCGGAGATGATGCCCTTTCCAAGTGAGGAAACCACACCGCCCGTCACGAAAATATATTTTGTATCCATAAAACCAATCTGTTTCTTTCACCGCGGCGCAACGTCTTCGCGCCTTTTCAGGCGCAAAGGTACTGCTTTCCGCCGATAATGCCCCTCACGCCCTCCGATTTTGAATGTTAAAATCACCGCCAACTATCATTTTGTAATATTATGCACACAAAATGGCACGTTTTTCTTTCATTTTGTCACAATTATTGCCGTTTTGATTGCAATATGTCAAAACCCAAAAATCGGAAAGAGAGCCGACAGCCCATGCTGCCAGCCCTCCCTTTTCTCACTGATAATCATTCTTTTTGTCACACAGATTACACAGATTTCACAGATTTTCTCTGCGCAAGCGCAGCATTTATGCTGCACAATCTGTGTGATTTGAGAGATCTGTGTGAAATTAAGTGTGCCTAAAATTTGGTTATCTGCGAGAAATTTTGTACCTTTGTATCGCCGAAGAACATATATATTTATGCAACAGAATTCTATTACATCATTAGGTCGTGCGGAGCTCGCGCAGAAGTATTTCCCCTTCATCCAGCCGCAGTCAGCTTGGATCAAACTAAAGTCACTTCTGGCCGAATATCCAGACTTAGCGCACCTCGCAAAGCTGAAGCGCCGCACTTATTTACCTTCAGAAGTAAATATTATTTACCAACGATTAGGGCGACCATAACCGCCCTTTTTTCGTGCTTTTCAGTCCCTCTGGCGAAGGTATAAGGAAACTCCCACTTTCGTATAATGAAACTGGGATTTTCCTGCCATGAAACTCTGAGATTCCCCTACCCTTTGCCGGCGTAGATTTTCAAACCGTCAAAATTGTAAGATATTTTTGAAATATATTCACATCACGAAAACAGGCCATCTGCTGACAACTGACAGCTGACAGTTTTATAATAAGTAACCTCCTCCAAAGAACGACTTAGTAGTAATATTATATATAATATATATATTATA
>JAFTFO010000045.1 GCA_017449495.1 Prevotella sp. | reverse complement strand
CTGTCACAAGCATTAGCTATGCACACGCCTTTTGGCGTGGTTGCATTCTTATTTGTGACAGGGGTTCCAATTTTCCGACTTCTACCCCTTAGGTAAGTGCATAAGGATGGCCACGCCATTCTTTATGCCCTTACATTTGCAACCTCTTTCAACAAATGGAATAAATGTAACAACAAAACAAAAACAATTATGATTAAAAGAAATGCATTTCATTTGATGGCCGCTATTACGGTCGCTTTGCTGGGTGTTGGTATTGCTTCGTGCAGCAGTGATAACGACGACAGCGAGGTCCCAGAGCCTCCCGAGACCACGACCTTCAAAGTGAAGGACCTGGTGGGAACGTGGGGACTCACCCATTCCAAGGGATGGGAGAGGTTGCAGGATCATTCGGAGACGTTTAACGACGATTTCGACCCGGAGAATCCTACCAGCGAGGATGCGACCAAGATGGTGATTACGAACCCCAACAGCAACACACTCGAGATTGTCCTGTATGAGTGGGATGAGTTCAAGAAGGATTGGGTGGTTGGCAATTCTGCCACGGCAGAACTGAATTCCAACCAACTGAGGCTGACGGGAGCCATAATGACAATCCTGTCAGTCGATGCCACGCAGTTGGTAGTCGAGTTTTCTGCTGGTGGCATGGCTTATGCGAAGCAGACCTACAAGCGAATGATATAAGCGAAGAGACAATGTAAAAAAACAAGTGAGTGAAACACTAATCACTGAAACATCACATTAAATAATTACAGTTATGAAAAAGAATTTTCTATGGAGCATGCTGACCGTCATGATGGTCGCAATGCTGAGTGTTGGTTTTGCGTCTTGCGGTGGCGATGATGATGATGACAGCCCGGTTGTCATTGATGATACCGATGATGGTATCGATGATATGTGGGTACTCAAGTCCGATCCGCAATACTGGAAAAGTCTTGTAGGAAAGTGGGGACTTGCTTACTCTGAACCATTGGAAGAGATGGAGCCTGAAGATGATCTTACCATTGGTCCGAGGAATTCGGAAAAAGGCACGACCTACGACCCACAGAATCCTACAAGCCGCGAAAATCAGAGATGGGAGATCAACATTGTAGATGATAATAAGCTTTCTGTCAGCACATTATATTGGAGTGGAAGCTCGTGGAAGTGGGATACTTCTGGCTATGTGTATGAAGAAGGGACGCAGAAAGTCAGACTGTATGTAGACCTGTGGGGTGGCCCGAAAGTCAGGTTCTCAGGGGTGAGCGGCGATGAGTTCTGGGCTGAGTCAGAGACTACCAGGATGTCATTCAAGAGAATTGAACAGTATAAAACCTATGAATAGACAATGTAAAAGCCCAAGCAAATGAAACAATATTCATCGAAACAAAACTACGCGATGAACCGTGCGGGGCGGATGGCAGCCAGGGCTGCCGTCTGCCTCGCAGCGTTTATCGGCATGGCGTCGCCAGCAGCGGCGCAGGACGACAACCGTACGCTCAGCGTCAGCGTGGGCGAACTGGAGTACACCGTCAAGGAGCAGCCGACGAGCAAGACGGGCAAGGTGCTCGGAGCCGTCATCGACGCGCTCACCGAGCAGATGCACCGCGAGCAGCCGGGCTATACCAGCGCCGTGCGCTCCAGCGTCATCACCGCCCTGGGCAGTGTGCGCCGCTTCCAGGTGACCGACGGCCTGCAGGTGGAGCCGACGGACGAGACCGACCTCCTGATAGACGGCACCATCAACTACATCTCCACTACGCTCGAAGTGCAGGACGAGGGCCACGGCAAGCACACCCAGCAGTTCTACGCCCAGGTAGGCGTGACGCTCAACGTGAAGGATGCCGACACGGGCACCGTGCTGAACAGCCAGGTGTTCGAAATCAACAAGAACAGTTGGTCGCTCTTCAACTCCGTGGACTCGGCCATCAAGAAAGCCCTTGAAGCCCTGCGCCGTCAGATCACCAAGCACTACGACTACATCTATCCATACACCGCCCACATCCTGGAGCGCGGCAGCGAGAAGAACGACAAACTGAAGGAACTCTACATCGACCTCGGCTCGGCCCACGGCGTGCAGGAGGGCACCCACTTCGCCGTCTATGTCATCGGCACCATCGGCGGCAAGGACACCCGCACCGAGGTTGCCCGTCTGAAGGTCAGCCGTGTGGAGGGCGACGAGGTGAGCCGCTGCAAAGTGGTCTCTGGCGCCAAGAACATCAAGACAGCCCTCGACAGCCAGAAGCGGATGCTCATTATCTCTACCGACTAAACGATCTACATTCACCAACAATGTAAAACAACAAACAAAACAATGATGAAAAGAAAGATATTGATATTGTCGGTAGCCGCTGCAATGGCCGCCCTCAGCGCTCAAGCGCAAACAGGCAACACGCCTGGCAACGACGCGATGTATTTTGAAATTGACGACATGCCCAATGCCATCAATTGGCTGCCAGCACCGCCCGAGCCAAATTCCACACAATTCGCCTACGACCTTACGCAGTATATGTGGGGCAAGGGGGAGCGCCTGAACGAGGAACGTGCCCAG
>JAFTFO010000017.1 GCA_017449495.1 Prevotella sp. | reverse complement strand
TATATAATATAATAATATATAATAGATAATATATAATTCAGAAGAAACAGTCAGATTCAAAAATCGAAATGAATCAGCGAATCAGCGTCACAGCGTCAAAGATGGAATTTATTTTACACTTCACAGATTCCCATATCAGGACAAACGACACCCTAAAGGATAAGCAGACTTTCCTTACTTGAAAGTGGGAGTTTGGTATAATGAAAGTCAGAGTCTCCTTATACCAAAGTCAAGACGGTCTGAAAAGGCCAGAAAAGGGCATAAAAAGAGCGGCCATCGGCCGCTCTAATTGATTTGAATGTTTTTTACAAACATCGTTACGCCTGACGCTACTGTCGCGAGACTCGCTTACAGGTGTATGTTCACATCGAGACCCACCTGAATGGGGGTCGCCTTCTGGGCGAAGTAGCGGGTGCCACCGCCTGCGGCAGAGCTCTGGATGGCAAATGTATTGTAGTGCGTGTTGGTCAGGTTGCGGCCCCAGAGGGTGACGACCACTGGGCCGAAGTCGTAGTCGGCATGGGCGCCCAGCAGGGCGTAGAACTTCTGGGCGTAGGTGTTGGCCTCGTCCCACCATATCTTGCCCTGAGCGGAGAGGTTGGCACCGAGGGTGAACTTGCCGATGTGCCAGTCGCCCATGGCGCTCAGTGTGTGCTGGGGCACGTAGGGCACGTAGTTGTCATCGTAACTTTCCTCATATATGTGCAGCGCATCATGAAAACCAGATGGTTCCGTCGAGAATGTATACTCATCAAACTTTGCATTGGTGAAGGCATAGGTCAGGCCCCAGTCGAGTGCGTTGTCGATAGCCCGCCCGCGCAGAGTGGCCTCCAAACCGCAGGAGTGGCTCTTGCCCGCATTCACCATGATACGACCGTAGTTGCTACCAGGCATCATGACAGAAAGTTGCTGGTTGCGGATCTGCATATAGTAGAGGGCGAGGTCGAAATGCATCAGACCGTCGAAGAGGTTCAGGTGGGTGCCCAGTTCGTAGTTCCACGATTCCTCGGGCTTGTAGGCGATGGTTTCCTCGATGGCATCGTAGTCAGCCACCGTATGTTCCACGTCGTAGTCGCCCCGCATAGCGTCCTGCTGGTGGGCGTTGAGATCGGTCTGGAGAATGTCGCTGAACATCTGGATATTATAGCCGCCAGCACGATAGCCCTTCGATACGAGGGCGTAGATGTTGCCTAAGTTATCGCCGAGGCTGTAGGTGAGGGCGAACTTCGGCAGCAGCTGGGTGTAGGACTTAGAACGACTGTCGATGACATGCGATGTCAGGTGATAGGTGGCCTGACGCTCGGCGGTGCCGCCCGTCATGTTCATATAGGCGAGAGCATCGTAGGAGATCTTCACCCAGTCGTAGTTGAAGCGGAGCCCGAGGGTGAGTTTCAGACGGTCGGCCAGCTGGATGTTCGACTCATGGAAGACGGAGAAGTTCATCTGCGGCGTGTGGAAGTACTCGGGCACAGCCATCTCGGCACTCATGCCCACACCGTCGAGGGCAGCCTGCAGTGCCTTCTGGGCAGCGGCCTCGACAGCAGCCTGCGGCAGGCCCTGGTCGAGCATCTGCTGGAGCATGCGCGGATACATCGACTGCTCCATGGCACTCTTCATGGCATTGGTGATGGCATTGCCGATGGGGCCCGTGATGGCATCGCCGAAATGGACGGGGCCATCCGTGCGCAGCCACTGGTAGGAGCCGAAGAGGCCTGTGGTGTGCTGCCAGCACGAAGCATCATGCGAACGGAGCACGAACTCTTGGGTGAGGGCATTCTGCTTCTGACGCTGCTCTAAGCGCAGATAGTCGGGCGTCATGTAGTCCTGGTCCATATCCATCCGGTCTTTCAGATACTGATAGCTGGTGGTTGAGGTGAAGAGCAGGCGGGGCATCTCGTAGGAGATATTGAGGCCCGTGTTCAGCATGTTACGTTTGTAGCCGTTCATGATGGTCGTGGCGGGATTCTGTACCGTCTCATCAGCCATAAAAGCCATGTCGCCTTCAACTACATAATCCAAAGGATGGAATTCTCCATAGCCAAAGCCATTCTGGTTCACATACTGGTAATCGGCCGTCCAGTCAAACTTTAGTTTTTGTGTTGGTTGGTATATCAGGCGTACCTTGCCGCCTGCTTCGTTTGTCTTGTCGTTCTTCTCGTCGAAGTTGGCATTGTCGATAAAGCCCTTCAGTCCGCTGTAGAAGCCAGCCACGGTGAAGGCAAGCTTGTCGGAGGGACGGTGGTAGTGGGCCACCTCGACGTTACGCCACAAACCCGTACCGATGCCTAAGCGGATGTCCGTGCCCTGATAGTTCATCGGGTTCTTGGAATAGACGCGCACCAGTCCCCCCTCGGTATTCTGGCCGTAGAGCGTGCCCTGCGGGCCGCGCAGGATATCCACACGGTCGAGCATGTAGAAATGGTTATTGAAGGCAGCCTTCGACATGAGGGGGATATTATCGTAATAGACACCCACGGCGGGGTTGTTGATGCGTGAGCCTATACCTCTTATATATAAAGAAGAGGTGAGCCTCGAACCGTAGGCAGGCATCGTGAAGGCCGGCACATATTGTGACAACTGACTCAGGTCGCGCACGTTCAACTGCTGCAACTGCTCGCTGCCGAACACATTGCTGCTCAGAGGCTGCAGGCGCAGGCGCACCTGTTCCTTTGGCGTCGACACGACAACCACTTCGTCGAGGTCTACCACTTTCGAGGTATCAGCAAGTTCTTCGGCCTGTAGGCTGACAGGCAGAAGAGTAAAGAGGTAAAAGGGCAAAGCCCAGTTTTTCAATTTCTTCATCATTTTCAATATTTAGTATTTACGGGTGCAAAGGTACGACCATTCCCCCACTCCGACAATCCTCATTTATATGGATTTTAAGGCTGACGAAAAGACAGCACCACATGACGATTTGTCAGCATCCCGCCCCTCGGCACAGCCTTTGAAGTATAGACTAAAGAACAAAACAATAGGAGGACAAACGTATGACATTAGACAAGTTTACAATCAAAGCACAAGAGGCTGTCCAGCAGGCCGTGAACACGGCACAGATGAACGGCCAGCAGGTTATCGAACCTGTACATATACTCAAAGGAGTATTGGAGAAGGCGAAGGACGTGACGAACTTCATCTTCCAGAAACTCGGCGTGAACGGCCAGCAGATTGAACTGCTCACAGAGCAGGAGATCCAGCACCTGCCGAAGGTGCAGGGCGGACAGCCGTATCTCTCGAATGATAGTAATAATGTACTCGTACGTGCACAACAGACGGCCCAGAAGACGGGCGATGAGTTCGTCTCAGTGGAGCCCATCCTGCTGGCACTGCTCAGCGTGAACTCCACGGCCTCGCGCATCATGAAGGATGCCGGCTGTACGGAGAAAGACATGCAGAAGGCCATCCAGGAACTGCGCCAGGGACAGAAGGTGCAGTCGCAGAGTGCCGACGACAACTACCAGTCGCTGGAGAAATATGCCAAGAACCTCGTAGACCTCGCCCGCAAAGGCAAGCTCGACCCCGTCATCGGACGTGACGACGAGATCCGCCGACTGTTGCAGATACTGAGTCGACGGACGAAGAACAACCCAATCCTGATCGGTGAGCCAGGTACGGGTAAGACCGCCATCGTGGAGGGTCTGGCAGGACGAATCGTGCGCGGCGATGTGCCGGAGAACCTGAAGGATAAGCAGCTCTACTCGCTGGATATGGGTGCGCTGGTGGCTGGTGCGAAGTACAAGGGTGAGTTTGAGGAGCGCCTGAAGAGCGTCATCAACGAGGTGACGAAGGCTGAGGGCCGCATCATCCTCTTCATCGACGAGATCCACACGCTGGTGGGTGCCGGCGGTGGCGAGGGGGCTATGGATGCCGCCAATATCCTGAAGCCTGCCCTGGCCCGTGGCGAACTGCGTGCCATCGGCGCCACCACGCTGAACGAGTATCAGAAATACTTCGAGAAGGACAAGGCCCTCGAGCGCCGATTCCAGACGGTGATGGTGGATGAACCTGACGAACTCTCAGCCATCTCTATATTAAGAGGTCTGAAGGAGCGCTACGAGAACCACCACAAGGTGCGTATCCAGGACGATGCCTGTATCGCTGCCGTACAACTCTCTGAGCGTTATATCAGCGAACGCTTCCTGCCTGACAAGGCCATCGACCTGATGGACGAGGCTGCCGCCAAACTGAGGATGGAGCGCGACAGCGTGCCTGAAGAACTCGACGAGATCACCCGTCGTCTGGCACAATTGGAGATTGAGCGCGAGGCCATCAAGCGCGAGGGCGACGAGCTGAAGATTGCCCAGTTGGATAAGGATATCGCCGAACTCCGCGAGCAGGAGACGCAGTTCCGCGCCAAGTGGGAAGGTGAGCGCCAGCTGGTGAACAAGATTCAGCAGGACAAGCAGGAGATAGAGAACCTGAAGTATGAAGCCGAGCGGGCTGAGCGCGAGGGCGACTACGGCAAGGTGGCCGAGATACGCTACTCGAAGCTGAAAGTCCTTGAAGACGACATCAAGAGCATCCAAGCCCAGCTGGCCAATGCCCAGAACGGCAACTCGCTGGTGCGTGAGGAGGTGACTGCCGACGATATCGCCGAGGTGGTGAGCCGCTGGACAGGCATCCCTGTGACGAAGATGATGCAGAGTGAGCGCGAGAAACTGCTGCACTTAGAGGACGAACTGCACAAGCGCGTGATTGGTCAGGACGAGGCCATCACCGCCGTCTCAGATGCCGTGCGCCGCTCGAGGGCTGGTCTGCAAGACCCCAAACGGCCCATTGCCTCGTTCATCTTCCTTGGCACCACAGGTGTGGGTAAGACGGAGTTGGCCAAGACCCTCGCAGACTACCTCTTCAACGACGAGACGATGATGACACGTATCGACATGAGTGAGTATCAGGAGAAGTACAGTGTCTCAAGGCTGATTGGTGCCCCTCCGGGCTACGTAGGCTACGACGAGGGTGGACAGCTGACGGAGGCCGTGCGACGTAAGCCCTATAGCGTGGTGCTGTTCGACGAGATCGAGAAGGCTCACCCTGACGTGTTCAACATTCTGCTGCAAGTGCTCGATGACGGACGACTGACGGACAACAAGGGTCGTACGGCGAACTTCAAGAATACAATCATCATCATGACCTCGAACGCCACCCGCGAACAACTCCGCGCCACGATGCGCCCAGAGTTCCTGAACCGTATCGACGAGATTATCACCTTCACGCCGCTGACGAAGGAGCAGATTGCCGACGTGGTGCGCCTGCAGATGAAGAAGGTAACGGATATGCTGGAGCCGCAGGGCATACGCCTCGAGTGCACCCCGCAGGCCATCGCCTTCCTCGCAGAAGAGGGCTACGACCCTGATTTCGGTGCCCGTCCAGTGAAGCGTGCCATCCAGCAGTTCGTGCTCAACGACCTGTCGAAGAAGCTTCTGGCCGACGAGGTGGATCGCGACAAGCCCATCATCATCGATGAGTTCGGCGACGGTCTCGTGTTTAGGAATTAACGCGTTGTCAGAAACTAAAAAAATGCATCCGGTTATCGGATGCATTTTTTAGTTGTGCCATCAGAGAGGCGAACCACATAGATGCCATGCTGAGCGGGGGGAGCAGGCAACAGACGACCGTTCAGGTCGTACCAGCCTACAGGCTGACTGACGTTCAGACTGGCGGCAGTGATGGCTGTGGGCACCTGATTGGCCTCGACCAGCGAAACGCCAGGATGCTCGTGATCCTCGTTCGGACGGTTACGGTTCCACTTCTCCTTCTCGTAGTCGATATACCAATAGAGGATCTTCTCGTTGATGGCCTCACCCGTGGCATTTTTCGTAAAGCAGGATAGGAACTTATCCCACGAAGCCTTCTGACGTTTCTCAATCAGCCAGTAGTTGGTAGAACCCACGAACGGACGGATGATATAGGCATCAGGGGTAAGGTGGAGGGGGGCCATAGAGAGGGTGTCGGCCTCCGACAGGGAGGCAATCTCCTTGGGCTCTATCCAGCCACAGAAATAGCGCTCGAACGATGAGTAGCCAGCGGGATACCAGCTATCGCCGTTGTAGTTGCCAGCATCCATCACGTCGTATTCGCCCACGATCGACTCTCCTGTCGCAGCATCGTAGACATCGGGAAGGCCGAGACAGTGACTGAACTCATGACAGATGGTGCCGATGCCCATGGTCCTGTCGGAACTATCAAGTTCATTGCCCATGGCGTAGGAGTCGATCTTCAGATTCTGTAATGTCAACGGCGCATCCCAAGAAGAGAGTTCCGAGGCATGGGGCCAGATGCAGTCGGGATCGTTGTAACTGGCCTCGCCGTGACCAGCATAGATCACATAGACCTGATCCACCTCGCCATCATCGTCCCAGTCATAGTCCTTGAAGTTTACCTCTTTGTCGGCAGCCTGACAAGCCTCGACGACCAGCTCTTCAGGCTTCCCGTCAAAATCGCCATTAGAATAAGTCACATTACGCCCATAATAAGCGTATTTATTCTTAGCCGTGTAGGGACCACACACATCGAAGACGAGATTGAACAGACCGTAGCTCTGGTCGCGGAAATAGTCGCCAACACTACCATTGACCAGTACACCGTTCACATTTCTCATGTTCTGCTTGTTGGCGATATCATTCCAGAAATCATGAACGTCGAAGGTCTTACCATTCTTATTCTTGTTGTTGAACTTCAGGTCTTGGTACTCCATGAGGATAATCAGCCCCCTGCGCTCACCCTTGTAGGTCTTCGGATTTCCCACAACAGCACGCGTGGCGACATGGGCCTGCTTTGCTTTCTCTGGATAAGGAATAAAACGGTGCACACACTTGGTGCGCTGAGCTTGAACGGCCGTTGCTGTCAGCAACAGCGCGATTGAAAATAAAATCTGTTTCATATAATAATCTTTTTTGTTTTGCCATTCGAATAACGGATGATATAGATGCCTGGGGCTTGCGGCTCTCGAGAAAGCCTTCGTCCATTCAGATCATACCATGCCACAGGGACGGACGTGGTCGCAGGCAAGGCACTCCTGACTGCTGCCGTAGCCATGAAATCGAAGGAGATCGTGCCGTCATCTGCCATCTGAATGTTCGTGATGGGTTTCGACATCAGCTTGACACCGTCTGCATTGGCAGTGAAGACGGTTGCCACAGGGTCAGACTCATCCGTCAGACTCTGGTTGACGACCTGTGAATCAGCATAGGGATAGACAGATGTACTGAGATAGCGGTTGCGCAACCAATCATCCATCGTATATTTGTTCATATCCTTGCCATCGTTAGCCGGATCCCAGTCTGCATAGACCTTTCCGTCGGCATGGAAGAGATCGTAACGAAAATGCTTCTCATTGTTGTTCACGATATTGCTGCTCCAAATCTCCCTGTCATAGTCGACATGGAAGATTGCCAGTCCCTGACCAGGGATGCCGTAGTCCCAACCAGTTTGACTTCGATTCTCGAGCAGGTAGAATTCATCCTCTTTACCCGAGTTACGGATGATATAGGTCTCCCCACCCTCACTCACGGGTTTCATGCCAGTGACCGTGGTGGTAGCATCCAGTTCCGTGGGCGTCGTCCAGCCCAGGAGCATCTTCTCCATCGTAGAGAGATTGGGCGGGCACCAGCCCTTGTTGATATAGTTGCCGCCATCCATCAGGTCCCAGTCGTCGACCACAGAGAATACGCTGATACCAGCTGGATAGATATCCGGTAGTCCTAAACAATGGGCAAACTCATGGCAAATCGTACCGATACCACAGGAGGTGCTGTCTTTCCACAGTTCGCAGCTGATGGATGCCATGTCGACATAGATATCACCAGGTGCTTTCAGATTCGCATGAGAGGTGTTTGGCCAGATATAGCCTGTTACCTGATTGCCAGTGAAACCTGCCGTAATGAAAATCACCTGATCCACCTTACCATTCCCGTCCCAGTCATAGACGGAGAAGTCAGCATCTACCGCAGCCCTCAGCTCCGTCATGGCCTTTTTCATTGCATCATCGCCATAGTTACTCTTTGAAGTGCCCTTGGCTTTCGCATCGACTTTAAAGGGACCGTAGATATCGAACTGGAGATTAAAGAGTCCGTTTGACTGGTCACGAAAATAATCTGCGACGGAGCCTATGCCATAGCCCTCGTTATAACCCCGCTCATTCATCAGCTGCTGGTAATAAGCCACAGGGTCGTCCTTGATAAAGTCACGGTCCTCAAAAGAAATGAGGACTACCGGCTGTCTGTAGACCTTCTGGGGATCCCAGCCTTGTGAGGGATAGCCGAGAAGGCCTCGAGTCCTTGATACATCTGTAGGGATATTTCGTATACAGGGAATACGCTGCTGAGCTCTGGCTGTAGAGACAGCCAGAGCCAGCAACATGATACATAATATCCTCAGAATCTTCACTTCTTACAATTCGGGCACCAGGGCTTCAAGGTCTTGAAGAAGTCGTTACCCTTGTCATCGACGAGGATGAAGGCGGGGAAGTCTTCCACATCAATCTTCCAGATAGCCTCCATGCCGAGTTCAGGATACTCTACGCACTCGATGCTCTTGATGCTGCTCTGAGAGAGGACAGCAGCCACGCCACCGATGCTTCCCAGATAGAAGCCACCATACTTCTTACAAGCTTCCGTCACCACGTCGCTGCGGTTACCTTTGGCAATCATCACGAGCGAAGCACCCAACGACTGGAACTCGTCCACATAGGGATCCATACGGTTAGCCGTTGTCGGGCCCATCGAACCACAAGGATAGCCCTCAGGAGTCTTGGCGGGGCCGGCATAGAGCACAGGATACTTCTTGAAGTAGTCGGGCATCGGCTTACCAGCATCGATACGGGCCTTCAGCTTGGCGTGGGCGATATCGCGTGCCACGATGATGGTACCCTTCAGGTTCACACGGGTAGAGACGGGATACTTAGACAATTCCTTGCGCACAGCATCGATACCCTCGTTGAGGTCGATCTCGATGGTGTTCTGACCTTCGCCAGCCTTGGCATATTCTGCAGGAATCAGTTCAGAAGGATTGGCATCCATCTTCTCCAGCCAGATACCATCGGCATTGATCTTGGCCTTGATGTTACGGTCGGCAGAGCAACTGACGCCCATACCTATCGGACAACTTGCACCGTGGCGAGGCAGACGGACAACACGGATGTCGTGAGCCAGATACTTACCACCGAACTGGGCACCGAGGCCAATCTTATGAGCCTCTTCGAGCAGTTTGTTCTCGAGGTCGATGTCACGGAAGGCACGACCAGTCTCGTCGCCTGTGGTAGGCAGATTGTCGTAGTACTTGATGGAGGCGAGTTTCACCGTCAGCAGGTTCTTCTCTGCGCTGGTACCACCAATCACGAAGGCAATGTGATACGGTGGACAGGCTGCCGTACCGAGACTCTTCATCTTCTCCACGAGGAACGGAATCAGCGTACCCTCGTTCTGGATCGTGGCCTTGGTCATGGGATAGAAGTAGGTCTTGTTGGCAGAGCCACCGCCCTTGGCAACCATCACGAAGCGGTATTCAGCCCCCTCCGTAGCCTCGATATCAATCTGGGCAGGGAGGTTGCAACGGGTGTTCACCTCGTCGTACATATTCAGCGGAGCGTTCTGCGAATAGCGCAGGTTGTCCTGGGTGAAGGTGTTGAACACACCTAAGCTCAGAGCCTCTTCGTCCTCGAAGCCCGTCCACACCTGCTGGCCTTTTTCACCGTGGATGATGGCCGTACCCGTATCCTGACAGAAAGGCAGAATGCCACGGGCAGCCACCTCGGCATTGCGCAGGAACTGCAGAGCCACATACTTATCGTTCTCACTGGCCTCAGGATCGCTGAGGATAGCTGCCACCTGTAGGTTGTGCTCACGGCGCAGCATGAACTCCACATCGTGGAAAGCCTGCTGGGCCAACAATGTCAGAGCCTCCTTCGAGACCTTCACAATCGTCTTTCCTTCAAACTCGGCGGTCGTTACGCCTTCCTTACTCAACAAGCGGTATTCCGTCTTGTCCTCGCCCATCTGAAACATCGGGGCATACTTGAATTCTACTGTCTTAGCCATAAATGTATTTGCTTAATTATTGGTTAATATCCAAACACTTCTTCTGTCGTGAGCCGCTTGACGGGTCCGATCTTCTCCAGAACATTCATATCGAGCTCCTTCTCGTCGCCGAGAATGATGTAACGATAAGCCTTATTAGCCATCGTCTGTTTCTCGAAGCCCACGATGTCTTGCAAGGTCACCTTCGGCAGATTCTTATAGATCACCTCGTTCAGACTACCCGTAAGTCCCAGTTTCTGGGCCGACAGCCAAGAATAGAAGATACCAATCTTCGTGGTGCGCTCACTGGCAAGCCGCTTGGTGACGGCATCCTTGGCAATCTGGAAGGCGGTCTCACTGACAGGCATCTCGTCGATAATCTCCTTGAAGTGAGTGATGCAGTCGGCCATCTTGTCGTTCTGCGTGATGATATGGGCCATCGCAAATTCCTTACGATCCTTCCAACTGGGTGAATAGTAGTAGGCGAAAGCGTTATAGGCCAGTCCACGAGCCTCACGCATCTCCTGGAACACGATACCGTTCATACCACCACCGAAATATTCGTTAAAGACTTCCTGTACGGCAGCCTCCTCTGGGTTCCAGCTACGACCCTCGTTGTTGTACAGTCGCATATAGATGTTCTTGGCATCGTAGGGAGCGATGAGCACCTCACTCTTGGTAGCAAGCTGCTCAAGATAGGGATTGTTTTGGGGAACAGCCGCCAACTGCTTGGCCGCACGATGGGTCTGACTGATCAGAGCCGATACTTCATTCTCGCCCATCGGACCATAATAGGCCACGCGATGCTGGTAGTTAGCGAGTCCCTTCAACAGGTCAACGAACACTTGCGGATCAGTGTCCTTCAACTGCTGGGCACTCATCACGTCGCGGTAACCGTTACGCTCGCCAACGGTGCCATACTGATAGAGATAAGAGAAATAGCTGCGCTGGTCCTTCTTCACGTCCTCACGGCGCTTCAGGGTCAGGTTGACCATCTCGTCGTAAGCTCCCTTGTCGGCCTTGGCATTCTGCAGGAGGTCTTCGAGCAGGGCGAGTGCCTGAGGCATATTCTCACTGAGTCCCTGCAGTGTGATCGCGATATTCTCCGTACCCACGTTCACATTCCAGTCACAGGCCAACTCATAGAACCGCTGCTTCAGTTGGGCAGCAGTCATCTTGTCTGTGCCGATATATCGGATATAGTCGGATGCCACGTCGTAGCGGTTGTCTGCACTCTGACCAAATTCATAATAGAAGGCGAGGTTGAACAGGCCGTTCTCGTTGTTCTTCACATAGTAGAGCGGCAACTGATTCTTGGTCTTCAGGGTAGCCATATCCTTCTGGAAGTCGACGAACTTCGGCTGAATCGGCTCCACCAGTGAGTTCTGGATATCCTGGACAAACTGACTCATCTGGTCGCGGTTGGCAGGTATCGGCGTGATAGCAGGCTTGTCGATCTTCTTCTGAGTAGAGTCTACGCCCTGCTTCTTATAGACAGTGATATAGCCTTCAGAAAAGAACTGATTAGCAAAGGCTACCAACTGATCCTTGGTGATCTTCGAGATACGGTCGATGCGACCCACTTCCTGCTGCCAGTCCACTTCGTTGATAAAGGCATCGACGAACATATCGGCACGACCTCGATTGCTCTCCAACAGGCCGTAATAGCTGCGTTTCTTATTGTTGATGATGCTGGGCAGCAGGTTGTCAGGGAAGTCCCCCTTCTTCAGTTTGTCAATCTCTGCCATCATCAGGTCTTTCACCTCGTCAAGGCTCTGCCCCTGCTTAGGTGTACCCATCAGCAGAAAGCCACCATGATCATGCAACAACTCTGCACCACCATTGGCTCGCTGCACCTTCATCGTCTGGTTCAGGTCGAGGTCGAAAAGTCCGGCACGTCCGTTACTCAACACATCCTCCATCAACTCCAGGGTATCGGCCTGCAGAGCGTTCGCCTGCTTAGCCCGCCAGGCCACCCATATCTGCTCGGCTTCCTGGCCGACGATGGTGGTATCCTTCGGTGCCGTCAGCGGGGGCAGCGGGGCGAAAGTGGGCTGTGCCACATCCTTGCCAGGCTTCCAACTGGAGAAATACTTGTCGATGATGGCGATGGTCTTGTCCATATCCATATCACCAGCCATACAGATGGCCACATTGTTAGGCACATACCACTTATTGAAATAGTTCTTGATATTCACGATCGAAGGATTCTTCAGATGCTCCTGTGTACCAATGGTCGTCTGTAGTCCGTATGGATGAGTCGGCCAAAGCATCTTGCTACATACGGCAAACAGTTTCCGCATGTCGCTGCTCAGGCCGATGTTATACTCCTCATACACAGCCTCCAGCTCTGTATGGAAGCCGCGGATCACCATGTTCTGGAAACGGTCAGCCTGGATCTTTGCCCAGTTCTCGATCTCGTTCGAGGGGATATCCTCCGTATAGCAGGTCACATCGTTCGAGGTATAAGCATTCGTCCCCTCAGCACCGATGGTAGCCATCAGCTTGTCGTACTCATTGGGAATGAAGTACTGGGCTGCGAGTTGCGACACGGAGTCTATCTCATGATATGCCTGTTTACGGGCCTCTGGATCAGTAAGCTTACGATAAGCCTCGTAGCGCTCCGTAATCTCGTTAAGCAACGGGGCCTCTGCCTCTGGGTTGTTCGTACCAAACTGACTGGTGCCCTTAAACATCAAATGCTCCAGATAGTGGGCCAGTCCAGTGGTTTCCGCGGGGTCGTTCTTCGAACCAGTCCGTACAGCAATATAAGTCTGAATACGCGGTTTCTCGGGATTCACCGAGAGATACACCTTTAGTCCGTTGTCGAGCGTATAGATGCGGGTCTTCATCAAGTCCCCCTCTACCGTCTCATACTTATAATCCTTCGCCTGTGTACTCATCCCGAGTGCCATCAGGCATAACAACAATAATAACTTCTTCATATCTTTAGTTCTCATAATCGACCTCATGATCGAGTTTCTCCACGAATTCATCGAATACTTCCTTCTCCACATCGCCCATGGCGTACTCCTTCTCCGCATCCTTACGAATCTCGGCAATCCACGCACGACGAGCCTTCACATAGTCCTGACGGATATGTTCACAGGCCTCAGCATCAAGGGCATCAAGGTGGTAATAGTCGAGGATCATCTGATAACTCCATGCCCAACGATAGTCAGGATAGTGGTTGTTGATATCTGTGAATCGGTCAAGCACCTGTTGGATATTATCGAGGTCACCCGACTTAATGTCACTGATCAGGCGCTGTTCCTCACTCTCCGGCAACAGCAAACCGCTGAGATCAATCCAGCGTCCCTTGCCCGTAGCGTTCACCGGCTGTCCGATATAGCCTTCCTTCTGGGCACGCTTCAGCACGGCTCCCATATAGATGCGCAGGGCAATATCATAATATTTCAGTCCCTTCTGCAACGACGAGGCATTGATCACGTACTCATGGAAGTTGTAGGTCGACACATTGTCGCCTGACGCCTCACGCAGAGCCTTCAGTATCTCAATGCCCTGCATAATCTCTCCCACGGTGAAGGGCGAGAGCCAGTCGAAGTTGATAATACTCTTCTTCGACTGCTTCGAGCGCTTGTCACGCTTCGGCCACTTCTTGATATCACGATAGAGGCCTACGGTAGTGATGTTACGGCCTGGCACCAACGTCATGGTCTCACCATAGTTGATGAGATAGGAGAAGGGCAGATTACGAGTATCGGGATGGTGCATCAGCTTACCGAAGCACACACTGAAGGCACCGATAGTCGCCGGCATCAGGATATAGGCACCCGAGGCGGTCTTCGTACCACGCTCTAAAGTTCCCCAGTGCAGCGGACCCATCTTATAGGCGTGGTTCGAGAAGTTCGTGTTCGAGCCTGCATTATAGAATGAGAACTCGCCTCCGATGAGCAGAGAGCTCTTGTGATGCGAGGCCGAGAACGGGCCACAGAAGGCCGCACAAGCCTCGCCATTGGCCATAAACGAGTTGGCAAAGAAGAGACTGGCCTCGGCCGTGAAGCCATTGGTAATCTGACAGGCCTCACCCACAAAGCAGTCTTGCATCTTCACAGAGTTGTTAATCGAACAGCCATCGCAGATGATAGAGTTCTCACAGATAACGCCCGTACCAATAAATACCGGGGCGTCCATCGAGCTCATCACCGTACACTCACTCAAACGAGCAGCGCCGCTAATCTCGCAGTCGCCCTTGATGATGGTGTTCGTGATATCCTTGGCATTGATGATCTTCACATTATTGCCGATGTAACCGCGATCAGGACGTGACACACGGAGTTCGTCTTCGATCATCTGGTGGAGCGTCTGCCGCAGTTCCTTGTCCTGGTTATGCTTCACCATGAAGGAGGCCAGCTGTGAGTTCAGTTCCCGGAAGATGGTGACATTGCCGTCACCCATCTCGTTAAGCACACTGATCACACTGCCTTCGCCGAAGGTAGCGTCGTCGGTGGTCTCCAACGTGCAGATATTCGAGATATAACAGTCGTTGCCGATGGTATAGTTGTTGATGTAGTTGCCTACCTTCTCGATCAGGCAGTCGTTGCCGACGGTCACGTTTCGCAGCGTGGTATCGTTGATGCCCGAGTGTTTGAAGAAGCCTTTCGACACCTCCACCTGCTTGTTGAACTCACCTAAGCGGATGTCGCCATAGAATATCACTCGGTGGAAGTTATAAGGCTTGAAGCCATCGGCCACCATCACGCGCTGCCAGTCCTCGGCCCAGCAGACATTATTCTCTAAGACCTCAATCTCAGTTTGTGTCAGTTTTCTGTATTCAGTCATAGTCTTTATATAAAAAATCGTTATATGGATATTTCTGTACGTGCAGTTCGCGAACTCGTTTATAGAGCACCTCGCGCAGTTCGTCGATGTTCTGTTTCTGTCTGGCGGAGATGAAGATACACTCCATGTAGTGCTGATTCTCACCGGTACGGGCCATCCACGTCCGCTCCAGCTCCTCCAGGGTGATGTTCTCCTTCGTAGTTGGTGTCAGGTCGTCTTCCTCCTTCTCCACCCATGTATAGGCGTCGATCTTGTTAAAGACAAGCATTTGCGGTTTCTCCGCACAGCCCAGTTCCATCAGCGTCTCCTCTACCACACGGATCTGCTCCTCAAAGTCCGGATGGGAGATGTCTACCACATGCACCAGCAGGTCTGCCTCGCGCACCTCGTCGAGCGTCGACTTAAACGACTCCACGAGGTCTGAGGGGAGCTTACGGATGAATCCCACAGTATCGGCCAAGAGGAAAGGCAGGTTGTCGATGGTCATCTTCCGGACGGTGGTGTCAAGGGTGGCAAAGAGTTTGTTCTCGGCGAACACCTCACTCTTGGCCAGCAGATTCATCATCGTCGACTTGCCCACATTGGTATAGCCTACGAGTGCTACGCGAATCAGCCTGCCACGGTTCTTGCGCTGTGTGGTCTTCTGCTTGTCTATCTCCGCTAAGCGCTGCTTCAGGAGGGTGATGCGCTGGAGGATGATACGGCGGTCCATCTCCAACTGCGTCTCACCAGGACCACGAAGTCCCACGCTACCTTTTCCACCACCAGAGCCAGAACCGCCACCCTGACGCTCAAGGTGAGTCCAGAGGCGCTGCAGGCGGGGCAGCATATAACGGTGTTGTGCCAGCTCTACCTGAGCCTTTGCCTCAGCCGTCTGTGCCCGCATGGCGAAGATATCTAATATCAGGGAGGTACGGTCGAGAATCTTCACCTGTAGCTCTTGCTCTATATTCCGTATCTGCTTGGCAGAGAGCTCATCGTCGAAGATGACCATTCCCACAGGCTGCGGGGCGTTTGTCTCGTCGAGCAGTCCCTCTGCGAAGAGTGAGGCATCCTGGGCGTCGAGCCAGTCATCATAGGCATCCTGACATTGTTTGATATATTGTTTGATTTCCTGAAGTTTACCACTGCCAACATAGGTTGTCTGGCTCGGCCCGCCCACCTTCTGGGTAAACCGCTTTACCGTCACGGCTCCGGCCGTGTCGGCTAAGAACTCCAGCTCGTCGAGATATTCCTTGGTCTTGGCCTCATCCTGCTGTTTAGTGACAAGTCCCACCAGCACAGCCGTCTCTGCCTTGGCCTTCGATATAACAAATTCTTTCAATCCTTGCTTTTTGTTTTTGCGTACAAAGATAAGGCTTTTCTAATAAAGAACAGACGGATTAACACACATTAATAAAAAAAACAGCAGTATTCTCACTCTTTTTTGGGGAAAATTTGTATTTTTGCACCCAGATTACGAACCAATAAAACATAAAGATTATGAGAGTTATTATTCAATCAGACTATCAGAAACTGTCCCAGTGGGCAGCCAACCACGTCATTGAACGCATCAACAAGTTCAATCCGACGCCCGATCACAAGTTCGTGCTGGGTCTTCCCACAGGTTCTTCACCCGTCGGTATGTACAATGCCCTCGTCGAGGCCTGCCGTGCCGGCAAGGTTTCGTTCAAGAATGTCATCACCTTTAACATGGACGAATACGTAGGTCTGCCCGAGACCCATCCCGAGAGCTATCATGCCTTCATGGCCCGTAACCTTTTCGACCACATCGACTGCCCTAAGGAGAACATCCATATCCTGAATGGTAACGCCCCTGACCTGAACGAAGAGTGCGCCCACTATGAGGCCATGATCGAGGAAGCCGGCGGTATCGACCTGTTCATCGGAGGCATCGGCCCCGACGGTCACATCGCCTTCAACGAGCCAGGCAGCTCTCTGCGCAGCCGTACTCGTATGAAGACCCTGACCACCGACACCCGTATTGCCAACAGTCGTTTCTTCGGAGGCAAGCCCGAGAACGTGCCTGCCCATGCCCTGACAGTAGGTGTCGGCACCGTGATGGACGCCCGCGAGGTGATGATCCTGGCCAATGGTCACCTGAAGGCCCGTGCCCTCCAGGCTGCCATCGAGGGAAGCATTAACCACATGTGGACCATCAGCGCCCTGCAGATGCATGCCCACGGCATCATCGTCTGCGACGAAGAGGCTGCCGACGAACTGAAGGTCAGCACCTATAAATATTTCAAGGACATCGAGCAGGACAACCTGCTTTAAGCCCCAGCAGTAAGATGAGAAAACTGTTTATTTCAATACTTATGACGTCATCAGTCCTCGCTTGGGCTGGTGACGTTATCATTTCATCACCAGCGGGCAGCCTGCAGGTGACGGTCAGCGATGCCGGCGGTCGGCTCTACTATACGGCCAGTCTCAACGGCCAGCCAATGATACTCCCCTCTGCCTTGGGCCTGAAGACCAGCATCGGCGACATGACGAAGGAACTGTCCATTGTCGATTCCCAGTTGTCGGCGGTCAGCAACACTTACACCATGCGCGGCACCAAGGCTTCGAAGGGCGACTACCAGGCCACGAAGGCCGTGCTCGACATCGAGAACAAAGACCAACAGCGCTTCAGCATCATCTTCCAGGTGTCCGACGAAGACCTCGCCTTCCGCTATGCCGTGCCCCGTCAGAAGTGGCAGGGCAAGGACCTCAAGCGGTTGCGCATCAAGAGTGAGCTCAGCAGTTTCAACTTTCCCGACGGTACCACGACGTTCATCTCGCCCCAGATAGGCCCCGAGACAGGTTGGGAACAGACGAAGCCCAGCTATGAGGAGGGCTACAGTGCCGACGCAGCGATGGACACACCCTCGCAGTACGGCCACGGCTACATCTTCCCCGCCCTCTTCCATCTGCCGCAAGGCTGGACCCTCGTCAGCGAGACGGGGGTGGGTTCGAACTACTGCGGCAGCCATCTCTCCGACTATCAGGCCGGCAATGGCTACACCGTCGCCTACCCCGATGCAGGCGAGAACAATGGCTACGGCACCGACTTCGCCGCCATCCCCCTGCCCGGTGAGACCCCTTGGCGCACCGTCACCCTCGCAACAACACTCAAGCCCATCGCCGAGACCACCATCAGCTACGACCTCGTAGAACCACGCTACGAGCCCTCCACCAACTACCAGCCCGGCCGTTACACCTGGAGCTGGCTCATCTGGCAGGACCACTCCATCAACTACGACGACCAAGTGAAGTTCATCGACCTCGCCTCGGCCATGGGATTCGAGTACTGCCTCGTAGACAACTGGTGGGACACGCAGATCGGCCGCGACCGTATCGAGGAGCTATCAAAGTATGCCCAGTCAAAGGGTGTACACTTGCTGCTATGGTACAACAGCAACGGCTTCTGGAACGACGCCCCTCAGGGCCCTCGCGACTGTATGGCAACAGCCATCTCCCGGGAGCGTGAGATGCGCTGGATGCAGTCGATAGGCATCAAGGGCATCAAAGTAGACTTCTTCGGCGGCGACAAGCAGGAGACGATGCGACTGTATGAGGACATACTGAGCGATGCCAACCGCTACGGCCTGCAGGTCGTCTTCCACGGCTGCACCGTGCCCCGCGGCTGGGAGCGGATGTATCCGAACTTCGTGGCTTCAGAGGCTGTGCTGGCCTCGGAGAACGTGTTCTTCAACGAGGGAGCCGCCATCCGTGAGCCCTTCGACCTGACGCTCCATCCCTTCTGTCGCAACGCCACGGCCTCGATGGACTGGGGAGGCATCATCATGAACAAGCACCTCGCCCCCGACAACAAAAGCCGTCACCCACGACACACGACCGACATCTTCGAGATGGCCGCCGGTATCATCATGCAGACATCCGTGCAGTGCGTGGCCATGCAGCCGAACAATTTGACAGAACTGCCTCAGTTCGAGATGGACTTCCTCCGTCAGCTGCCTACCGCATGGGAAGAGACGCGCTTCATCGACGGCTATCCCGGCCGCTATGTCGTCCTCGCCCGCAAGGCAACCAACGGCACGTGGTACGTCGCCGGCCTCTCCGCCATGAAGGAGCCACTGACGCTCACCCTCTCGCTGCCGATGTTCGCCCCGGGCCAGACGCTCCAATACTATGTCGACTCCAAGCTCGGCGAGCCTACGCTCACCACGCTGAAAGTAGACAAGAAGGGTCGTGCCAAGGTCACCATTCAGCCTAACGGAGGCCTCATCATACAGTGACCGCCGCCCGACAGGAAGGTGACTCCCGCCTCCTTCAACAGCAAAACAACTTGTTTTGGTCCGTTACAAGGCATTAGTAACAACCGTGGAAGGCATCTCCACGACACCAAAACAAGTTGTTTTGCTGTTGCGCCGATGGGGGGTCATGCCGTTGCTGGATATCGATACAAGAATCCCCCGCCAGCGATAACTGACGGGGGACTACCATTAAAACGATTCCTATATAAATATCTCACGACATTTCTGCTGTCTTTTTAGTCGTTACCGCCTTGTTCGGAATATCGAGTTCCTCATAGACGGAGTTGTTCGACTTGTATTCCGGCACGATCTTCTTCATCATGCGGACGGTCTCCATATCATTGTATTTCTTGGAAACGGTTATCAATTCATCAATCTGCTGGCAGACCTGATCATAGTCATACGGTCTCACCTCGGCGATGCGGATCTTCTTGTGGAAGGTGGGCTTCGTGGTCTCCTTGTCGTTCAGCACCTCCTCAAACAACTTCTCACCCTCTCGCAAGCCAGTGTACTCTATTTTCACATTCTTTGCGCCCGAGAGACTGATCATGCGTTTGGCCAGGTCTGCGATCTTCACAGGGCGACCCATATCGAATACGAAGATTTCTCCGCCGTTGCCCTTCGTGCCTGCCTCGAGCACCAACTTACAGGCCTCGGGGATGAGCATGAAGTAGCGGATGATATCAGGATGGGTCACCGTGACAGGACCTCCGTTGCGGATCTGTTCGCGGAAGAGCGGAATAACGGATCCGTTGGAGCCCAGCACGTTTCCGAAGCGGGTGGTCACAAACTGTGTGACGGGCTTGAAGTCGGCCGAGAGTTGGAGTCCTGAGCCACCATACTGTGTGGTCTTGATGGCACGGTCGAGTGTCTGGACATAGATCTCGCAGATGCGTTTCGAGCATCCCATGACGTTGGTAGGGTTGACGGCCTTATCCGTAGAGACCATCACGAACTTACGAACGCCATACTTCACGGAGAGGTCTGCCACGACCTTCGTTCCGTAAACATTATTCATAATAGCCTCCGAGGGATTATCCTCCATCATCGGCACGTGCTTATAGGCAGCGGCATGGAACACATACTCGGGCCTGAACTGGTTGAAGATGGCATCCATACGCGACTGGCTGCATACGGTAGTGACCACTACATGCACATCGATATTGGGATACTCCTTGGCCATCATCAGGCGGATGTCATGCTGGGGTGTCTCTGCCTGGTCTATCAGCATCAACGAGGCTGGCTTACAAGAGGCAATCTGCCTGACCATCTCGGAACCGATGGAGCCTGCCGAGCCCGTGATCAGCACGCGACGGCCACTGAGCAACTCGCCCACAGACTTCATGTCGACCTTGATCTCTGCACGCGGCAACAGGTCCTCGACCGATACCTCCTTGAGTTGTATCTCTCCGAACTCGGAATTTTCATCATCCTCGCCTATCTTCTCAACCTCGATGGCGTTCTGCGCCATGAAGATCTTCACGCCCATGCCAATCAGCAAGTCCTGCAGGTCCTGGTTCTTTCGGAAGTCATTCGTACGATAAGGCGACACGAGCACGGCTCCGATATGATAGTCGTCGACCACCTTCCGCAGATCGTCCTCCATCGTAAACACCTTCTCGCCCATGAGTTCATTATGGCGCAGACGGCGGTTGTGGGAGATGAAGCCCTTCAGGATGAAGCGCCGGGGCGTCTGCGTACGGATGCTCTCTGCCAGTCCGACGCCACCACTCTGTGCGCCATAGACCAGCACTCGCAGGGCACTATTATCGGCCGTTGACACGTCGTAGACGGTCTTCACCAGCACACGCATGGCCCACATGGCCAATGTAGCTATGACGAACATCAGTACGATCTGCCTGCCGGACAATGGCTCAAAATACTGGCTGGGCGCTGAGAACATCAGATAATGGAGGCACAAAGCAAGCAGCAGCGACAAGACATTGGCATAAGCAACGCGCATCAGATCGACAAATGACGAATAGCGCACGATGCCGGCATACGTATGGAAATAACGGATGCCGATGACACTTAGCGCCACATAGATAAGCAGCGAAGCCAACAGGGTCGGCATGCGTGTGGTTAACTTCGTCCAGTCACTGAAGATCCAATAGCTGATGACACCCGATGCCAACAGAATCAGCATGTCGAGTACGAAGATGCTCCAATAAGGCAATGAATTACGGCGGAAATACCAGTTTGCCAATTTACGGAAGAAATTCATATATGATAACTTGTATTATAATTAGCAGATGGAAGATATGATAGTTTCAATGATACGTTCAACGTCTGCATCGGACACCATAGGACCCGACGGCAGGCAGAGTCCTCTATGGAACAGGCCCTCGCTGACACCATTGACATAGGCCGGCGCATCATGATAGACAGGCTGGCGGTGCATGGGCTTCCACAGCGGCCGGGACTCGATGCCAGCCTTATCGAGGGCCACACGCAGAGCCTCCACATTGCGGTTCGGCTCACAGTCTGTATGAATGGGGCCTCCACTATGTACCTGACCAGCAGCACCACCGATGGCACCCCTGACCGGCTGTTCATAGACATGCTCCTCACCCTTCACATGCAGGTCCTCGTCAAGGAGGATGGTGCTAAGCCAGAAGTTCGACTCCATCTCCTGCGGCTCGTCGTGGAACGTGATACCTTTAACAGCAGCAAAGGCTTCACGATACTTAGCAGCAATCTTACGGTGATGGGCAATATGCTCATCGAGCACACACATCTGTCCACGACCAATACCAGCACAGATATTACTCAGGCGATAGTTATAGCCCACGGCCTCGTGATGGTAGTAGGGGTAGGCTTCACGAGCCTGAGTGGCATACCACATGATACGGTCACGAGCCTCTGCATCAGGACATATCAGCGCTCCACCACCGGAAGTGGTGATGATCTTGTTGCCATTAAACGACAAGATACCGTAACGTCCGAAGGTACCGACGACTCGCCCTTTATATCTGGAGCCGAATCCCTCTGCCGCATCCTCCAGTACAGGGATGTCATAACGGTCGGCTATGGCCAGTATCTCATCTATCTTAGCCGGCATACCATAGAGGTAGACGGGCAGGATGGCCTTCGGCTTTCGTCCCGTGACGGCAATACGATCCTTGATGGCCTGTTCGAGTAACTGGGGATCCATATTCCAAGTCTCCGCCTCAGAATCAATCATGACGGGTGTAGCACCCAGATACTTAATCGGATGGGTGGATGCACAGAACGTAAAACTCTGCACCAACACCTCGTCACCCGGCCCCACGCCACAAGCTAACAGCCCGAGATGGACGGCTGCCGTCCCTGATGAAAGGGCGACGATCTCCTTTGACGTTGCCATCGTACCATCCGTCAGTCGCCCGACATACTGTTTCAAGTCTTCCTCAAAGCCATTCACATTAGGCCCGAGGGGAACGACCCAGTTCGTGTCGAACGCCTCTTGAATATACTTTTGTTCCCAACCTGCCTCACTCATGTGAGCCAGGCACAAATAGATTCTATTTGCCATTATATAATAATATTTTCTATTTCAACAAGTTGTGATACCTTGTACTTCGGTAACATCTGCTGTGGCAGACTGAAGTCCTGACGGTGGATATGACGGCCATCGTTAAGCAGACAGACCGTTGTCCAGCCCAATCGGTTAGGTGCCTCAAAGTCCTTCGACGGATTATCCCCTATATAATAATAGGTACGCGAGGGATAGCATGTCATGAAATGCCGATAGGGCTCCTCTGAGGGCTTCTCGTAGCCCGTCTCTTCCGATACTAAGATATCCTGTTCGTCCATGTAGGCCAACAATTCCAAGGTTTCCACCTTACGCTGCTGAGACAGACTTCGCCCGTCGGTAATGACTCCTAATACAGCGTACTGATGCAGCCGTCCAAGGAGATTCTTAACTGGCTCGTCAAGACGGATGGTCGGGACATGGGAGCGATAGATAGTCAGCAACTCGTCGACTGTCATATCCAGTCCGTAGACATCTATCAACTGACGGAACACATTATCGCCGTTCTGCCACCAGCGGAGCATCTGCTCATAGACTTCCTCAGCAGCATCAGGGCCAGCCCCCACCAACAAAGCAATCTCACGATAGGCAGACTTGAGATAGTCCTGCTCCTTATACAGGGTATCGTCAAGGTCAAAGACCACCACCCTACTCTTTTGCGTCATAGACGATGACATCATTATCATAGCGTAGCATCAGCGTACGGTCAAGCCATGCATCAGAATAGTCGACCGTCCCCCCGAGCAGATACTCACGGATCAGGCTGTCCGCATAGTTGGCCTTGGCATAATAGGACAGCGGGAAGCCTCCTCCGAAACGAGGATTGACTTCTATGCCCTTAATGTCCCCATCGCTCTCACGGTAGAAAAGCTGGAGGCATATACAGCCTCGGACTCCCTTGAGGACTCCCAACCGCTGGTAAAGGAAACTGACGATGCCGTTCTTACGAGTGATGCCCTTATTGATCTCCCCGGCACGGATCTCAATCCGCTCGCGGGGGACGATGCCCTTCACACAACCATCAAGGCCGTAATACAGATCTACCGTAAACTCCTTATACTCCTTCGGATCGATATACTCCATGAAAATCAGCTTCGGATCATTGAGGATATCCTGTGACAGATCCTCCGCACGTCGGATGATATGGATGTTCGTACTCAAGGAGCCGTCGTAAGGCTTGGCGAACATCGGAAATATAGGATGGAACTTATCAACAGGCTCGGGTACGGCTATACCAGCCTGCAAGAAGAACTCCTTCGTCAGTCGCTTATCGCGACAGATTTTTACGAACTCCAAATCAGAGACTGCCAAACGTACACCCTGATCCATAAAACGCTGATGATTTTCCGCCAGCACGAGCAGCTCTGTATCAATCGTTGGTATAACAACACCTATCTGCTTCTCACGGCAGATGTCAAGGAGGCAGTCTATATAGTTGTCGGCCGTGCAGCGGGGGACAGGTATACAGCCGTCTGAGACGATGCCGGCAGGAGCCATCGCCGGACGCATGTCAGTCGTGTAGACCTTTGCGTCGAGTCCATTCTCCTGCAAAGTACGCTGGAATATCTTTACCAGCACCACCCGCTTGCCCGCCGAAGTAATCAGTATGTTCTTCATTTCAGTTATGTCCATTAAAGAACTCCATCGTAGCATGACCCTGCTCAGAGATATCTGCACGCTGTAACACCTTCTGGATGGTCAGCCAGACCACCTGCAGATCGGTCTTCAGCGATACATGATCGACATACCAGACGTCAAGCTTGAACTTCTCCGTCCAGGAGATAGCATTACGTCCGTGACACTGTGCCCACCCGCTGATGCCTGGACGGACCTCATGACGGCGAGCCTGCTCCTTGGAGTAGAGGGGCATATACTCGACCAACAGCGGGCGAGGACCTATCAGAGCCATATCACCTTTGAGTACGTTCAGTAACTGAGGCAGTTCATCGATAGATGTAGAGCGTACGAACCGCCCAACCCGCGTCAGTCGCTGCTCATCAGGAAGCAGATGTCCTTCTGCATCACGCTCGTCGGTCATAGTCTTATATTTGATGATCTTGAATATCCTACCATCCTTTCCCGGCCGATCTTGCAGGAAGAAAGCTCCGGCCCCTTTATTGGCGACGTGCAGCCACAGGGTGACAAAGATCAGCAGCGGCGAGATACAGACCAACACGAAAAGAGCAATCCAGAAATCAAAGAATCTTTTCAGAAAATGTTTATACATAATTAATATTTCACATCATGCCTGTTCTCGCTTAATCGCAGCCTTCAGGATGCCTCCGGCATAATGACATCGTAGAATTCGAAAAGGCACTGTCTCACGAACCCTTGTTCAAATCGGCAGCCGATCATGTTCCTGGCATGCGAAGCCATATAGGAACGTCTGCGGTGATCATTCATTATACGCTGCATAGCTGCAAGTAACGATTCACTATCTCGCGGGGGGATGATATAGCCGTTCTCGTTATCAACAATAATCTCACGGGAGCCGTTGATATCAGTTACGATACTTGGCAACCCCATCGCACCAGCCTCAAGGACAGTATTGGGAAATCCCTCACGGTAACTTGGGAATACAAAGCAGTCGGCTGCCGCATAGTAAGCTAACAGTTCTTCACCAAACTTTCCACCAACATATGTAATAGTAGGATTTGATGTCATGATTTCAATCGAGTGTTCAGACACCGGATCCAAGTTGTCCTCACGAGGGCCGACAAGCAACAAGCGTACTGGTACCTTTTCATGAGATAACTTATCAAATGCCTCACACAACTCATTGATGCCTTTGTCACGGACAATACGTCCAACAAAAAGAAATGTAAAACAGCTATCATCACGCAACAGACGGGCTTTCTCCATCACTTCAGGTCTGCGGCTAAAATAATTCATATCGACTCCCATCACATTTCCGAAGCCAAGCACTCGCAATGGTTTGTTCGTAATACCATAGTCAAGCAAGTCCTTTTTTACCCCTTCTCCTTCCGGGATCACATACGTTGCACAACGACATGTAATCGCGTCTGTCAACATCAGCAGTTTACGTTGAATGCCCTTTGACGTTGGAAACACTAAGCCTGTAAATGTATGTACCCGTACTGGAACCCGTGTCAACCATGCTGCTACCATACAAAGCAGGCCAGCCTTAGGTGTCATGGAATGTACCATTGTTGGCTGCTCCTGACGGAACACTTGTATCAGCCGATACAAAGCAACAATATCCTTCCACGGAGAGATGTGCCGTTCCATGGGCACCTCTATCGTACGTACGCCTTCCCTCTCAGCGATGACCTGCATCTCTTCACCGGGAGAACTGAGTGCCACCACCTCATACTTCTCGCTCAACTTCTTTAGCAAGCCACAACAGAAGGTGTCGAGACTCTGGGGAACCGTTGCTGAACGGATAATCTTCATAGTGGAATCACGCGTTTTAAGATAGCGTTGTGCTGTATCTTGAACTTTAAGTTATTACCAAAAAGGCGATATCCAACCTGTATCAGATTATATTTGACAACCGCCTGTAACCAAATCCGACGGAAGTCCCACTCTGATCCGCCGAAACTCCGGACAAAGGAACGATAGTCTTCTTTTTTCTTATAGATTGGATCATTTGTTGTTCCTCCTATACGGAACTTAGCCAACGGACAGTCTATGAGCAAGAACCTGGCCCCTTGCTGATAGAATCGGCAAAGGAGTTCAATATCCATCATATAGCGCAGATCCTCCCGATACAGGCCATACCGTTCATAGGCATCTTTCCTAATGAATCGGGCAGGATGGGCCACATTATATTGCAGTTTGAGTCCGTCGAATGTCACGTCAGGATAGCTTGGGAATGTCTCGTTTGTATCCTCATTCCAGAAAAGGATCAGTCCACTATAGACATCTATTTGCGGATCATATTTCTCCGCTACCTTCTGTAAGGCATCAGGCAACAAAATATCGTCAGAGTTAATGATGCCAACAATTTCACCCGTAGCCCTGTCTATGCCCTTATTAAAGGCATCACTGATACCACGGTCAGGTTCTGAAACGACTACTTGTATCTTGTCTTCATACTTCTTGATGATATCAAGTGTGCCGTCGGTAGACCCGCCGTCAATAATCACGTACTCCAAAGCAGGATAGTCTTGCGTCGTGACACTCAGGATGGTCTGCTCGAGTGTCGCCTTACTATTATACGTGATGGTTATAACAGATATCTTTGGTTCCAAGTCGAAATCGGTATATCGGCAATTAATAGATATTCATCAGAACGGCCATCCGGAAATTATGATAGGTCTCTCTGTCACCACATCGGAACCGACGGTCGCGAAGCAACTGAAAACGTTGTTTCAGGTGTGTCTTAGCCACAATAAAATCTGTCAACAGACCTCTATTCTCCTCTGGCATCATATCGTAATAGCCCTTATAAATCTCTTGGGCGACCTTCGAGCGAGAGTGCAGGTCACGCTTCATTAACCTACCCGTACGATGCTTCCATTCCGTCATGACAGAGGTTGACTGTCCTGTGACGTTTCCACCATGCTGGCGATAAAGGATATGTGGAATATGATCAAACACCACGTGGGCACCAATGGCTTGTGCCACATCGTAAATCCACACGTCGTGCATGCTCAGATACTGCGGGTCATACTTGAGGATGATATCACGCAAAGCCCGGTTCATCACCATCGTACAACCACCAACAAACTGATACACCAAAGACTCTCCGAAGGTTAGTCGCGGATGGATGATCACACTGTTGACACGGTTCAGATTCTTATCCACCAACTCCGTCTGGCAGAAATACAGGGCCGGACGCTTCTCATATGACTCCAATTTGTCAACAGCGACTTTCAACTTATCAGAAAGCCAATAATCGTCTTGATCTGAGAAAGCATAATAGCATGAGTCACCAGCCTGCCGAAGCAAATCCATAAAGCTCCGAGCTGGTCCGATATTCTCACCGCGATACCACGAGAGATTTGCCTTTTGCTGCCATTGGTCTAAAATGTCGCATGTGCGGTCAGATGAGCCATCATCACGGACGAGAATATTTGTCTGAACGTCTTTCTGAGCCACAATGCTCTCAAGCTGTTCTTCCAGATAAGCCTCCCCATTATAAGAAGACAGCAATATAGTTACTTCTTTCATCTCAACAAACAATTATCAACTACCAGCGGTTCTGTCTCTTCCTCTGTAGATTCAGACTTCCCCGCATCTAACAGCAGCTCTTTCTTTTCTTTTTCCATCTCTGACGTTTTGTTAACTATCGCCATAAATAGTGATAGAGCTGTCAACCCTATCGAGCCTAACAATAGAGGATTAGTACCAGAGAGAATTAGGAACAGCACATATCCCAGACAATATCGTTTTAAGAACTGGGAGCGCGGGAAATACTTCCATAACCAAAAACATGGGGCAAAGAAGAGAAAAACAAAGCATAGTCCTACAGGAAGACCGTAAATTCGCAAAATATCCATATATGAGAGTTCTGTATAAGACAACTTTAGGCCACGCCCCTTTGCATAAAACTCACTGCCTAATCCTGCTCCCCATATGGAATGTCCCTTATCCCCCATATCCTCGACATATGATTCAAAGTTATCATACTTTACCTCGTTAGATGACTCTTTTTCTTGTGTTGCTAGGAGATAAGTCACCATAACCAACACTCCCAAAAAAAGTAATGCAGAAACCCTTGTCAAGAACTTGCCAAAGATATTCTTATCATAAAGATATACTAAAAGAATCATTGTCTGTACGAGCATCGGTGTACGGGAACCTGCAACCATCAGCGACAGATAAAGAACAATTGTGAAAAACAATCTAAAAGGCCCTTTATACTGGTAAAGATTATAAATAAATGAGAAAATAATAAGAGAGCCAGCCTTGAAATATAGGCCATTGATAGCGTAACCTAGGAAATTACGGTTATATGCCATTGTATAATTATCAGAGGCATTACAATAATCATAAATGGCTGCCAAGAAAACTCCCCCCAACTGAGAGAGAAAAAAAAGAATTAACGTTAATACTGCCATAATGATACCATTAATCCAAATGGCTTTTAAAATGACATTTAATCGCATGGTCACCACAAAAAAGAATATCGATATATATAGCATTGATCTCATCTGGCTCATCGCATAGCCATTATCACTCAAACTGCCTGTAATATAAGCGATAAACATTCCCCACAAAGGAATCAAAAGGAATATTAGGAAAGTAATTCTATTAACTGGAGCAAGATATTGCCGACGTTTCAAGCAATAAATAGCTCCATAGATTACTAGAACAACGAACAAGAGATCCTTCAAGCGAGAGTGGTAGCCAGTCGGATCAAGTGACAAGGTTACAAGAAACAGGAAATATATAACATCTATAACTCGCATAGCTGAAGATACGTGTCTTTTAACTGTCTTAAGATTCTCTTTTCGTCATGTCGCAGATGAGCGATTTTCCAATTATCTTCAGCAAGACATTTTGCCTTTGTCTCATCTTCTCGAAGCTCAATTATTTTAGACGCCAGATAGAACGGGTCATTCATGGGGACAATCATATTCTTATCATATTGCTCACTAAACAATGAAACGACTCCTCCTGTATCCGTTGCTATAACTGGCATGCCCAGATATTGAGCCTCACATACTGCATTGGGGCTATTATCTGAATAAGATGTATGAACATACATATCAGAAGATAACAACTCTTTTATCATCTCCGTGGCATTCATGGTACCCATCATCTTGACACCTACTTCATGTGCCTTCACCTTTGTAAGTTTCTCAAATTCTCTGATCTCATCATTTGTACCACCAATCCATTTCCATACTACATCATAATCCGTATTCTCATGGATTAGTTTTGCTGTCTTTAATACCACATCAGGTCCCTTGATGGAGTAGCACGCACCTATTGTGACAATCACAATCTTCTTATCCACTGCATGAGGCTTCCATCTGTCTTTACATTCGACAAACTCATGTCGTAAAGCCTCATCTACATGAAAAATCCGCGCATCTTTATTGTAAAACTTAACAACAGACTGATCCCATCTTGTACGACACATATAGAAGCTATTTTGTCTTAGTATCTCCTCCTCACGTCTGTGGCGTTCCATAGATAAATTGTAATACTGATATCTGGCAAAGAAACCTAATGGATGAGTCAGCAACTCCGGTTTAAATCTATCAAAAAGGGAACTCTGTCCTGGCAACAGAAGACAATTCCTTATCTGCGACCAGAATCCCTGCATATGAATGACTACAGGAATACTCACATATTTAGTGATAAGTCCGAAACACCACTCAGACCCAAAGATATGAATCAGATCCGGCGTATTTTCATGAATAATCTTCAATGATTCTGAAAGAATAAAATCATCCACTTCACGATAAGTCATCATATCCTTGATAATCTGCCTTTTCCCATATCGGCAAATATTAATGGGGATAATCTTAAGTCTTTCACTTTCCTCTACTCCCCTTTTTTGAGGAGAATAGTTTTCATACGCAACAACTAATTCTATGTCTTCAATGCCAAGGGCTATCTGTAACAAGGACGATATCCACCCTTTGCCTTCTATTCCAGTATTCTCTCCCGCATGTATAGAGAGTGGCGTAACAGAAAACCATAGAACCTTCATCATAACAGAGCAATTATAGGCTTAACCGTGCGTGGAACCAATTCGCAACTTTTGTATTGAACAGACGCCAATTAATATACGCATGGGGCACCGTTTTAAACGATATGGAGATGGCCCATGCCCCCAGCCCACCGGAAAAACTCATATCTGGCACTTTCTTCCTCAAATCGTCAACAATCATCTTTCTTTCAGACGGATCTCTAAACACGCCAATTATACAATCAACTGCATAATTAAAAAAGATATGAATGTTCTTTTCCTGCTGGCGACTTACTCTCTTTGGTAGATTGGGTAATTTTGTCAGTCGCCATGAATTGGCGATGGCTGTATTATAGTCCATCGCGTTTTTCATTGTAAATGAATAGGTACAAGAACGCTGTCTGATTCTATATATATAATATAATAGGTGTATGCCTATGACCCGCTGGGCTTTAAGGAAACACTCCTGAAGAAATGGGATGTCTTCATAATAGACTCCAGGAACAAGTCTTATATGATTCTCATTAAGAAATGATCTTTTATAGAGAATGCGCCAAATAAAACTGCCCATTTGAGGGTTATAATCTTCAACATAATATTCAAGGCCAGACTTGTCTATAATCTGAGGATCTGTGATCCTTGCTTCGTATTGAGGCGCAATCTCACCATCTTTCTTCCTTATATAATCAGGGACGACCATCTCGGCAGAGGTTTCAATGGCCTTCTGCATTAATACAGAGAGACCGTTATCCATCAGCAAATCATCAGAGTCTACAAACAAGACATACTCGCCCGTTGCCTTTTCCATACCAGCATTCCGAGATACAGAAGGACCAGCATTACTTTGATTGATTACATGAATATTATGATGACAGTTCATCATCTCTTCTACAACAGTCATAGTCTGATCTGTTGAGCCATCATTTATAACAATAACCTCAAAGTCACTTTCGCGAAGGCCCTGACGATAGATACTTCCCAGACAGGATCCGATATATTGTTCTACATTACAAACTGGAATAATGATACTGAGTTCCATCATATTAAATCCTATTAAAAAGTAAAAGGACAGCCTTTCTCATTCTTTCCTGCCAATTCGATGCTCTCTGATATTCTGGCGACATGACTATTTTCCACTTATTCTTAATAGAACCTTTATAATGTAGGAATACATTCAGAATGTCCCGATCTTCATTACTCAGCCGAGACTGATAGGAGTGATAAAATTCTTCTACCATCTGGGAATTCTTGGCATCTGATGTAAAGAAGAACTTGACATCATCCACTATCCTATCCCAGAATTTCTGCTTTTTACCTATCATATTGCCACCATGAATGCGATAGTAAAATAAAGGACTCTGACAATATACTGATTGACCTAGGAAATTACAGATCAAACACATCCAACGGTCATGCCATGCATTCTTCGGAGGATTTTGGTCATACAACACTAATGCACTTCTGTTGAACACCATACTACATCCCTGCTCTGTAGGATAAATCATTACATTCTGTTTTGTGTAATGAGGTGTTTCATTATGAAAAGATCCTAAAACATTCATATTATCATCAACAAATAGTGAATTAGAGGAGAACAATAGTGGTGTATCCTTATCAAAATCTTCCAAATAGCGACATGCAGTTTTCAACTTGTTGGGCATCCATATATCATCTTGGTCAGAGAACGCATAATAATCTATAGCTTCAGGGTAGGCCAATGCTTTTTCTGCAAGAAGAGAGAAACTGCGAACAAAGCCTACGTTCTTTGAGTTCTGCCACTCCATATTAGGAAACCTTTCTGCATATTCGGCTAATATTTCACAAGTATGGTCCGTGGATCCATCATCTCTGACCATAAGATGGACCTTTACTTTATCTTGAAAAAGGATACTATCTAACTGTTTTTTCAAATAAGCCTCACCATTATAGGTTGACATCAGAACCAAGACATTTGTTTCTTTCTTTAGGCTGGCAATACCAAGATTCCTTAACTCTTCATTCTTATATCTGAGTCCTGAAATAATGCCTTTAAAGATTGCTGCCGTTTTCCTAAACCGCTGCTTCTCAAACAAGAATACCAAAACAATTGCTTTTAGCCAATAATGGAAAAAGTTCTTCCTTAGATAGTCAATCTTTGGATATTTACGAATCAGAATTATATTATTCCTATAAATATCGTAAAGTCTTTGGGGACCATAGTTTCTAAGTTCAAGTTTATGTCCAAATACCGTCACAACCTGAGTGATACCAAAGCGTTGCAACAAAGAAGCGTCTTTCACTTTATACTTCTTAATCTTACACTGATGCGCCTGTAGGAAGAATTCATCATCAACAGACGCAATCGTATACGACTCATTCCAACCTCCAATTGCATTGACAATCCTGACAGAAGCAAGCATGCCAGAAGTAATTGGAATATCTATCTCTTCATATTCTGTCGAGACAAATTCTCCATTCATCTGAGGGGTCCAAATACCATCTGGCGCATTTTCACAAAAAACTGTCTTGCCAATATAGAAATCAAAATTCTCAAAATATGAGTCTTGATCCATCGTTAACAAGTAATCGAATCCGTTCTCATTAGCATATTCCCAAGCAAAATTCAACGCTCTCGATATACTATTGATACCATCTCCGTAATACTCTACTTTCTCATGTACTACATACCGATATTGCAATTTGTCAGGAGAAGGCGTATTTTCCCATATAAGGACCTTGCTTACATGTTCAATGAATGCCTGAACATTCCGAACCAGCAAATCCTGTTCTGGATAATATGTTACAACTATTGCAAGTATCTTATTCGATTCCATCAAATTTTTCTTTATAATCTACCTGCCAAAATTAGCCATTTCAACAATCGACCTTCATTCGCATCATAATATGGATAAATAAAATGGCGCGAAAACAACATATATATCTTTGACACGATACTCTTCCTGCATGCAATAAAACGCTTGAAAATCTTACGGTCGTTCGGATTAAGTTTTGATGCAAAATGATCATAAAATTCCTTAGCCATTTCCACATGGTTTGTCACGGGTGGCTCCACAAATAGGATTCGATAGACTCTGACTATCTTGCTTCGTTCTCCCTCCAAACTTCCTGCATGATGATTAGCCAAAGCATTATTCTCATGTCTACGATAAAAGAACAATGGCCGATGATCATATGTCACGTTTCCAAAGAAATAACAAATATGATACAACCATCGGTCATGCCAAGTTATTATCGGGTCACATTCTGAGTAAAACTCCATCGCCTTTCTATTAAAGACCATGCTACAACCTTGTTCTGTTCCAAAAACGAGTACATTTCCTTTTCTGAATTTCGGTTCTGGTCCCTTGTGGAAGAGGTCCAACTCTTTCCCCTCTGCATCAATCTGCATGGAATTGGAAGTAAAAAGGTTAGGTTTTGATGCGTCTTTTGACGCTAGTACCGAACAAGCCGTGATAAGTTTCTCTGGCATCCAAACATCATCCTGATCAGAAAAAGCATAAAAGTCTGCAGGTATATCTGACTCTAAGGCCATCCTTATTAGCGCAGAGAAACTGTTGACGAAACCAACATTCTGACATGCATGCCATACTATATTCTCATGAACAGAAGCATATTCAGAAAGGATGGCACACGTCTGATCCATAGAACCATCATCGCGGATTAATAAGCGAACATCAACGCCTTGTTGCGATAAAATACTATCTATCTGTTCTTTTAGGAAGCGCTCACCATTATAGGTGGACATCAATACTAATACCAGCGGTTTCCTCATCCTGCATTCACATCTGTTCCACCCCTCCGAAGGACTTTTGCCTTGACGAACCAAGCAAAGAAAGTTCTATCCTTCTCGTCTATCATCGCAAACACTGCTGCAGAAAATATCAACACAAACATAAGGCCTTTAACTATTAACTGAACCAAATGAGAATCAGCCACAGGAATCAACCTAAGCCCACAAGCGATAACTAGCCCAACAAATGCGAATGGCAACAGATCCTTCCAGAAAATATATCGGGCATTAATCTGCAGTTTCTTCGGCCAGTAATAAAAATAATAAAACGTCATCTGCATGATACTACAAATCGTTCCTGATATGGCAACACTTCGTGCTCCGTAAAAGGGAATCAGAAACCAGAAGATAATGACCATCGTAATATAGGAAAATGCAGAATAGCGAGTAATCAACTTGATGTCCGTACCAGCATAAATGATGGCTGACATACCAGCATTATGACTACCAAGGAGATTTATAAAATATACATCCATCCAAGGGACCAGATACATGAAAGAATCGCCCAGATATAGATTCATGACATCCGGTGACACACTTATATAACCAAAAGTGACAAAGCAGATGACAATCACCAAATACTTAGTTCCCTGATAAGCAACTCGATCAATAACCTCTCTATTATTCAAAGTCACCGCTTTTGTCACCGATGGGAATATCGACGAATTGAATGCTCCACCTACAAATCCTAAGAAACCATAGATGGAGGCTATCACGGTGTAATCTGTCACCTCACTTGAATTACATCGTATACCTAACAATAAAGGCTGCAGCTGCATGGCGCCCCAAGTTAATAGTGACACTGAGAATATGTTCATACTATACGGCAGTGTCTCCTTGAACAGATGCTTATCAAAATGAGGCCTGAATGAAATATCTGGTATAATAACCTTGATTTTCCTGATTGACAAGACCGTCCTATAGATAAGACCAAGAAATACAAGAGCTGCATAATATTCTACAATAGAGAATTTGAACAACAGTGTCAGTGCCAAGACCACCACATTAAGAAGATTCCCTATAAAACTGATTTTGCTGAAAAAATCAACATATTCGGCTCCTTGAATGAGTTGCCCAAAGCAATTGGTATACCAGTTAAAGATGGCATTCAAAGCAATGACATAGAGCAAGCTCTTCAGGATAACAGCCTGCTCAGCAGTAACCTCAAAGATATCGCCGACAAAGAATGAGAGGACAAAAATGATCAGGGCATTGGCAAAACCTATCAGGCCATAAAAAGAAATACTCGTTCCAAAGAGTTTCTTAACACTTTCTAAATCATTCTTAGCCAGATAATTAGAGAAATACCGAAGATTCGTATTTGAGAAGCCTAAATCCAACAAAGTCATATAGACATTGATAGATAAAGCCAAGCCTATCAGTCCGTAATCGGCCTTACCATAGAGTCTAATCAAGATAGGTACGGCAATAAAAGCATAGGCAGCACTCAGAAACCTACTGGCAATCGTCCAAATAACGCCATCCGCTATTTTGTTGATTGTATTCATCTTTTATACTGGTAAAGAAACCGTGTTATTAAAGAATCTAGTAAAGTGAGCAACAAATCTTGGATATAATAATCTAAATAACACACTTGACCCGCAAAACTTCAAATATTCAACCACCCCAGATACCTTCTTTCCCATAAAAGTATCCGTGTAAAGATTGAATTCTACCTCATTGTCTGTTATTGCCCGCTCATCAAGTGCCATATAGAAATAGCCATAAAGCAAAGCACCCTTTTTCTCTTTGGGAGTCAGCTTGTCATTAAGGAATCTAACTAGTTCATCTTTAGTCTGGGGATTATATGCAACACCCAAATAATAATATTCTGATTTGTGAAGACTGATAACAGGCTTCCCCCAATAACAACTTTCTACACCCATAGTAGACCCCATTACTATAACTTTTTCTGCAATATCCATTAGTGCATACGAACTAATAGGGCTCTCTGGCGGGATAATTGTCAGACGTTTATCTTTCAATTTATATAAATTTGTATGGTACTCAGCATTCAGTCCTTTAAGATTCGGATGGATACGAAGATACAAATGAGCATTTTCCGGAAGATGATCTGTGACGAAACGAATGGCTTCTACCTGGGATTCAAACAAATTGTCTTCATCCCATTCTCCCCCTAAAGAAACGATCTCATCCTCTGAGGAGTTGAAAATCACGAAATTACGTTCATCTCCACTATATTCATCTGGAAGCAAGTTATTGATTTGATTATCAATGTATATGAAATCGTTAGTGGGCTTCCCATTCCTTCTATTCAAGAAAAAAGATGAACCCACCTCTATCTTTTCTTTCTCAGAACGTTTGGAATTATTCCATAAATCCTTGGACATCTGGGTCAATTGTTTTATATCCAAAGGTAATCCACCATGGTACTCGACACGTATCGAGGGCTGATTTATTCTCCAACAAACTTCCTCCGACTCAAATTCTATCCCTTTGTTAACTGCTATTTCATAAAACAGGCGGTTCTCAAACATTCTACCATTATAGATAGTTATCATGTCTGGCTTGATTTCATCTACTAACTTATAAGCATAGTCAACGAATCGGCAAAGTGAAGACAAAATTTGGTCAAAATACTGTCTTTCTGCCAGAGAGACCTTACCAGAAGGTTTTCTGGTTATAGTCACAAAATATGAATGGAGTGACAGTCCTATATTAACATCCCGATATACAATCTTCTTTAGATCCAGTATGTCATCATAAGAGAAAGAATTATCACTTTTACCAAATAAGTTTTCCGAGACTTCTATAACCTGAATATCAGATAGATAGTTATTTATAATTTGGCGATGCATGTGCCTACACACTGCGCAAACGCCCTTGTTTCCATGGACATTTGTAATACATGAAGGTAGCGCACGGTTACAATATGCCATGATGACCTCTGCACCTTTTTTTTTGTCTGCCAACATTTTATTAAGCATAACCCCCGCATGTGGATTATGTAAGGAACTGGTACAATAGAACAATTTCTTCATTATGTCATTTTATCATCAAGCCTTTTCAATCTTTTACCTTATCTGCCAAGCCTAACAAAGGTCTGATTTCATCTTCATCAAACAAAATCCAAATCGTTGTAAAAAATAACGCTGCTATTGTAAATAAAATAACCAGACGACTTCTATTAGGACCTGAGGGCCACAAGGGAACTGTCGCAGCCTGAAGAGTTGTAAATGCTGGAGTTACTTCCTGTACTCTTACTTTGGCAGCCAATAACTGAGTGCTAACAGCATTATAATTATTATATCGAAGTTGCATCTCATTTTCCAAATCAGTTTGTTTCTGCCGGACGTTCTCAATAATCACATCATGATTAGAGTCCATATAATCAGCATACAGCTGGCGAGCCCGTTCATAACTTTTCTTTGCATCTTTGTAAAGCTTTTCAGTGAACTCCAAATCATATCGCGCCTTTTTAGTCTTGTAATCTGTAATGTAATTCTGAAGATGTACTTTTACAGAATCAGCCAACATTGCCGCCACATAAGGGTCCTGATCTATCACCTCAACAGTAATTAGCGACTTTACTTTTTCCACGCTGTTAACAATATCGCAAGAAATCCTAGAATTAATCATTCCCGAAACACCAGCCTGCTCAGGAGTTAGCTTAAAAGGATCTATATGCTGATTTTGTCTTTTCTCTTTCTCTTCACCATGTAAGAAGTTAAGTAAGTTCTCCTTAGCTAAAAGCCACCAAGCCTCTTTCTGCTCATACTTTAGATAATCATAATAAGTCATGGGAGCCTTGTCGGTTGGACGTTTTATCATAATATTAAATAATGAAGCTTTAAACTCTACGCTATTCAGTAAATCAGGATATAGCATTACTGTTATAGCATCACTACTTTGTGACCCTCCTCCAAGATTTACGCCAAAGGAACTTGCCAACATGGCTAGTGTGCCTGCACTTCCACCAGAATTATCCTCCGGAGCCAATTGGATTTTACACTTATAATAATCTGGCAAGCCAAGGGTGATTATCCAGACCACTAATATGACGGTAGGAATCACCTTAAAATATGTCATCTTGCGCCGCACCAAAGCAGCCCAAAGACGAGGGAAATCAATGACCGGTTCTTTCTTGTTCTTATGCTGCACTTCTTCCATATCTGACACCATTTTACTTCACTAAATTAACAACAGATATCAACAAGGTCAAGAGCGTAGCCATAGAGGTTCCAACCGCTCCGACCTGTCCAATGACATCACTGGCCGTCGTTGTCTTAGAGGGCACAATAATCTCACATCCAGGTTCTATCTTGGCTTTTCTTGCCTTCGATACCGTACCATTCTGATAGACCACAAAAGAGCGTGACTTCTTAGAGCGACTGCCAAAGCCACCAGCCTGATTCACGTACCACTTATATTTTTTACCATCACTATACGCAACCGTATTCGGATACATCACATTACCATTGATCTTCACAGTTCCATTATATTCAGGCACAATCAGACGATCACCCTCCTTTAAGGTGACATCATAGTCTGAGCCGGGATTAGCCAAGGCCTTATCCAACTCGATACCTACAGAGTAACGGACGGTATCATTCTCCACACTGTCACGAGCCTGATTGATATCATAATCGGCAGCCTCCTCGTCCTGCATGACCATATCCAACCCTGCATTCTGACCTTTCTGTCTCACCAGATCCAATACCTGACGGTTACGGAACTTCTCATCCTCCGTCATGACACGTTCTATACGGGCACCTCTGACATAAGCCTGATCCGTCACACCCCCCGCAGCCTTTACAAGCTCTGAGATACGCTGGTTCTTTGTGGAAAGAGAATACTGTCCGGGGAAAAGCACTTCGCCATCGATCAGCACATTACGCTGAGGCTGATAGGCTGGGCTGCGACGCACATAGACCTCATCATACGGATCCAAGGTAAAGCTCCGGTCGCCATCGACGACCATTCCGTTCTTGATTGTAAACGAGAATACTTTTGCTATCTCATTAGAAGCTGTTGTCGCACCAGGGTCAGAGATACGCCTTGACACGTCAACACGAGCCGTGGAGGCTGCGTCCGTAAGACCGCCAGCCTGTAGGATAAAGTCTTCGATGGTCTCATCCTCAGCATATTCATATACGCCGGGCATCTGTATCTCACCACGGATCGTCAGTGTACGCTCGTTCAATGTTTCACTGCGGAAAGGAATGAAAAGGACGTCTTCATTCTCCAGAGGCAGGTCGGCAACGGTTCCGGCCATGATGCCCTCTACGTCGACAGAGAGCACTTTACGTACACGGTCGGCTTTCATACGATGGAGCACGGCATGTGCAGAAAAAGCATCCTCCGTCAAACCACCAGCACTCTCAATCAGAGAACGGACCGTTGTGTTCGAAGTTCCCCAATCATACATACCAGGATGGAATACGGCACCATTGATCTGAACGGTATTTGCATAACGTTCAAGGATAGAGTCTACCGTGACAGAGTCACCGTCCATCAACTTAAAACTACTCAGGTCAAACTCTGGAACATTATGGGCAGAGTACCGCTCTCCAGAGACGCGATTCACCTGAACGCCCTTTCTATAAGCCTTGGCTGAGAAACCGCCAGCATACTTCAGCAGCGTTGCCAGGCTCTCGCCCTTTCGCATTTCATAAGCCATGGGTCTCTTCACCTGACCAGAAATATCGACAAGGCAGTCATAAGGCCCGACAACAATCACGTCGTTGTCTGCCAAACGGACATTACCAGTCAGTTTGCCGTTAAGGATATAGTCATATACATCGACCACTGTCAACTGACGACCACCCCTATAGACCTTGATGCTTCGCAGCGTACCGACACCCGTGACACCTCCAGCCATATAGAGTGCATGGAACACACTGGCAAAAGCAGACAGAGTGTACGTACCTGGGGCTGTTACCTCACCCATCACATTGACCGTAATCGTGCGGGTCTGTCCTACTGTCATTTTGACGCTCGAGCTCTTATAGCGCTGTCCTAACTGCTGTTTGATCTTTGCATTAGCAGCCGAAACTGTCAGGCCGGCAATATGGATGGGACCGAAACCTTCCACAATAATGGTCCCTTCGGGTGACACCTCCAACTGCTCTGACTTCTGAGAAGCACCATAGACATCGATGATGACATGGTCGCCAGCACCTACCACATAGTTCTGCGGGGTAGCGATGTTCATGTTCGGCTCGAATGTCAGCATACGTTTGTTAAAGATATCACGGCCAAAGACATGCTTACCATTCACCATCGTACTCATGCTATCGGGGAGATACACATTGGGACGCGATGAGATATCTTCTATCTCACCGGCTGCTCCCATCGCAAAAGCACTGGTTTGCGAATAGAGCGGATTACCCTGAGCATCGACCATCACCGAGCCGTTGCTCCTTCTGAGTCGGCTGTTTCCACTGACAGTGCCACCACTTGCACTTGAAGCCGACGAAGAACTACCTTGAGCCGAAGACACCTGCTGACGGACACGCTGCAACTGCTTCATGTCAACACCGCGTTGCATCAGCTTCACAGCAATCTGCGACTGAGAGGTTCCGGCCTTGGCCTCCCTCTGGATGTACCTCATTACCTGAGCGTCGCTCATACCCTGGGCATGTGACAACACTGCACTGAGTAAAAGCAACATCGTTAAAACAAATTTATTCATAATCGATTAAAAATAATAATCACCAGAACGGCATCATGCCGAATACGTCAGACTGGCCTACAGAACCAACGGGTAATGCGCAACTCAACGCTGATGCCCGCTATTGTCTTCACGAACCAGTACTTTTTCTGCTTCCTGTATAACCTGCCATGGACACCTGCAAATGGGCCATGGATAATCTCGACTTCCTTTCCGACCTCTGGTTCATCCCCTTGCTGTATGACATTTACCTGCTGTTCAAAAGCCGGGTCGCACAGCATGCGGAACTCTACCATCTCACGATTGTTAATCTCCACCGGACGGTCTGTATCCCTGTGTTTCAGAATGTAAAGGGGTGTAGCACATTTAGCCAACATCGAACTGAACTGACTCATTGGCATCTCCTGCCTGACAAACACATAGTTATGAATGACAGGGACTAAGAGCCGATGGGGCTTGGAGTCATCCCCGACCTGTTTTTCAGTAAACCGCATCGGTATGAAGCACGTCAAACCTTCCTGTTTCAGGAAGTCACTCACGATCATTTCATGTCTGTTGAAGGTGCGAACCACCATCCATCTCTGTTCTTTCTGTTGCATTTTCTTCCCTTCCCCCAGCAGGGAAAGACCCCGCCGGAAGCTGTTTAATATTCTGACCATCAAGGATATAGGCAGTCTTACCCCCTCCGCCGGAGAGCTGAAGGCTCGCAGATTATATAGGAATCGACTTTCTATAACGGGTGCAAAATTATACATTTTTCTTGAATTAGCCAAATTAAATGAGCAGAAATATATATTTAAAATAAAAATAATTAAATAAGTCAACCCGATGCACCAGCCGCCTCTGTCCGCCAGGGCTGTAATAGCACTGTCACGGAAAAATAAGTGATGATATATTTGGTGCATTGGAAATGATTTCGTATCTTTGCATCGGCAATCAATGAAGTAAATGCTATCACAATGAGAAGAGTAATAACCCTATCACTGACCCTGATGCTGATCCTTTCGGCAAGAGCAGAAGACGGTAGTCGGCTATGGCTGCGCTACGAACCCGTGAACCAAGCGAAGGTGACAGGCACCAACTGCCTGGCCGCCAACGAGTTGAAGAATTATTACAACGGCCAGGAGGTCACGCTGACCATCGACGCCTCGCTGCCTGACGAAGCCTATCAGGTCAGTGGCAAGGACGGGAAGATGACCATCCAAGCCAAGGACGACCTCGGGCTGCTCTATGGCGCCTATGCCCTGCTGAGGAGTCAGAATGCCCCGACGGCCATCCGTCCGGGCACCGTCGAGAAGCCGTTCTTCAGGTACAGGATCCTCAACCACTGGGACAACCTCGACGGCAGCATCGAGCGTGGCTATGCCGGGCGTAGCATCTTCTGGGACCTCGACGGTGACCAGCCAAAGGCCATCGATGCCCGTCTCATCAAGGAATATGCCCGTGCCAACGCCAGCATCGGCATCAACGGTACGGTGCTAAACAATGTCAACGCCTCGCCGAAGATGCTGTCGGCTCCCTATCTCGACAAAGTGAAGGAGATCGCCGACATCCTGCGTCCCTATGGCATCAGGGTTTACCTGTCCGTGAACTTCGCCTCGCCGATGACCATCCCCGCCAAGGGATTCAACGGCGGCAAGCCTGTGAAGACGGCCGATCCGCTGAACGCCAAGGTCAAAGCATGGTGGAAGGCCAAGGCGAAAGAGATATACGCCCTGATTCCCGACTTCGGAGGCTTCCTCGTCAAAGCCAACAGCGAGGGTCAGCCGGGTCCCTTCGACTACAAGCGCACCCATGCCGATGGCGCCAACACACTGGCCGAGGCCCTGAAGCCATTCGGAGGCATCGTCATGTGGCGCAGCTTTGTCTACGGCGCCGCCCACAAGGGCGAAGACCGCGTCAAGCAAGCCGTGTCGGAGTTCAGGGACCTCGACGGGAAGTTCCTCGACAATGTCATCCTACAGTCAAAGAACGGTCCCCTTGACTTCCAGCCGCGAGAGCCCTACGCTCCTATCTTCGACAACATGCAGCAGACCTCCCAGATGGCCGAGCTGCAGATCACACAAGAGTATCTCGGACAGTCGCGTCACCTTGTCTATCTGGCTCCGATGTGGCGTGAGTTCTTCGGATTCGTGGCTCCCAAGCGACTGGTAGGCATCGCCGGTGTGTCGAACATCGGCCTCGACAAGAACTGGTGCGGCCACCATTTCTCACAAGCCAACTGGTACGCCTTCGGTCGCCTGGCCTGGGACCCCTTCCTTTCCTCCGAAGCCATCGCCCAGGAATGGCTGAAGCAGACCTTCGACTGTCGGCCCTCAGCCCAGTCGGAAGATGCCGCTAACACCGAAAAGACCGTCTTCTCTCAACTGCTCAGTGTGATGCTCCGTTCCCGGGAGGCCTGTGTCGACTACATGATGCCCTTGGGCCTGCACCATATCTTCGCCTTCGACCAGCACTACGGTCCCGAGCCCGACGGCTATATCCCCCACTACCCCATCGAGTGGTGCCCCGTCTACTACCACCGTGCCGACTCTCTCGGCATCGGTTTCGACCGTACCCATACCGGCTCCGACGCCACAGCACAGTACCGCGAGCCCTATTGTTCACTCTACGACGATATCAACACCTGTCCTGAGCGCTATCTGCTCTGGTTCCACCATGTGCCTTGGACATATCGTCTAAAGAGCGGCAACACCCTCTGGGAAGAACTGCAAGTGCGCTATGCCCGCGGTGTAAAAGAAGTTGAAGATTTCTGTCACACCTGGCAGGAGGCCAAACCCGCCATCGACGAACAGCGCTGGAAGGAGGTCGACGAGCGGATGCAACACCAGTTGGAGAACGCCCGGGAGTGGCAGAAAACCTGCCTCGACTATTTTGGAAGTTTTGTCAAGAAATAAAACAAACATCCCGCCAACCTCGTTTGGCGGGATATTTTTATATGGAGATTTCCCCTGAACCCAAGCAGCGATGGTGGTTTTCGTCATAGACGACGCAGAACTGCCCGGGTGCAACGCCGTGAATCTTTTCCTTAGAATGTACAACAAATTCGTTCGTTCCCGTCCACTCTAACACAGCCGGATGATATTCTGGTGTATGACGAATCTTGAACGTCACCTCACAAGGCGTCTGACACTTTGTGAGGAAATGGAAGTCACGGACGGGAAAGTCCTGCTTATAGGCCGTCGCAGGGTCGTAGCCATGCGAAACGTAAAGAATATTCATACCAACATCCTTCTTCACCACGAACCACGGACCGCCTCCGAAGCCCATGCCCTTACGCTGTCCGATGGTGTGAAACCAGAGTCCCTTGTGCTCGCCGATACGCTTGCCGGTCTCTAACTCGACGACATCGCCGGGCTTTTCGCCCAGATATCGACGGAGGTAGTCGTTGTAGTTCACCTTACCCAGGAAGCAAATACCCTGCGAATCCTTGCGCTTTGCATTCACCAGATGTTCGCGCTCAGCTATCTGGCGCACCTCGTCCTTCATGTAATGACCGATGGGGAAGAGTGCTTTCCGCAACTGCCAGTCGTATATCTGAGCCAGGAAGTCCGTCTGATCCTTCACCGGATCGGGACTGGTACACAGCCACTTACAGCCGTCGCCATCCGTTTCCGTCTGGGCATAGTGGCCCGTTGCGATGAGGTCATAGTCCCTGCCACGCTTCTCGTCGAAGGCGCCGAACTTGATGAGACGGTTACACATCACGTCGGGATTGGGCGTCAATCCGGCACGCACCTTATCCATCGTGTATTTCGTCACCTTGTCCCAATAGTCCTGATGGCAGTCGACAACCTCCAGCCGACAGCCGTACTTCCTCGCCACCGCCGTCGCCATCTCCAGATCCTCCTCGCTGGAGCAGTCCCACTCCTCTTCTTCCTCAGGACCTATCTTAATATAAAAGCAGTCTGGATGGAACCCGAACCTCGCCAGCTCATACACCACGACACTGCTGTCGACGCCACCCGACAGCAACACCGCTATTCGCTTATCCCTTAACTCCTCTGTTGTCATCTGTCTAAACATTAAAACCTGATACCAAGCGAGGCGTAGGCCGTCCAGTCAGTCTGCCGTCCGTCGCCCTCGTCATTACTGTAGCGGAAGCGGTTGTAGTGGCCGTAAACCCGCAGATAGCAGTTACTCCAGTTATAGACCACCGACATGCGGGCGTCGAAGTTCCAACTAACACGGTTGGTCGTCTTCACCTTTTCGACCTCATCCATCACCCAGCGGTCGTTTGACTCCTCTGGATTATAGTCGGGATCGTCCATCATTTTCCTGTATATGCTCGTCCCCTGACTGTTGTGGATATCATAAAAATAGGTCTTCATCCTATTGTAGAACGTCACCATCGGCATGGCCTGAGCACTGACGAGCCAGCCTCTTGCAGGCACCCAGTTATAGGCGTAGCCCGCTCCCACATTAGCCTGAGTGAACTTCAGCTTGCCTACATTCCTCATCAGCACGACCAGCGGCCAGTTAGAGTCTTCGTCGAAGGCGACGGTCGAGTGGTAGTACATCAGTCCTGCAATCAGCGATCCAGCCGAACGGCGCTGGATGAGCGACTGGTCGTAGGCCGCTGCGTAGGAGAAGTGCTTGCCGTTGAACAGGTAGTAGCCGTCGAGGAAGAGCGACCTGACACGGATGGGGTCCTCGAGGTCTGCATGCTCCACTATGGGTGCCGCCGCTTCCGTACCCCCGAAATAGGCATAGATATCCGGTGTCCGACTGCGGTAGGTATTAATGCGCAGATTGATGCCGAAGCTGCCGCCCATAGCCCCGAACGAGAGGGTCGACCCGTCGCCACCCTTCAGCTCCTTAGACCAGCCGAAGCCATAGCCGCGATACCCCAACCAGGCGCCTAACGATGCAGAGAAGCCGTTGTCGGTCTTCGTGGTCATCCAGCCGTCCATCAGACCCTCAAACGACCAGTCGGCATTCATCTTCAGCGTCGACTGACTGGCTGCGGAACGCACCTCTACGGCCCAAGGGCGCTCAGGCTGTTCGATGTAACTGCGGTCGACATTGGCCACGGCCATCGAGTCGATGAGCGTCTTCACCCACATCACACCCTTGACGATCGCATTCTGACTCGTCTTCGAACCCTCCCCCTCAGCCAGGGCCATGAGGGGAAAGAGAGCCAGGGCCACCAGGATCATTCTGTTGCGCATATCTCCAATCAGTGTTCGTATTTGGGTGCAAAGGTAGTGGAAATATTCGACAAAACACAAAGAAAGCAGAGTTATTTGCACTTCCAATAGGGGCTTATTTTGATGCAAATAATCCCTTATTTAGCAAATTCACTGAATTTACAGACCAAATTCACTGAAATTGGTGACCAAATTCACTGAATTTGCATTGCAATTTCACTGAATTTGCTAAACAAACACACTGAGTTTACTCACAAAGGTCCTATCTCCATCCGATTTAACACTGCTAAGTACAACACTAAGTAGCTATTAAAACGTGTTAAAAACACGGTCAAATCCATTGCCATTCCAAAAATTGTTCATATCTTTGCGATATCAAATTGATATCATTTTAAAACTTAATCATTATGGAGAATAAGGAATTTACATTCAAAGGAATGGTGATGAACGGCTTTCTGATGCTGTTCTTCAACTTTGTCGTGTTAGTCATTGCCATCATTGGCATCATCCACAGCATCATCCTTCTTGATGCCAGCGACGGCAGCGTAGGTGGTTGGATGCTGGGAGGCAGCATCTTGTTGCTCATTATAAATATAATAATGTGGTGCGGTTTCCAGATGCTGGAGCCCAACGAGGCCAAGGTTACCACCTGGTTCGGTAAGTACAGCGGCACGTTCTCGACGACGGGCTTCTTCTGGATCAACCCCTTCTACAGCACGAAGAAGGTGTCGCTGCGTGCCCGCAACCTCGATGCAGAGCCCATCAAGGTGAACGACAAGACGGGTAACCCCGTGATGATCGGTCTGGTGCTGGTATGGAAACTGAAGGATACCTACAAGGCCCTCTTCGAAGTAGACTCCCAGACAATGGCGTCGAACCCCAATACCGTGGGGTCGGACACCAAGGGACTGATGAACGCCCTTGAGAACTTCGTCCGTGTGCAAAGCGACGCAGCCCTCCGTCAGGTGGCTGGCCAGTATGCCTACGACGATGAGGACAACAAGCACGACGAGCCCACACTGCGCTCAAGTGCCGACGAGATCAACGAGCAGCTGGAGCAGAAGCTCGACGAGCGTCTGGCCCTGGCAGGCATCGAGGTGGTCGAGGCCCGCATCAACTACCTGGCCTATGCCCCCGAGATCGCAGCCGTGATGCTGCGCCGCCAGCAGGCTTCGGCCATCATCACGGCCCGCGAGAAGATCGTGGAGGGAGCCGTCTCGATGGTGAAGATGGCGCTCGACAAGCTTTCAAGCGAGGACATCGTGGATCTCGACGATGACAAGAAGGCCGCTATGGTCTCTAATCTGCTCGTGGTACTCTGTGGCGACGACAGTGCCCAGCCCGTTGTGAACACAGGAACGCTGAATCATTAATCTATGGCAGAGAAGAAGAGCACCAAGAACTTCATCCTGCGTGTCGACAGTGACATGATGGACGCGATAGAGGCCTGGGCTGCCGACGAGTTCCGCAGCACCAATGGACAACTGCAGTGGATCATCACTGAGGCCCTGCGAAAGGCTAAGCGTCTGCCTAAAAAGAAGAAAGACAATGGAACAGAACAACTTTGACATCAAGAACGTGAAGGTGCATCGCACCACCGAGGGCACCATCTTCGAGATAGCCTTCGTGATTGTGGCCATCATCGTATGGGGCCTGATCCTCTGGATGATCCATCAGGCACCAGACATCGTGCCGACCCACTTCGACGCATCGGGCAAGCCTAATGCCTACGGCTCGCCAGTGGGCATCGCCATCCCCTGTGCTATCCTGACCATCGCAGGCGTCGGCATGATGGTGCTGGCTTATCACCCACGACTCATCAACATGCCTGTCAAGATCACTAACATCCGTCAAGTGGAGCTGACTATCCGCAGTACCCGAGTAGCTGCTATGACTTTCTTGCTGTTAGCCCTGGCTGTAACTTATACCTTACTGGGCATGCAATCCCCGTCTCCCCTTCCTATACTGGCGGTGGTGACCATCCTCTTACTTGAAATCATCATATTTACAATACTTATCTCAAAAGCAAAATAATATGGTAGAACTAAGAAACGAACAACTCTCCATCACCGTATCGGAGAAAGGAGCCGAGCTCCAGAGCATCAAGGATGCCGCCGGTAAGGAGTACCTGTGGCAGGCTGACCCCAACTTCTGGCCTCGCCACTCCCCTATTCTCTTCCCCATCGTGTGCAGCGTCAACGACGAGACCTATCGTGTGGACGGTCAGGAATTCCACTTGCCGCGTCACGGCTTTGCCCGTGATGCCGAGTTTAAGCTCATCGCCGAAAGTGAGCGCAAGGTGACCTTCGCCCTCGAATCGAGCGAAGAGACGAAGAAGGTATATCCTTACGACTTCACCCTCAGCGTCAGCTACGTGCTCGACGGTAACAAAATAGGCGTCATCTGGCACGTCTATAATAACGACACAAGGGAGATACACTTCCAGATAGGTGGTCATCCGGCCTTCAATGTCCCTGGCATGAAGGCTGGCGAAAGCCAGTACGGCCGTATCCGTCTCGACAATCAAGAGCCGATGGATGCCCTCCACAGCTATGGCGACGGCTCACACGAGATGGACGAAGTCCCCTTCATCGAGGCGGAAGACGGCATCATGGAGTTCTCTGACAACACGTGGCGCAATGACTCCATCAAGGTTCATAAGTGCCAGCTGCATCGTGCAGAACTGTTGGGAGCCGATGGTGAGCCGGAGGTGACGGTGACCTTCCGCACGCCGGTCATCGCCTTCTGGAGTCCTTACGGCAAGCAGGCGCCGTTCGTCTGCATAGAACCGTGGTACGGCATCGGCGACCCACGCGGCTTCAAGGGTGAGTTCAAGGACAAGCCTCTGATGAATCACCTGCAGCCCGGCGCTTCTTTCATGTCAAGATACGAGATCACCATCGGATAAATAAAGGCATTATGCATATCATCGTATCACAAGAGATAGAAACGGTATGCCCTACATTCGTGGGGGCTGCCGTCGAGGCACAGGTGGTGAACACGCCCTACTCGTCAGAGCTATGGGACGAGATACACGTCCTTGAAGACCGTTTCCGTCAGGAACTGACCACTGAGAGCCTGAAGGACCTGCCCGGCATCGCCGCCACCAGACGGGTCTACAAGGCCTGCGGAAAGGATCCCTCACGCTATCGTCCGGCCAGTGAACAACTCATCCGACGGATGCTTCAAGGCAAGGAACTGTATCAGATAGGCACCCTCGTCGACCTGATCAACCTCGCTTCCATCGCCTACGGCTACAGCATCGGCGGTTTCGACGCCGATAAGTTCGTGGGAGACACGCTCACCTTGGGTGTCGGACGGGAGGGAGAGCCCTACGAGGGCATCGGAAGAGGTATGCTGAACATCGCCGGACTGCCCGTCTACCGTGATGCCGAAGGGGGTGTGGGCACGCCGACCAGTGACCACGAACGTACCAAGATCACACTCGGCACGACTCATCTCGTGGTGCTCATCAACGGCTACGACGGCAACGAGCAGCGTGTCACTGCCAATGCACAGTTCATCCAGGAGCTGCTGCGCAAATATGCACAGAGTGACGGGGGCACCGTCACTCTGTATCGATAAACCATATCACTTACAAATTCTTCTTCGGATAGAGGGCTTCCCACCACGATGGATCGTCTTTCAGCCAGCGCTGGAACCAGGCCATCTGGGTGGCAAGCCACTTTTCTTTCTTGCCATACTCCAGGATGTGATGGTTCTCACCCTCCACTTCGACGAGGGCCACCTCACGTCCTAAGAGCTTCAAGGCCGTGAACATCTGCAGACTCTCAATCAAAGGCACGTTCGTGTCGGCATTGCCATGCAGCAGCAACAGCGGTGTGTGAATCTTGTCGGCATTGAAGAGCGGGCTCTGGTCCACGAACAGCTGGCGGTGGCTCCAGGGATAGCTGTTGGCCATCGACACCTCACTGTAGTTATATCCCCAGTAGCCCTCACCCCAGTAGCTGGTGTGGTTGGCGATGCCGGCATGGGAAACGGCGGCAGCGAAAATGTCGGTCTGCGTCTGCAAGTACTGTGTCATGAAACCTCCATACGAGGCTCCCATGCAGCCTATCTTCTTCGGATTGATGAAGGAATGGGCTTCGCAAATCTTCTTTGTGCCCTCGATGATATCCTCAGCAGGACCACGGCCCGCCGTATTCACATGGCGGGAGGCCCACTCCTGACCGAAGCCCGTGGCTCCACTGGGCTGGAGGATATAGGCCACATAGCCTAAAGAGTTCCAGTACTGCGGGGCGTAGGGCGACTCGAAGTATCGGCTCACCGGTGAGCAGCCGCCATAGTAATAGACGATCATCGGATACTGCTTCGTGGCGTCGAAGTCCTTCGGCAGGTAGAGACGGCCATAGACGGTGTCGCCACGGGAGTTCTGGAAGTTCCAGTCCTCACAGGTTCCTACCTCTGCATCACCAAGGGCCGTGCGTCCGTCGAACAGTTTATCACTTTTCACTTTTCCTTTCTCACTTCTCATCAGGTAGGCCGAGGCGGGTTCCATTGTATTATAAGAAAGGTACGCGAAGACCGGAGCATGCTCGGCCATATCAACCCGATAGATATCGTCACCCTGGGCGGCCATCTTCTTGATGTCACCCGTCTTGGGATTCAACGAGAACAGATGCACATAGTCGCGGTTTTCGGCCGTGAAATAGACTTGTCCGTCGGCCTTCGACCAAGCAATCAGCTTGTCGATGGAGGGGTCGAAGTCCTTGGTAAGAGGCTTCACCTGACGGGTGGCTATATCATAGAGGAACAGTTCGTTCTCCGTCATGCTGGGTGTCACCTCGGCTGGCAACTGACAGCCGATACGGTCGAAGGCCTCTGGAGTACCCGTGATGAGAATCTGTGAACCGTCTGGTGAGAAGGTGCCGCTGCTGATGAAGCCCTCGCAAGCGAAGAGGGTATCGGCACGGAAGGTCTGTGCATCGACCATCACCAGATCCATCACCTCCGTCGGACGCTTGGCAAGTCTGCTATAAGGCGTACCTAAAAGCAGTGTCTTACCATCGGCAGTGATATCCAAGAGGTAGGTGTTCTTCGGGCCAAACGTAATACGCTGGCAGAGGCCGCTGGCCAGATCATACTTCAACAGATAGCTGCGCTTGCGCCACTCCGGCTGTCGGTCGTCCATCTCCAGCACCTCGAACACCTCAGCATCCTCCTTAGTGCCCTCTTCCTCGGCAGAGATAATGAGGTAGTCTTCTGTCGGGCTGACGCTCAGACTGCCCTCAGGCAGATGGGACGCCAACAGGGTTCGCTCGCCCGAAACGGGATTGACCTTATAAAGAGAGCGGTTTGTGCCTACCGTCTCCTCGGAAGTCCAAGCTATGCTCTTGGGCATCCACTCCACATTAGCTGGCAGAGCAGAGAGCTGGCGCCCTGTCTTCACCTCGCGCAGTTCGTAGTTCCACTGGGTCTTGCCACCTCGTTCGGTGGTCTGATACCCCACCACGACGTAGGCGCCATCGGCAGAGAGACGGGCACTGCGCACCCGCTTGCCGTCGAACAGGTCGTGGGCCATATAGGGATGAGCCTTGTCGAGCGTATAGGCAACGGCCTTGTCGGCCTCGATCACTACGTGAATAGAGTCCGTGTCTTTCGCAGCTGCCAGATATTTAATGGCAAAAGCGTGGTGCTCTGGGGCCAGCTTCAGTTCCTCGCCAGCCTCCTGACCATCGATGAAAAGCTTATAGTTCTTGGGGCCTTTCACAGCGATCTTACCCTTCAGGTAGTCGCTATTATTTATATAAAAGGTGAGAAGGCCGACACTTTTACAATCTGCAAGCGAGGGAATGATCTGACCGTCGAACTTACCAGTAGCAGGCGAGACGGGAGAGATGGCTCCCATCAACGACGCGTCATCAAACTTTCGTCCTTGAGCATCTACTGTGTCAAGTGACAGCGGGGCCGTCACGGCATAAGGCCCGGCCAAGTTAAACGTACGGATCTCCGTCTTCACCTGGGCAAAAAGAGGGCTTGCCAGCAGGACGGAGGCGAGAAGGGTTGATAGCTGATGTTTCATATTCTTTATCATTTGTTACATTCGAACTGCAAAGGTACAAAATAATTATTATTTTGCCATCATTTCTTCACAATAATTTTATACCTTTGCACCCGAAATTTTATGAAACCATCAAAATGAAACAACTGAGAAAGATCTGTTATTGTTTACTCGTCTTGCTGACGACAAACTTTTTACCAACACAAGCTGACGACCAGAACACCCCAAGACTGGTGATCAACGAACTGATGCAATCAAACATCGACTGTATCATGGACGACCTGCACGAGTTCCCTGATTCGTGGGTTGAGCTCTTTAATAACAGCAATGAGGCCATCGACCTGAAGGACTACAAGATAGGAACCGAGGCTGAAAGTGCGTGGCAATTGCCCAGCAAGACCATCGAGGCCAAGGGCTTCATGGTGGTCTACTGTGACAAAGAGGAAACTGGCCTTCACACCGACTTCCGTCTGGAGTCTGGCAAAGGCTGCGTCGTCTATCTGTTCAAGGGCAATGAGGTCATAGACAGTCTCCCTGGAGCACTGGCTAAGATGCCAGCCCCCAACATTGCCTATGGCCGTAAGACGGATGGCGGTAGTGAATGGGGCTACCAGCTGGAGCCCACACCAGGGGCTACTAACTGCGGAGAAGTCTGTGACGAGAAGCATATCCTCGGCGAACCGGTGTTCAGTGAACCGGGCCGTGTACTAACAACTTCTGAAAGCATCACCCTTGTCCTCTCCCTTCCAAAGGGTGCACCGGAGGGTACACGGATCTACTACACCACCGATGGTCGTGAGCCAACCAAGGACAGTTACCTCTATGATGAGGAGATCTCCATCAACGACAGCTACGCCATTCGCGCCAAGCTCTTCTGCGACGGCTGGCTCTCACCTCGTTCTACTGTTCAGTCTTACATCTTTCTCGATCGCGACATGACCATTCCCGTCATCTCCATCACCACCAACGATGACTATCTGAATGGCAGCCAGGGTATCTTCCGTATCAACAGCAAGGCCAACCAGATCAACTGGCGTCGCCCCATCAGCTTCGAGCTCTTCGACGAACCCAACAAGAAAAGTGTACTGAACCAGATATGCGAGACACGCATCATGGGTGGTCAGTCAAGAGACTGGGCCAGAAAGTCGATGGCCGTCTATGCCAACAAGCGTTTTGGCACCAAGCGCCTCGAGTACGAGTTCTTCCCTGACCAGAAGCCCGGAGTGACGAACTTCAAGAGTATCATGCTGCGCAATGCCGGTAACGATATCGACGGACTGTATATGCGGGATGCCATCATCCAGCGCTCCATGGCCCAGCACGCCGACCTCGACTGGCAGGCCTGGCGCCCGGCAGTGGTCTATATCAACGGCGAATACCACTGTATGCTTAACATCCGAGAGCGCAGCAACGATGATAACATCTTCACGAACTACGACGAACTCGAGGATATCGATATGGTCGAGATTGCTCAGGAGAACAATAAGATGATTGGAGAGTTGAAGGCCGGTACCTCCGACAACTATGACAAGTTCGTCAAGTTCTATACTGAGACAGGTCACACGCTGGCAGAATATGCTGAGTGGATGGACTGGAAGGAATATATCAACCTGATGGTCATGAACCTGTATTTCAACAATCAGGACTTCCCTGGCAACAATATTGTCATGTGGCGCCCGACAGCAGAGGGCGGCAAGTGGCGCTGGATCTCCAAGGACACCGATTTCGGACTCGGCCTCTATGGTTCGAGGGCTGACTTTAACACGATCAAGTGGATCTACGACTATAACCACACTTACGACAGAGACAGGACATGGGCCAATAGTAAGGAGGCTACGATGCTCTTCCGCAACCTGATGGAGGACCCTGACTTTAACCGTGAGTTCATTGATCACTGCTTCATCTATATGGGTGACTTCCTTAACGAGAAGGGCATACGTGCTGTTTGGGACCCCATGTACGAACTTGTCAAAGACGAACTGTTGATACACCGTGATGAGTTGAATCCGCCAAGTCCCTGGGGCTGGTGGTGGGGCGGCAACAATGAAGACAACATCAAGAATGAGGTGAAGAATGTCCAGAACTGGCTGAAGAGCCGTCACGACACCTTTATCAAGCAGATGACCGACTACTACAAATTGGGAACCGCCACTACGATGACCATCAACAAAGACGTAGATGGTGCAGACGAAGTTGGTATCCGTTTCAATGGCATTCTGCTCAGCAAGGGTTCATTCGACGGCAAGTTCTTCCCCAACAGGACTATTACCTTGGAGGGCGATCAAGAATCAGATAAGGTAATCACTGGATGGAAAGTCGTTACCGACGGTTCAAAGACAGAGGAATTTCAGGGCAACCGCCTGGAAATGACAATGCCCCAGTGTAGTAGCCTATCCATCACAGCCCTCTACGATGCCACTGGCATCCATGCCATCAGCAACGAGCCTACTTATGCCAAAGACGTCTACGACCTCAATGGTCACAAGGTTCGCTCTGGCAGCACCTCACTTGACGGCCTGCCACGAGGCATCTACATCGTCGGAGGGAGAAAGGTTATAGTTAATTAAAAATATTAAAATTAACTTATAAACATTTAAAAGTTCCATGGTGTGTAGCTAGGCTATATAAGAAAAGAAGTAACTTTGCATGCTAAAATTGGTTTATTGGCATGATACGTACATTTCATATATCCTTTTTAACAATGATTTTGGCCATAAGTGGTGTAAAAACTGCAGTGGGACAGAATCTTGTTATCAATGAGTTGATGCAGTCGAATGTCGACGAGATTATGGATGACCTCAATGAGTTTCCGGACTCTTGGGTGGAAGTATATAACCTAGGCCCAGAAACAGCCAATTTGGTTAACTATAGAATCGGCATCACTCCTGATCCCAACGCAGCCTGGGCACTGCCAGCTTATGCAATCCCTGCTGGTGGGCATGCCATTATTTACTGTGACAAAGAGGCTCAAGGTTTGCATTCCGATTTCCGTCTGGATTCAGGTAAAGGTTGTCAAGTTTATCTTTTCATGGGAGCCAGCATCATTGATCAAGTTGAGGACTTGCCAAAACAACCAGCTCCCAATGTTGCTTATGGTCGTAAGACTGATGGATCTGTGGACTGGGGATACCAATTAATAACAACTCCAGGATACAGTAACAGCAATTTCATTTGTGATCATGACCATATTCTCGGCAATCCTATATTCAGTGAACCTGGTAGTGTACAAACAGGTTCACGTACCATATTGTTAGAGTTGAGTGTTCCAGAGGGAAGTCCTGAAGGTACTGTCATCCACTATACAACCGACGGTCGCGAGCCAACTCGTTCTGACAGAAGATATTCCTCACCTATCCTCATCACAGCAACAAGTATCATCCGTGCAAAATTATTTTGTGATGGTTGGCTCTCACCACGAAGCACCGCTCATTCCTACATTCTTTTCCCCCGCGACCTTACCCTCCCAGTCATCTCTATCACGACGGACGATTCCTATATGAATGACAGTCAGATTGGTATTTTTCCCAATAATGACACAAGTAACCGGACTCTCCATCACAATTGGCGAAGACCTGCCAATATCGAATATTTTGAGAGTGAGGGCGTGCCAAGCGCGATCAATCAATTAGGTGAAATACGAGTAGGTGGAGGAACTACTCGCGAAAACTCCCGCAAGACTTTAGTCGTCTATGCTAACAAACGTTTTGGAACTAAGCGGTTTTCTTATGAGTTCTTCCCTGATCAAAAACCTGGCTTAACAGAGTTTAAGTCTTTTCTATTGCGCAATGCTGGCAATGATTTTAATTCCCTGTTTATGCGTGATGCCATTGCACAGCGCAATATGGGATCCAATGCCGACCTTGATTGGCAAGCTTGGAGTCCTGCAATCGTTTTCATTAATGGCGAGTATTATAGTATGCTAAATATCAGAGAGCGTGATAATGAGGATAATATATATACGAACTATAATGGACTTGAAGATATTGACCTGATTGAGAACTGGGATGACCTGAAAGAAGGTGATTTTAATAATTTTTACAAATTCGAGGCCTTTTACCACAATTCGCATACTTTTGCGGAGTATGAAGAATGGATGGATTGTGAGGAATTTATCAACCTGATGATAATGGACCTCTACCACAACAATTTAGACTTCCCTGGCAATAACATTATAATATGGCGTCCAAGAGCAGAAGGTGGACGATGGCGCTGGATTGCCAAAGACGTCGACTACTCCCTTGGAATGTATAACATACCATACACATACAAAATTTTCAGATGGTTTTATGACCCCAAGTATGACCCCACATGGTATTGGGGAGCTAATCATCCTGAGTATACTTTTCTTTTCCGTCATCTAATGGAGAATACTGACTTTAAAAACATGTTTATTGAACGCAGTGCTATTTACATGGGTGACTTCCTCAATGAAAGGGGTATCCATAAAGTTTGGGATCCAATGTATGAGAAGATAAAGTATGAATACCCTTACCACAGAATGAAGATTAGCAGATATCCCGACTACAACAAGGAGATGCAGCATGTTAACGACTGGGTTGCTCATCGCTCCGATGAATTTTACAAACAAATCAGTAATTTCTATGATGTTGGCAATCCTATCCCCCTTGAGATTAACACCAATCAGCAAGACAGCCCTTTGACAAGCCTCTCATTCAATGGAGTTACCTTGTCTGAAGGTCAGTTTGACGGAAAGTTCTACCCCAACCACACGATAAGACTTGACGCAAAGCCAAAAGAAGGTATGGAACTAATGGGTTGGTGGATTCAGCAGACCAATGGTAGTTCAACTACCAGTCAAGAATATATGATTACAGATTTAGACATGGAAATGCCAGTCTGTAGCCGACTGGTTATAGAACCCATCTGTTATAATATTGCCAATGGCATCATCAATATCGGTTTTACTCCCACAACAACAAAATCAAACGACGTCTACGACCTCAATGGTCGCAAGGTTCGCTCCGGCAGCACCTCACTTGACGGCCTGCCACGAGGCATCTACATCGTCGGAGGGAGGAAGGTTATCAAATAAGAATCGACATACTGTCATGATCTTATAAGCAAATACCGCGAGGCTAATAGGCTTCGCGGTATTTGCTTTCGTCCTTGTCGTTAAGCATCGAGAGGTAACTCTGATAACGACTGGGGGCGATGTAATGATTCTCCAAGGCCTGAAGCACCGCACAGCCAGGCTCATGGGTATGACTACAATTCGAGAAACGGCAGTCTTTCGAGAAACGGAATATCTCACGGAAATAGCCCGTCAACTCTTCGGGTTCTATGTCGAAGGTGCCAAAGCCCTTGATACCTGGGGTGTCTATCAGCCACCCTCCCCCGATGGGAATCATCTCGGAGAAGGTGGTGGTGTGCTGCCCCATCTGGTGCGCATCAGAGATGTCGGCAGTACGAAGGTTCACACCCGGCACAAGACGATTGATCAGCGTTGACTTCCCCACGCCACTGTTGCCACTGAGCAATGTAGTCTTCCCTTGTAGCATCGTCCTTAGCATATCAACGCCCTCACCTGTCTCTGCAGAAATGGCGCGACATTCGTAGTCAAGGGTCTCATAGAGGTGGATGAGCATCTGCTGATAGCGACGTTCATCTTCATCGAGCAAGTCCGTCTTATTAAAAATCAGCACGACAGGCACTCTATAAGCCTCTGCCGATGCGAGGAAACGATCGATGAACGTGGTATTAGTCTGTGGACGGCTCACGGTCACCACCAACAGTGCCTGATCTACGTTCGCAGCAATGATATGGCTCTGTTTCGAGAGGTTAATACTCTTACGGATGATGTAGTTACGTCGATCCTCAATCTCCGTGATGAAGTTTCCCTCAGATACACTGACCCGATCGCCCACTGCTACAGGGTTTGTACTCCGTATACCTCGTAGGCGGAAGTTTCCCTTTACCTTACAATCAAGCAGCTGGCCGTCGTCTGTCTGGACGGTGTACCAGCTGCCTGTATTCTTAATGACAAGTCCCTTCATCAAACTGTCATAATCTCCTTGTTCTTCGCGGCGAGGAGGTCATCGATCTTCTTGATGTACTTATCGTGAATCTTCTGGAGTTCCAACTCGGCATCCTTCTCATTGTCCTCAGAGAGTCCGTCCTTGATAGCCTTCTTCAGCTTGTCCTTGGTGTCACCCCTCACATTGCGAACCTCCACCTTAGCCTTCTCAGCGATCTTAGCACACTGCTTGGTCAAATCGCGACGACGCTCCTCGGTAGGGATGGGGATATTCAGGCGAATCACCTCACCATTGTTCTCCGGAGTAATGCCTACATCACTGTCCATGATAGCCTTTTCAATGGCACGGATCTCCTTACGGTCCCAAGGTTTGATGGCGATGGTACGGGGATCGGGCACACTCACGTTTGCCACCTGATTCAGAGGTACTTTCGAGCCATACGACTCCACTCTCACACCATCGAGAATAGCCACGTTCGCACGTCCGGCACGAATGCGGTTCAACTCGTCTTCGAGGAACATGGCAGCCATCTCCATGCGCTCCTCACTTTTCTTCAATGTTTCTTTAACGTCAATCATAATCTTTCAGTTTTAGTTTTCTGTTGACAAAATTACGTCTTTTTCTTGAAACTGCCAAACATTTTATACTTTTTTCGCTTCTTGTCCGCAAATATATAAATAAGGTGTAGAGCCCAAAAAGTGCAGAATACCACGATTGTGGTATGCGGAATAACCCACGTGTGGGATTTCCTACCCCAAGAAATCGCCGTACCTTTGCACCAGAAATAATAAACAACAACTTTTAAACAATACAATTATGGCAAAGATTGCAAAACAGCTGACCGAGCTTATCGGCAAGACCCCTCTGCTGGAACTCTCAAAGTACTCAGAGGGCAAGGGAATTGAGACTCCGATCATCGCTAAGGTAGAATTCTTCAACCCTGGCGGTAGTGTGAAAGATCGTATCGCCTTAGCGATGATAGAAGACGCAGAAAAGAAAGGTTTGTTAAAGCCCGGCGCCACCATCATCGAGCCCACCAGCGGAAACACTGGCGTTGGACTGGCTCTCGTCAGCGCTGTCAAGGGTTACAAGCTCATCCTGACGATGCCTGAGACGATGAGCGTAGAGCGTCGTAACCTTGTGAAGGCATACGGTGCCGAGGTTCGGCTGACAAGTGGAAAGGACGGTATGCCTGGCGCCATCAAGGCCGCAGAACAACTGCGCGACAGCATCCCCGGCAGCATCATCCTGCAACAGTTCGAGAACGCAGCCAACCCTGCCAAGCACTATGCCACCACAGGTCCTGAGGTCTGGGAGCAGACTGACGGGGAGATTGACATCTTCGTAGCCGGTGTTGGTACTGGCGGCACCATTTCCGGTGTAGCAAAGTATCTCAAGGAGAAGAATCCTAACGTGAAGATCATCGCCGTGGAGCCTAAGTCATCCCCTGTCCTCAACGGTGGTCAGAGCGGTCCCCACAAGATTCAGGGCATCGGCGCAGGTTTCGTCCCCAAGACATACAATGGTGATCTCGTCGACGAAGTGCTTGACGTTGAGAACGATGACGCCATCCGTGCAGGCCGTGAGCTGGCTCAGCAGGAAGGACTGCTGGTAGGCATCTCGTCTGGTGCCGCCGCTTATGGTGCCACCGTGATTGCCAAGCGCCCCGAGAACAAGGGAAAGAAGATCGTGGCCCTGCTGCCTGACACAGGTGAGCGTTACCTCTCGACAGTACTCTATGCCTTCGAAGAATATCCGCTTTAAGGCGCATTTTCCTTTCCTTTAAGGTGCAAATCATCCTAAAAAACAGGATGATTTGCTTTTTTTTGTACTTTTATTTTGTTATTTAAGCAGAATTACTTACCTTTGCGGTCAATAACTACCTGAAACTGAATGAGCAGTAGTAATAGACTAAGACTTCTGGCCGTCGCAGCGCTATCAACCATCAGCCTCACGGTGCTCGCCCAGAAAGAGAACATGGAGACGATTGCAGACCCTCACCATCTCTCGGCCTACTTCGTAGCCGCACTGATGATCAGCGTGTTTGTCATGATCTTCTCCAACCGCCTTTTCTATTACCGCCAACGCGAAGTCAGCACCCGGGCACAACGGCTGAACTCCCAGTTAGGGCTTGTGCTCACATCCAACAAGACACAGGTGTGGACTTACGACTTCACCAAACGCATCTACACCGTATTATCCAGTAAGGAAGAAAACAGAAAGACCTTTACTCCTATCGACTTCGCACAATTCTTCAACAACAACGAGTTCGCCCAACTGCATAAAACCGTCATCTCCCTTTCCGACAGCCAAGAGGATCCCGACCCCATTGTCATCAACGGGAGTACCCCGGAAGACAACTCCAGTCCACGAATATACAAGGTTCATCTGACCGCACTCCAACGTGACAAGAATGGCAAGGCCAAGCTCATCTTAGGCACCCAGCGCGACATCACGGAGAACAGGCAGAGGAAGGAGAAAGCCCGCAATCTGGCCCTGCGCTACCATACCATCTTCAATTCTTCACTTGTAGACATGATCTACTACGGAGCTGACGGCCAAATGACAGACATCAACGACAAAGCCTGTGAGACCTTTGGCATTACCGATCGCGAAGCCCTGATGAAGCGGAAGGTAAAGATCACGGACATTCCCTCCTACAGGAATCTCGACTTCGACCACTTGGAGAACCTCCAGATGTCGTCGATCACGGACATCGACCGCACAAAGCGCGAAGATGAGCGGATACCGGAGCTCACTGCTTCGGGCATGTTCTACTATGAATGTGCCGTCTCAGCCGTCCGCGACAAGAACGAGCAACTCCTCGGCATCATCGCTGCCGGTCGCGACATCACGGACATGGTCGACTCCCACCACCGTCAGCAACAGGATGCCCTGCTGCTCGAAAAGCGTACCAAGGATATTCAGGACTATATTAACAACATCAACTATTCACTGAAAGTGAGTGGGGTGCGACTCGTCAACTACCACCCTGACAATCACGAGTTGAAAATTTATAGCGACCTGAATCAGATACAATACAGTCTCTCGCAGATCCGCTGCGCCTCGCTGCTGGCATTGTCTGACCAGCGGAAGGCCCGTGGTCTCATGCTCCGCATGGACCGTCGTACGCCTGGCAACTTCACGGCGACAGTGCAGACCCGCTTCCACGACGAGCAGGGACGAAACATCTTCCTGACATTCAGCATGGTTCCTGTCGAGGGGAAAGACGGCCTCATCAGCCATTACTTCGGCATGCTACGCAACGATACGGAGATGGTCTACACAGAGCGGCAGTTGATGAAGGAGACAGAGAAGGCTCAGGAGACGGAAGAGTTGAAGAACACCTTCTTGCTTAACATGAGCTATGAGATCCGTACACCCCTCAACGCCGTCATCGGCTTCGCAGAACTGTTCAACGGCCCCCACGAGGTTGAGGACGAGCCGATCTTCTCCGAAGAGATTAAGCGTAACACCAACGAACTGCTGGCACTCGTCAATGACATCCTCTATATCTCCCGCCTTGATGCGAAGATGGTCGAGTTCAACTATAAGGAGACTGACTTTGCCACCCTCTTCGAAGGGTTCTGCTACATGGGACTGGGGACGTTGAACCCTGACGTAAAGATCCAGGTAGAGAATCCATATAACCACCTGATGGTCAAGATTGACGAGCAGAATCTTGGAGAGGTCATTCAGAAACTGTGCATCAACGCCGCCCGTGTCACAAAAGCTGGTACCATCCGGGCTAAATACGACTACCGACATGGGGAGTTAAATATCTCTATCGAGGACACTGGCAGGGGACTGAGTGAGAAAGACTTGCAACACGTTTTCGACCGTTTCGCCAGAGACGAGAATAACCAGCGTGAGGGCACCGGTCTTGACATGCCTATCATCAGAGAGTTGGTTGAGCAGATGGGAGGTACGATAGAGGTCCAGTCAGAAGAAGGCAAGGGCAGCACCGCCTATGTGATCATCCCCTGTGAGATGACCGCCATGGAGAAAAAGACAGAAATCATCATATAATCAGGCTACACGAACATGACAATACTACCATCATACATCCAGGCCCTGGCTACCATTCCGCTCGATGTCTCATCGGTGCTGATGGTGGTTGTCATCTGCATCGCCTTCATCATCACCTGGGCCGTCAATCGCATCAGCTTGCTGCGCATCCGCCAGAGTACTGACAAGATAAAAGAAACCTCCACCATCATGCAGCACACCCTCAACATGGGAAAGAACTTTGTGCTGATGCTCGATATCCGGCAGCGGCATGCCGTCAATATCCACAGCAACCTGTTACCTGATGACGGCATGGCTTACGAGGAGAGTCTTGAACTGATTCACCCTGATGACCGCCATATCTACCAGGAGTTCATCAAGCGCCTGATAAGTGGTGAGAAAGAGACGGATGAGTGCATCTTCCGTTGGGATATCAGTGGCATCCAGAAACTTGGCCAATGGCGCTACATGGAAGACCGGGGCATTGCGGAATATGCTAACGCCGGTATCCGACCCATACATATCTTCTGCACACTGACAGACCGTACGGAACAGATCCTGATGGAGAGGGACGAACAGGAGATGGCAGATAAGTATCGCCGGATTTTCGAGCAGTCGCTCACCGGCTTAGCTTTCTATGACAAGGATGGTCGTCTGCTCACGACCAACCAGAAGATGCGCGAGATTCTGAACTTCCAGTCAGAAAAGGATCCGTACTACTACAACAACTCGTTGTTCGACATGCCCACCTTCCGTGACCTGCTGAACAATCGCAACGTAGAGGAACTCTACTTCTGTACAAAGAGTATTATTATCGAGCGAGGTGTCAACTGCTATACGGAGATGCGTGTCCACCCCATCTACAAGGATGACGGCGAACTCTATTGTATCACCTTCTCTATCCGTGATGTCAGCCAAGAGCGTGAGCTTTATTTGCAGAACAAGAAGAACAGCCTTGACATACGTTTAGCCAACGAGGCCATCCAGCAGTACGAGAACGAAATCCAGTATCTGATGGATACCTGTAACATGCGGTTCTTCCGAACTTCGTTTACCAAGCGGCAGTGCTACTTCTTCAAGACCCTCGGTACCCCAGAGAGTCAGATGGATTTCGACACACTCATCGACCATTTCGTCGACAGCCCATTCCGGCAGGGACTCATCGAGCCGGAGAAGTACTTCGATGTGCCTCGCACTACTGTTACCTATATGCATCCCTTCTTCCATGAGGGTGAAGACCTGCAGTGGAACATTGTCGACAGCACACCTTACTTTGACGAGAACGGCCATCTGGAGGGCTCTTATGGCGTTGTACGAAATGTCAATGATCTCATCAACAAGCAGGAGAGGCTGAAGCAGGAAACGGAGCGAGCCAATGACTCTGGTCGTCTGAAGTCAGTGTTCATGGCCAACATGACCCATGAGATCCGTACACCTCTGAATTCCATCGTAGGCTTCTCCGACGTGCTGCCCATGCTGACTTCCCAAGAGGAGAAGCAGGAGATTATCCGTATCATCATGAACAATTGCGACATGCTCATGCGACTCATCAACGACATCCTCGCCATCTCGTCGCTCGACGCAGGCGGCATAAGCATTGAGCCTGCCGAGGTGGACTTCTCTAAGAGTTTCGATGACATCTGTGAGTCGCTGAAGGAGCGAGTGCAGGAGCCGTCTGTAGAATTTATCAAGGACAATCCGTATAGCAGTTTCATAACGATCCTCGATGACAAGCGCATCCAGCAGGTCATCACCGATTTCGTTACCAACGCTGTAAAATACACCCATCAAGGACATATCAAGGTTGGTTACCGATATGAGGATGGCCACCTGTATCTGTACTGTGAAGACACAGGTACAGGCATCCCCAAGGAATACCAGAAAAAGATATTTGAACGTTTTGTCAAACTGAACGACTTCGTACAAGGTACGGGTCTCGGCCTCTCTATTTGTAAGGCCATCGCCGACGCCTGTCATGGTGATATCGGTGTCGAGTCTGAAGGCGAAGGTCAGGGATCTACATTCTGGATAAGGATACCATGCGAGGAAGTGAAAAAGGAAAGGTGAAAAGAAGATGAAGGAAATCAGAAGAAGATATATGAAGATAAAGGGAAACTGCTGCCTGATGGCGGTACTGCTTCTTTTTACTTCTATCTTCCCATTAACAATAGCAGCCCAGACGGCAGACAGCACCAAGGTGTTCACAGAAGAGCATCCACTGGTCTATGAGGATGCCTGGGACCTATGGCCATACGTGTTCCTCAACGAGAATGGCGAGCCCGACGGCTACAATATCGACCTGCTGAGAATGATTTTCAAGAGGCTCAACATCCCTTACATCGTTAAGTTAAAGCCTACCCTCGAGGCACAGGCCGATTTGAAAAGTGGCAAGTCAGACTTGATGCTCCGTATGGACGCATCGTTCTCCAGAGGAAACTCCCTCTACAGCAACACCATCGTCCAGTTGTTTACCCATAGTGTGGTATCACCGCTGTCCTCACATGTCGAACTGCGGACAGGCAAGGACTTGAAGGGGCATCTCGTCATCGTCCATGAAGGTAGTTTCAGCCACCACATGATTGTGGACGAAGGGTGGACGAAAGACATCAAGGCATACGACGACATGAAAGAAGCTATCCAGAAGCTCCGCACCGACGAGCAGGGCGTGATTATCTGGAACACCATGTCGCTGAAATGGCTTATGCGGAAATATAAGACCGACAATCTGACCATCAACCCCATCGACATACCTGCCGGAGAGTATAAGTTCATGTCGAAAGACCGGCATCTGCTTGATCAGATTGACAGTGTCTATACAGAACTCCGTAGTAACGATGAGTTAGAGACCATCCGCAACAAGTGGTTCTATCCAGAGCATGCCGACACCGGCATTCCGGCATGGGTATGGAACATTGCCGGCGTGTTAGCAGCACTTGCATTGGCATTCCTGGCCTACTATGCCTTCTACCGTATCCGTGAGCGCCAGATGACACGTGAGATCCGTCAGAGCAACGACCGTCTCTCACTCATACTCAGCACCAGTGAGATCGGTCTGTGGGTCTACCATGTCCTTCCCCAGACCTTCGAATGGCTTAACAAATTCGGAAAGACCACGCAGACACTCCATCTACATGAAATGGTGACCCGTTACAGTCAGACCGATTACGATACACTCCGAGAGTCCCTCGACGACGTCATCTATCAGCGGAAGGACTCTGCCAACATCACATTAAAAATCAAGGAATACAAGAACGCCCACTATGTTGAGCGCGATTACAACGTCGACATCGGTGTTCTTCGGCGCAATCGCTATGGCAAGCCCACAGATATCCTTGGCACGAGAGTAGACATCACCAACGAACGGGAACGCCAGTTACGTATACAGGACAGCATGATACGCTATCAGGCTGTATTCAATACGGCCATGATCGACATGGTAGTGTACGATGCCGAAGGCTACATTATAGACATGAACGACAAGGCTCTTCACGGTATCCACACAAACAAAGATAACCTGATACAAGAGCACATTCACCTGAAAGACGTATTAGGCATGGAGGATATCGACCTCGACACGTTTGAGACCATGCACATCACCCAGATATTCACGCCTGATGATGACCGTGCCTTAGCCCAGCACCTGAAACGCTCGAAGATGTTCTACGAATTAAAATTAGTACCTGTACGTGACAGTCAAGGTAACCTGCTGAACATCTTTGGTACAGGCCGTAACGTGACAGAGGTCGCGATGTCATACCGGAAGATCAAGGAAAATGCCCGTGAGTTGCAGCAAAGCAACGACGAGATGAACCACTACATCCGGAACATCGACTATGTGATGAATGTTGGAGGCATCCGCATGGCACACTATAACCATGAGACTCACACTTTGATCATTTACAGCAACATCAGCCATGTGGAGTTCGAGTTAACACAGACACGTGCTCTCAGCTTGGTTGACGACAGTTCGCGACGCCGTGCGCTGAACATCATCAAGAGCATGGACAGCCTCACGACAAAGCCCATCCATGCAGATATAAAGACCACCTTGAGAAAGAAAGGCGGTGGCGGGCAACTGCATCTGCAACTGAATTTCATCCCCGTCTACAACGATCAGGGCGAACTGAAGGAATACTTTGGCATGTGTCGTGACATCAGCGAAATCAAGACCATCGAAGAGAAACTGGCAGCAGAGACTCTGCGTGCCCAGGAGGTTGAGGTGGTTAAGAATGCGTTCCTACACAACATGAGTTTCGAGATACGAACCCCATTGAACACGGTGGTAGGCTTCGCAGAACTCTTCCAGATGGAGCACAGCCAGGAAGATGAGGTAGTATTCATCCAAGAGATCAAGGAGAACTCCGCTAAGCTGCTCAAGCTCATCAACGACATTCTGTTCCTCTCAAGGCTCGACGCCGACATGATCGAATTCAATACCCGTGCCGTCGACTTCACGCTATCCATCACCCAGCAATGCGAGGCAGTTTGGGCGAACATGAGAAAGACTGATGTCGAGTATTCCGTCAACAGTTCCTTTAACAAGCTGATGCTTGAGATCGACAGTACAAACGTAGGAATCATCATCGACAAGATTGTCACCAACGCCGTGCAGTACACCGAAAAGGGTTCTGTCACAGTACGCTACGACTACCTTGGCGACCACCTTGTTGTCTCCGTCGAGGACACTGGCTGCGGTATCCACAAGTCGGCTCTGGGTAACATCTTTGAACGCTTCGTCACTGGTGCTAACAATGGTGCAGGCCTCGGTCTCTCCATCTGTTACGAGCTCATCCAGCGACTCAACGGCACTATTAACATCAAGTCCGACGAGGGTAAGGGCACCACTGTCTGGTTCTCCATTCCTTGTCAGGCACTCGAAATAGAAAGGACATAGCATTATGATCAGACATATATATTCCCTGCTCCTGACAAGCTTGTTGACGTTGCTCATAGCATCGCCAGTACAAGCACAACTCGATGTCAGCTACACCAAGGATAATCCGGTCATCATCGCAAGTGACTGGGATTTCCCGCCTTACGAATATAGTAACGACCAGGGGGAGCCAGCAGGCTATAACATAGAGCTTTTGCAGACCATCTTCAAGAAGCTCGATATCCCGTATCGCATCATCCTCCGTGAGTGGAGCGAGGCGGCACAGACCTTTGAGCGTCGTGATGCCGACGTGATCATCGACCCTTCCTATCGCTTTTACGGCCGTCCTTACATCCGCTCGACCAATATCCTGAATTACTACAAGCTACAGCTTGTCTCAGCCGCCGATGCCCGCAAGATCACAAAGCTCGACGAATTCACACCCAAAGACACACTATTACTCAAACTCAACGACTATGCCGCTACCCGAATTGTGGACGAGCGCCATCTGGATATCCCTATCCTCTACCGTTCACCCAAGGAGGCCCTGGCTGGTATCAGCGAAGGACGATACCAATATTTCATCTGGGGCGAGGGACCACTGATGTGGAAGAAGAAGGAATTGGCCATAGACACGATGATTGTCGATCCCATTGACATCCCCGACGGTGAAATCCGCATCGTGGGCTACGACAAGGAGCTCATCGACGCCATCGACGATGAATACGCTCGTCTGGAACAAAGCGGCGATCTTGAAGTGCTGCGTGACAAATGGTTCCACCCTGAGCGTATCCATGACGACACGTCACCGATCGCCCTCATCGTGCTTGCCGGTACCATCATCGCCGTCATCATTGGTGTGCTGATGACCCGTCTGGTCCGTGCCAGAGTAAGGATGGCCGTACATCGGACAGAAGACCTGAACAACATCATGGAGCAGGCGCTCAATATGGGAAACTACTATGTATTTACCATTGATATCGTAACGGGGCGCATCCACAATATTCACGGTCAGCTACTACCAGAAGGAGAATTGGTGAGAGATGCCTTCATGCCACGAATCGATTCCAAAGACCAAGAAGATTTCCAGAAGGAGCTCGACCTGTTGGTGACCGGCAAGCTCCAACAGGCACGCTACACCAAGCGACTGAACATCGGTTCGCAGGAACAGCCTCACTGGATCTGGCTTAGTGGACTGGCAAGCCTTGAATACAAAGGTGACAAGCCTCGCTTTATCACCAATACCGTCCGCGACATCACCTCACAAATCGATGAAGAGCGTGTCAACAGCGAGCTAAGCGCCAAGTACATGAAGACCTTCGAGACCAATATCATCGCTATGTCGTTCTATGACGGCGAGGGCAACCTCATCGACTTCAACGACAACATGCGTGAACTCTGTGGGATTACGGAGGAGAATGAGTCATGGTTCTTCAAGACACAGCTCTTCGATTTTACCTTCTTTAAGGACCAAGATTCCCATAACAGCCATGAGCAACTCCACATATGTCAGCATACTATCATACCAGATCTCGGCCTTGACAAACACATCGAATTGCGTATCAATCCCATTTGTGATGATGACGAGAATGTGAAATACTATGTACTCACTGCCCGTGACATGACTGACGAGCGCAGCCTTTACCTCGAGCAGTTACGTCACAACCAGGAAATGGAGAAGGCAGGTAAGACGATCAACGAATACGAGAACCGTCTGCAGTATCTGTTGGAGAAGTCAGACATGTTCGTATGGCAGTTCGACCTTGTCAACCGTCAGATTAACTTCTCCCGGTCGCTCCGCACAACAGGTTATACGATAAGCCGTGACGAATATATAAACGACATGTTTGAAGAGGGGCGGGAAGAGGCTGACCAGAACCTCATCGGCATGATACAGCGTGGCGAAGACTTCAATGCCATTCACCACTTCAAACACTTACCGGCGAACCCCAAGCCCTGCTGGTATGCTCTCAGCGGTGTGCCGGAGCGTAATAAAGACGGTATAATAGTCTCCTATTACGGCGTGGCCCGTGATGTGACAAACCTCATGGAGGCACAACAGAATTTGAAGCAAGAGACCAGCCGTGCAGAGGACTCCGGTCGTATGAAGAGTGCATTCCTGGCCAACATGACCCACGAGATACGCACGCCGTTGAATGCCATCGTCGGCTTCAGCGACCTGTTACCGATGATCGACACGAAAGAGGAGCGCATGGAGTTCATCCGCATCATCCAGAACAACTGCGACATGCTCATGCGCCTCATCAACGATATCCTCGAAGCGTCGTCAATGGGGCAGGCACTTGCCATCAAGCCCGCAGAAGTAGACTTCTCACCGGTCTTCGACGACATCTGCCAGACACTCGCCCAGCGAGTACAGGAACCGGGCGTTGAGTTCATCAAAGACAATCCCTACCCCACATGTCCAACCGTACTTGACAAAGGACGTGTGCAGCAAGTACTCACGAACTTCGTCACTAACGCCGTGAAGTACACTCATGAAGGATTTATCAAGGTAGGTTACCATTGGGATCGTCGCGTGACATTCGACGGCAGCAGCGAGACCGACGGACTTACGATCTACTGCCTCGATACAGGTGCTGGCATCCCCAAGGAGAAGCAGGCAAGCGTGTTCGAACGATTCGTTAAGCTGAACGACTTTGTGCAAGGTACTGGTCTCGGTCTCTCTATCTGTCAGAATATCGTCGAGCGCTGCAACGGCCACATCGGTGTCACCTCCGAAGGTGAAGGCCACGGCTCCACCTTCTGGATATGGATACCATGTGAACGAAAATAATAAATGGAGGCCCATGTTTAACGAAGGCCTCCATTTATATTATAAAATAGGTACGCGAAAGCATCAAGCAAGGATGAATGTACGTTCAAGCCAATAGACGAAGATACCAGCGATATAGCCTGCGAAGGCCACCCATGTGATCTTCTTCATATACCAGCCAAACGTAATCTTCTCCAGGCCCATGACAACCACGCCAGCGGCAGAGCCGATGATGAGCATCGAGCCACCCACGCCGGCACAATAAGCCAACAGTTGCCAGAAGATACCGTCAATAGCCAGGTCACCAGCAGCCTCAACGGGATACATACCCATACAGCCTGCTACGAGCGGCACATTGTCGACGATAGACGAGAGCACACCGATGATGCCCGTCACGAGATAATGGTTGCCTTGGAAAGTCTCGTCGAGTGTTGAGCCAAGCATGGCAAGTACGCCAACCTCCTGCAACACGGCAACAGCCATCAGGATACCAAGGAAGAACATGATGGTGGAGAGGTCAATCTTCGACAACAGATCGCTCACACGCTTGGCCATCGTGTCATCCTCAGCTGTGTTATAATGGAAAATCTCCGTAACGGTCCAGAGCACACCCAGTACGAGCAGGATACCCATGAACGGGGGCAGATGAGTGATGGTCTTGAAGATGGGCACAAAGCAGAGACCACCCACGCCGAGCCAGAAGATCGTGTCGCGCTGAGCCTTCGTGAACTGACTCACCTCGGCCTTGGGCAGGTTCTGTTCCTTATCAAACTTACCTTTTAGCTGATACTGCAGGATGAAGGCTGGCACAAGCATTGAGACGAGCGACGGAATGAATATCTCCGTGATGACGCCTTGTGTAGTGATAACACCCTTGATCCACAGCATGATAGTCGTCACGTCGCCAATGGGAGAGAAGGCACCACCCGAGTTGGCTGCAATGACGACAAGGGCCGCATAGATAATACGGTCGCCCCGGCTCTGGACGAGTTTACGAAGCACCATGATCATCACGATTGAAGTAGTCAGGTTGTCGAGGATGGCAGACAGGAAGAAAGTCATGAAGACCATACGCCACATGAGCTTACGCTTGGACCGTGTCTTCATCGTGTCACGCACAAAGTTGAATCCACCGTTGGAGTCGACAATCTCGACGATGGTCATGGCACCCATCAGGAAGAAGAGGGTGCCTGCGGCATCGCCCAGATGGTGCTCAATCACCTCGGCAATGTGATGGATGACGTCGCCATCGGCAACAGCGGGATAATAAGGAGCAGGCCCCACCATCAACAGGGTCCAGCAGCACACACACATCAGCAGGGCAATGGCTGCCTTGTTGACTCTTGTCAGACTCTCAAGGGCTATGCACAGATAGCCGATGCAGAATACGATGACAATAGCAATCGTTAATGTTGACATTTTGAAATTGTATTTGAGTTATTAAATTGTTTGTAATTTGTCTGCAAAGGTAACAAAAAGAAGTGAAATAAAAAAAGTAAACAGGGGAAAAAAGTTAAAAGCCAAATAAAAGGAGGCAAAAGTTTGCTCATTCGGGGAAATCTTCGTATATTTGCACCTTAAAGTTCAAAGATAATAATTATGTCAAGAGTATTAATGATTGGCGCCGGAGGCGTCGCAACGGTGGCGGCATTCAAGATTGCCCAGAATGTTGATGTATTTACAGACTTTATGATTGCCAGCCGTCGCAAGGCCAAGTGCGACAAGATTGTGGACGACATCCACAAGGCGGGCTACAATATGGATATCAAGACGGCTCAGGTCGATGCCGACGACGTGGAGCAACTGAAGGCGCTCTTCTCCGACTACAAGCCAGAACTGGTGATCAACCTCGCCCTGCCCTATCAGGACCTGACGATCATGGAGGCCTGTCTGGCCTGTGGCTGTAACTATCTCGACACGGCCAACTACGAGCCGAAGGACGAGGCCCACTTCGAATACTCCTGGCAGTGGGCCTACAAAGACCGTTTCGAGCAGGCTGGCCTGACAGCCATCCTCGGCTGTGGCTTCGACCCGGGCGTCAGCGGCGTCTATACGGCCTACGCTGCCAAGCACCACTTCGACGAGATTCACTATCTCGACATCGTCGACTGCAATGCCGGTGACCACCACCACGCCTTCGCCACGAACTTCAACCCCGAGATCAATATTCGCGAGATTACCCAGAAGGGACTCTACTATAAGGATGGCCACTGGATAGAGACGGAGCCGTTGGAGATTCACAAGCCCCTCACCTACCCTAACATCGGTCCCCGTGAGAGTTATCTGTTGCACCACGAAGAGCTGGAGTCACTGGTCAAGAACTATCCCACTATCAAGCAGGGACGCTTCTGGATGACTTTCGGCGAACAGTATCTGAAGCATCTCGACGTAATCCAGAATATCGGCATGAGTCGTATCGACGAGATCGAATATGAAGCCCCGTTAGCCGACGGCACTGGTTCTGCCAAGGTGAAGATCGTTCCACTGCAGTTCCTGAAGGCTGTGCTCCCCAATCCCCAGGATCTGGGTGAGAACTATGAGGGCGAGACGAGCATCGGCTGTCGTATCCGTGGTATCAAGGACGGTCAGGAGCACACCTATTATATATATAATAACTGTAAGCACCAGGAGGCCTACAAGGAAACAGGCATGCAGGGTGTCAGCTATACGACGGGCGTACCAGCCATGATTGGTGCGATGATGTTCGTGAAGGGCCTCTGGAAGAAACCGGGTGTGTGGAACGTAGAGGACTTTGATCCCGATCCGTTCATGGAGCAACTGAACAAACAAGGTCTGCCTTGGCACGAAGTGTTCGACGGCGATCTCGAATTATAATTATTAACACTTAAATTTCTAAAAGCTATGGCAAAAGAAAAGGAAGAGGGGACACTGACCCCTCAACAGGAGAAACTGAAGGCATTACAGGCCGCTATGTCGAAAATCGAGAAAGATTTCGGCAAAGGTAGTATTATGAAACTCGGCGACGAGAAAATAGATAATGTGGAGGTGATCCCCACGGGTTCTATAGGTCTGAACGCCGCCCTCGGCGTAGGCGGCTATCCCAAGGGGCGCATCATCGAGATCTACGGTCCGGAGTCCTCTGGTAAGACCACGCTGGCCATCCACGCCATCGCAGAGTGCCAGAAGGCTGGTGGCATTGCAGCCTTTATCGACGCAGAGCACGCCTTCGACCGTTTCTATGCCGCCAAACTGGGTGTCAACGTAGATGAGTTGCTCATCTCCCAGCCCGACAATGGAGAACAGGCACTGGAAATTGCCGACCAGCTCATCCGTAGTAGTGCCATCGACATTATCGTGGTCGACTCTGTGGCAGCCCTGACCCCGAAGAAGGAGATTGAGGGCGACATGGGTGACTCCGCCGTCGGACTGCAGGCTCGTCTGATGAGCCAGGCCCTGCGCAAGCTCACCTCGACCATCTCCAAGACGAAGACCACTTGCATCTTCATCAACCAACTGCGTGAGAAGATTGGCGTGATGTTCGGCAACCCCGAGACCACTACTGGCGGCAATGCCCTGAAGTTCTACGCCTCCGTCCGTCTTGACATCCGCAAGGTGACCACCCTGAAGGATGGCGATACGCCTATCGGCAACCAGGTCCGTGTGAAGATTGTGAAGAACAAGGTGGCACCTCCCTTCCGCAAGGCAGAGTTTGAGATTACCTTCGGCGAGGGTATCTCGAAGGTGGGCGAGATCGTAGACCTCGGTGTCGAATACAACATCATCAAGAAGAGTGGCTCTTGGTTCTCCTATGGAGAGTCGAAACTCGCCCAGGGTCGTGATGCCACCAAAGCATTACTTCTGGACAATCCCGAGCTCTGCGAGGAAATCGAGGCCAAGATTATGGAAGCCTTAAAGGACAAATAAGGTCAGTTGGCATGATAAAAGAAAGCCGCCCCTGCTAAAGGAGCGGCTTTCTTTTATCATGCCAACTATGACAGTCTGTCAGTCATTTAGAGGGGAGTGCCCTTACCATTCTGCCAGCTGGAAGACGAGCGCTTCTTCTTCACAGTCGTTGCACGACGCTTAGCAGTTGTCTTCGGCTTTGGACCATCCTTCGTATAGGTTTTCTCCACAACGCCAGAGCCATTAAAATCCACATACAACAGTTTGTTGCCAGAGCGCTTGAAGACCCAGGTATATACACCGTTCTCACCATGTTTCTCATCGTCAGGCTCACCAGCGGCAAGCATCACCTCACCCTCGCTGAAGCCCGGGCTGACGTGACCCATGCGGATCATGCCTCGGCTACCCTCTGTAGTCTCGATCTTCCGGCCAGGACCTGGGGCAAAGAGATAGGAGAAATAGTCATCAGGCTCTTTCTCGAAGTCTTTCGAGGTACCTGAGATGCTCTTCTGATCCAGTGTCACATCCTTATAGAAGTAAGAGCCAAGGATGGTATTCTTCAGCTTGACCGTGAACTTCGTGTCATTCTTATGCGGATTGATATCCTCAATCTGATAGCCAATCATACGCGGAATGTTCTGCACTTTCTTGGTGGCCTCGTTCAGCATCGTGGTCGGATACTTAGTATGGATGACTCTGCCAATGTAGGCCTTATAATTATAGCTGTTAACTGCCATAATGTCATCCACTAACTCGAAGGAGTTGCCGAACAGATACTTGGCGTTGTCCATGATGAACTCATCGTCACGCATACCACTGTTGGTCTTCGAGATGGCCACATTCTGATAGAACTCATTACCGTTTCTGTCCTCAACGATGATCTTCACCGGGAAAGCACGGGTACCAACACCCACAGCGGTCACCTTCACCTCCATGTCCTTGTCGACCACGACATCCTGGAAACCGTCGCCATCGTATTCTGTATCAATCCGATAATACTGCGACTTCGTGTACATCGTCTTGCCCATCAGCTTCTCACGGGCAATATCCACATCGCCTAAGTAGGCCAGTGTCGGCACACCAAGCTTATTATAGCAGTAGTCGTCGAACGAGCCGCTCGGGATCTCGTAGTAATAGTCCTTGTCGTTGTCCGGGCAATAGAAGTTCACACGATGATGACCGTCGGAGCTTTCCGTATGCCCCTTGTAAATCATAATCTTGTGGCGGAGCGACATGCTGCTCACATCCTTACCCGTACCGGCATCGGCAAATGTCTTCACCACCAGGTCATACTTCTCAGGCATCACCATGAATTTCATGCCCTCCTGCCAGTCACAGAGACTGTAGAACCTGAAATTGTCGCTGATAAAATCGCGGGCTGTCTCATCCTCAAGGTTCTGAAGGGAATCGCCAACCAACTCCATTTGTGCTTTCTTCTTAGCCCCACGAGTCTTCACAATGTATGAATTCTCCTGAGCGGTGGCTGTCAGAAAGAGAAATGCCACACACGTAGTCAAAAAAGCTTTTTTCATTACTTACGATCGTTAATATAAAGAATTCTGAGTGCAAAGATAGCATAATTTTGAAATATAACAAAATAATTTATGCCAAAATGACGTGAAGATTGCATTTTTTATCGATAAAAACCGTTTTGGCACGTGGTTTGCTCTCTCAATTAGCGGATTTTTATCCTTTAAAGTCCCCTGATAAGGGGTTGGCATAAGCCAAGGATTAAACAGCAAATATTAATTAAAATAAATAAGAATTATGGGAAAGATTATTGGAATTGACTTAGGAACTACGAACAGTTGCGTTGCCGTCTTCGAGGGTAACGAGCCTGTAGTAATCGCCAACAGCGAGGGCAAGCGCACAACTCCCTCCGTAGTTGGTTTTGTTGACAACGGTGAGCGTAAGATCGGTGACCCTGCCAAGCGTCAGGCCATCACTAACCCGAAGAATACCGTCTATTCTATTAAGCGTTTCATGGGTGAGAACTGGCAGCAGACCGAGAAGGAAATCTCTCGCGTACCTTATTCTGTAGTGAATGAGGGCGGCTATCCCCGTGTCGACATCAATGGCCGCAAGTACACCCCGCAGGAGATCTCGGCTATGGTGCTGCAGAAGATGAAGAAGACTGCCGAGGACTACCTCGGACAGGAGGTGACGGATGCCGTCATCACCGTTCCTGCCTACTTCTCCGACTCTCAGCGTCAGGCTACCAAGGAGGCCGGACAGATTGCAGGTCTCAATGTGAAGCGTATCGTCAACGAGCCTACAGCAGCCGCTCTGGCTTACGGTGTCGATAAGGCTAACAAAGATATGAAGATTGCCGTCTTCGACCTCGGTGGTGGCACGTTCGATATCTCTATCCTGGAGTTCGGTGGTGGCGTGTTCGAGGTGCTCTCTACCAATGGTGATACCCACCTCGGTGGTGATGACTTCGACCAGGTGATCATCGACTGGCTCGTACAGGAGTTCAAGAACGACGAGGGTGCCGACCTGAAGAGCGACCCGATGGCTATGCAGCGTCTGAAGGAGGCTGCCGAGAAAGCCAAGATCGAGCTGTCAAGCTCTACTTCTACGGAGATCAATCTGCCGTATATCATGCCGGTAGCAGGTGTGCCAAAGCACTTGGTAAAGACCCTGACCCGTGCAAAGTTCGAGCAGCTGGCCCACGACCTGATCCAGGCTTGTCTGGCTCCCTGTCAGAAGGCTATCGCTGATGCCAAGCTGACCACAGCCGATATCGACGAGGTGATCCTCGTTGGCGGTTCAAGCCGTATCCCCGCCGTGCAGACACTCGTCAAGAACTACTTCGGTAAGGAGCCTTCAAAGGGTGTGAACCCCGACGAGGTGGTGGCCGTAGGTGCTGCTATCCAGGGTGCCATCCTGAATAAGGAAGGTGGTGTAGGCGACATCGTGCTGCTCGACGTGACCCCGCTGACACTGGGTATTGAGACTATGGGCGGTGTGATGACCAAGCTGATCGAGGCCAACACAACCATTCCCTGCAAGAAGAGCGAGATCTTCTCTACTGCAGCTGACAATCAGACAGAGGTAACCATCCATGTGCTGCAGGGTGAGCGTCCGATGGCAGCTCAGAACAAGTCTATCGGCCAGTTCAACCTGACAGGTATCGCACCCGCCCGTCGTGGTATTCCTCAGATTGAGGTGACCTTCGATATCGATGCCAATGGTATCCTGAAGGTATCTGCCAAGGATAAGGCCACTGGTAAGGAGCAGGCCATCCGTATCGAGGCTTCATCTGGTCTGTCTCAGGACGAGATCAACCGTATGAAGGCCGAGGCTGAGCAGAACGCCGAGAACGACAAGCGTGAGCGTGAGCGTGTCGACAAGCTGAACCAAGCTGACTCGATGATCTTCCAGACTGAGAACCAGTTGAACGAACTCGGCGACAAGATCCCCGCTCAGTTCAAGCCCGCCATCGAGCAGGCTCTCCAGCAGCTGAAGGATGCTCACAAGGCTGGCGACGTTGCAGCCATCGATTCTGCTATCGCAGCCCTCAACGCTGCCTGGCAGACTGCCTCACAGCAGATGTACCAGCAGAGCGGTGCAGCAGGCCAGCCCGGTGGCGACACCTATCAGGGTGGTCAGCAGCAGACTCAGCAGGAAGGCCCGAAGCCCGAAGACATCCAAGATGCAGATTTCGAGGAAGTTAAGTAATAACAGTATATTAAGAAAGCGTGTAGTCAATCAAGGCTGCACGCTTTTTTCATCATTAAACTAAACTACAATTGCAATGAAAAAAATGATTCTTTTCGTGCTGGCCCTGACAGCGATGGGCAGCATGCAGGC
>JAFTFO010000001.1 GCA_017449495.1 Prevotella sp. | reverse complement strand
GGCGACAAGGATGATGAGCCGCAGAAGGATGATGAGCCGCAGAAGGATGACCAGACGCAGAAGGATGACGAGCCGCAGACGGAAATCAAGGTGGAGGGTGTCACCATTACCGGATTCACCAGCGACAGCGGCACCACAGCCTCTACTACAGTGGCCGTAGGGAAAAGTCTGAACCTCGGCATCGCCATCCAGCCCGCTGAGCTGAAGGACATTGAGGTCGTATGGAAGTCGGGCAACGAGAGTATCGTGAAGGTATCTTCCGACGGTGTGGTGACTGCCGTTGCCCCGGGCCAGGCTGTCGTCACCGTCAGCTTAAAGGCAGATGCGAAGATCTCCGCCACGCTGACCATCACGGTCATCGAGGAAGTGAACATCAATAACGAGCCCGTCGACCAGTCAGCCGCCGAAGCCCGCGGATAAATTTTACCTCTGGGGTCAGGCCCCAAAACTTAGTGCTGGGGCCTGACCCCAGCACTAAAAAATCCCCGTCAGGTGGCGGGGATTTTCTGTTGGTGTTGGTTTATGGCTTAGAACTTGTAGTCGAGGCCGACGCCGATGACGTGGTTCGAGCGGCTGTAGGTCTCTGTGCCGGTGTAGGGCGTGCCGTTGTATTTGGCCTTTGGTGCGGTCTTGTAGTCGCTGTAGAGCGAGCAGAAGTAGCTGACGTTCAGGCGCATCTTCTCGGTGATGTTCCAGGCGCCGCCGAGGCCGAGGCTGTAGCTGTCGCAGGCGAACGAGGTGTTCTGCTGGTAGTCGTCGGAGAGTCCGTAGTCAGTACGCTGACCACCGCAGCTGACGGTGAACTTCTCGTTGATGTCGTACTCGACACCTGCCAGAATCTCGTGCGTGCCGTGGGTCAGTGTCTTCTGGCGGTTGCCGGCCATCTTGGCGTGCTTGTCGTCGAAGAAATGGTACTCGAGGGCGGCACGGAGCTGTGGGGTGAAGTCGTATCCGACAGCCACAGCCAGCAAAGAGGGCATGTCGTAGCGTGTCTCGGCACCGTCCTGATAGGTGGCAACCTTGTCGCCGAACTGCTGCAGGGCGAGTGCCCCTTCGATATAAGGTATGGCGGCAGCCGTTGCGGGGTCGGTGTTCTTGATGCGTGCAGAGAGTGTACGGGTGTCGTTCTCGGTGGCAATCTTCGTGCGGAACTCATAGCGTGCGCTGACGGTCAGGTTATCGTTGTGGTAGTCGAAGCTGACGATAGGTGCGAAGCCCCAGCCGCGCTGGATGCAGTCGAGCTGCAGGTCGATCAGGTCGATAGAATTGGGAACGGCCGTCATATTCGCGTTGACGAATCCACGGTTGTATCCGTCGTAGTAATTTGCTCTGATACCGATGGCCGCCGAGAAGTTGTCGTTGATCTTGCGGGTGATGTTCAGCTGTCCGCCATAGATGTACTGCTTACCCTTCATGTTGGCGCTGTAGTTGTATTTGTCGGGCGTCATGCCGGCTTGTGCCAGCAGGGCACGGATGGGTACTTCGAACATGGGGATGCCCTCGTCGTATTTCACGAAGCCACCGCTACCCACGATGCCGATCATCGCAGAGAAGGCCCACATGTCTTTCTTGTAGGAGGCAAACAGGGCCGGCACGATGGGCGCCGAGGCTACGCCGTTGTACTTCTTGTCGAAATTGGAACCCAGATAGCCGGGAATGCTGGCCTCGATGTCGCGGTTCTGCCAGGGCTTCTGGAAGTTGAGTGAGAGTTGGAAACCTTCGTGCCCCCAGGCAAGACCTGCGGGGTTCGAGTAGGCGGCGTCGATCTCGGTGCTGGCGCCGCGGGCGAACATACGGTCGAAGGCTATGTGATAATTTGTGTTGGTCATCAGACCACCAGCATGTGCGGCCAAGGCTGTGCCTAAGGCCAGGGTTAAGGTAATGGATAGTTTTCTCATTATGCTATGAATTTTGGTTGATTCTTTCGTTGAAACGATCCAGAAGCCATTGCTTCTGTTCGGGAATGGTCATGTTGGAGTTGTCGAGCTCGAGTGCATCGTCGGCCTTGCGCAGGGGCGACACCTCGCGGTGGGAGTCGATGTAGTCGCGTTCCTCAACGTTCTTCAGAATATCATCGAAGTCGGCGGGCATCCCCTTTGCCTTCAACTCGTCGTAACGGCGCTGGGCCCTGACTTGTGCCGAGGCGGTGACGAATACCTTCAGTTCGGCATCAGGGAATACGGTGGTGCCGATGTCGCGACCGTCCATCACGACCCCCTTGTCCTTGCCCATCTGCTGCTGCTGTGCCACCATGGCGGTGCGCACAAAGGGAATGGCTGCAACGGGGCTGACGTGATTGCTGACTTCAAGCGAACGAATCTCCTGTTCGACGTACTCATTATTTAAATAGGTGTCGGGGCGTCCAGTCTCTGGGTTGAACTTAAACGAGATATGGATCTGCGGCATTTGTTGCTCGAGGGCAGCCGTATCGACGCTACCGTCTTCGAGGAACAGTCCGTGACGGAGGGCATAGAGGGTGACGGAGCGGTACATCGCACCCGTATCAACATAGACGTAACCTACCTCCCGGGCAAGGTCCTTGGCCATCGTACTCTTACCGCATGAGGAGTGGCCGTCGATAGCAATAGTAATCTTCTTCATAATGTGTATGAGATATTAAATAATAATGATGATGCGCTGACGTGGTATTTACCGTAGGCCACATGGAGCTTGAAACGCTCCAAAGAGAGACCTGCCCCTAAGGAGAGGCCTGCCCCATGGGACGAAGAGCCGTCGCTCTCGCTGATCTTCATCTGGCTGGCACGACGGAAGTTGTAACCGATGGCCACGTAGATCTGTTGGGAGAGCAATATGTCGGCTCCTACGGCGAGGTGGCGTCCGAAGGCCTCGTTCCAGTTGTTGAGTCGACTCATGGTGAGTGAGAAACGCAGGGGGGCATTGCCCAGACCTTTGGTGATACCCACCTGTAGGTCGAGGGGGATGCGCTCAAAGGTATCATCGTAGGCTTTCACCTGTCCACCCAGATTCTTGGCGACGGCAGAGAGGCTGAGGTCACGCTCTTCGTCGAAATAATTCAGACCCAGGTCTACGCCTACGGCCAGGGAACTGTAACCGGCGATATGTGAGGAAATGACCTTAGCGGTGATGCCACCGCTGAGGGTGTTGGTAAGGGCATAGGCGAAGGAGCCTCCGATGGCGATGTCGCGGGCGGAGAAGGTGCCCAGCTCGATGTTCTCAGCTGTTGTCTCCTTCATCGTGCCGTAGTCCATATACTGACCGGTGACCCCCCATGTGCCACGGTCTCCAATACCTTTGACATACGCAGCGCTGGCCGTCTTCGCCCCCTCCATGTAGGTCATGTAGTTCAGGTTGATGGTGCGGTCGCTGACACCGTTTATCAATGCGGGATTGTGGAAGATGACGGTAGCGTCGTCATCGACGATGGTGATGTTCTCACCACCCAAGGCCGCCACATGGGCACTCACGGGCAGACGGAGGAAATTGTAGGCGGTTTCGCTTTCTTGTGAGTAGATGGAAGTAGATAGAAGAAGATAGAGGAAGATAAAGGACAATAGTTTTGCTGCAGGATGATGGCTTGCAGAGTATTGTCCTCTATCTTCCGTCGTCGTCAGACGGCTATCTTCCTCTATCTTCCTATATCTACTTAACATCTTAAAATTTCTGTTTCGGGTGCAAAATTACGAAATAATTCTTAATTCTTATCCATTAATTCTTAATTCTTAATTCTTAATTTATTCTTACCTTTGCATAACCATTCAGTTAATAAACGGAAGAAAGCCGTATTTATTATGGAAGAGAAGAAAAGTCGTCAGGCCGACCTTGAAAGCAAACGGGTGCAGGGGTTCCTTCTGGGACTCATCGTTGTGCTCGCCCTGTTCTTTGTGGCTTTGGAATGGAACAGCAGCGACTCTGGCTGGGCTTTCTTCGAGCAAGATGACGATCTGGAAGCCGAACTGGAACTGGAGCCATTGAAGCGTGACAAGGATGAGATCCCCATGATGTTGCCACAAGAAAAGGTGCCTGAACAGCCCAAGAGTGAAGAGCTGAGACTGGTGGAGGATGATGTAGAATTGGCTCCTGATATCACGGAAGAGATGAAATCAGAGATACCTGAGCCTCCAGAGGATCAGGAACAAAAGGAACAGCCCGAGGTGGTCGATATGTATGATGCTCCTGTGGATATCCGTGTGGTAGAGGATCTGCCACAGTTCCCTGGTGGGGCCGCTGAGTTTATGAAGTGGCTGACGAAGAATCTAAGATATCCCGCCTCTGCCCAGCAACAACAGGTGAAGGGCAGGGTTGTGGCACAGTTCATCGTTAACCGTGACGGCAGTGTGACAGACCTCCAATTGACAGAACATCTGAACAGAGCCTGTGACAATGAGGTGCTGCGTGTGTTGCGGATGATGCCGAAGTGGCAACCGGGACTGATGGATGCCAAGCCATGTCGAACGAAAGTCTGCATCCCTGTGGTGTTTAATTTGTAATATAATTAATGTAAGAGATATGTACAACGCAGAAGAATTGTTGAAGAAAGTGAACGAGGCACTCGCCAATCTGGCGTACGACCGCCAGCCAGCCTCGTTGTATGAACCGATCCGTTATGTGCTCTCATTGGGTGGAAAGCGCGTTAGACCAGTGCTGATGCTGATGGGCTACAATCTGTTTAAGGATGACCCAGAACGCATCCTGTCGCAGGCCATCGGACTGGAGACCTATCATAACTTTACTTTGTTGCACGACGATTTAATGGACCAAGCCGATATGCGTCGTGGTCATGAGACGGTGCACAAGAAATGGAACGCCAATCAGGCCATCCTCTCTGGTGACACCATGCTGCTACAGGCCTTTGAACGTGTAGAGGCCTGTGAAGTGGACAAACTGAAAGATGTGTTCGAAACGTTCTTGCAGACCACTTATGAGATTGGTGAAGGTCAGCAACTTGACGTGGAGTTCGAGACACGTGATGACGTCAAGGAAGAGGAATATATAGAGATGATCCGCCTAAAGACGAGTGTGCTTCTGGCTTGTGCCCTGAAGATCGGGGCAATCCTGGCCGATGCTTCGAAGGAGGATCAGGAGAATCTCTATGGCTTTGGTGAGCAGATAGGCCTTGCCTTCCAGTTGCAGGACGACCTGCTCGACGTGTATGGTGATCCGAAGGTGTTTGGCAAGAATATTGGTGGTGATATCACTTCGAACAAGAAGACCTATATGCTTATCAATGCCGTGAACCGTGCTGATGCCCGGCAAAAAGAAGAACTGACCCGATGGATTGAGGCAAAGAACTTCGACCGTCAAGAGAAGGTGAAGGCTGTGACGGCACTTTACGACGAGATAGGTATCCGTCAGTTGTGCGAGCAGAAGATAGATGAGTGTTATGCCTGTGCCAAGACCTATATGGATCAAGTGAGTGTGAGCGAGGAGCGGAAGGCTATTCTGAAGGCCTATGCTGCAGCGATGATGAAACGTCAGTCATGATCGATACGCATTGTCATCTGGACGGAGAGGAGTTTCGCGAGGATCTCGATGCTGTGGTACAGCGGGCTCGTGAGGCTGAAGTGAAGGCTGTTGGCGTGCCAGGCATCGACCTGAAGTCTTGTAAGTCGGTGATGGAGGTTTGTCGCCGTTATCCTGACTACTGCTTTCCCATGCTTGGTCTCCATCCAGAGGAAGTGCGTGCTGACTGGCGTGAGGTCCTGATGGCAATAGCCCCCGCGGTGCGTGAGGCTATCGCCATCGGTGAAGTGGGTCTCGACTTCTACTGGAGTCGAGAGTTTGAACAAGCTCAGTTACAGGTATTTGAGGAACAAGTAAGATGGTCGGTTGAACTGCAGTTGCCGTTGATGATACACTGCCGGAAAGCGCAGAATGAGATGATACATATCTTAAAGAAATATGAGGGTGACCTGCCCGGTGGTGTGTTCCATTGTTTCACAGGCAATGTGCTTGAAGCTCAGGAACTGTTACACTTCGACCGTTTTGTGTTGGGTATCGGTGGTGTGCTGACATTTAAGAAATCGAAGTTGCCAGAGACCCTTTCAGAAGTTGTCCCCTTGGATCGTATTGTTCTTGAGACCGATGCTCCCTATATGGCTCCTGTACCCATGCGTGGTCAGCGCAACGAACCTGCCTTTGTGGCTCATGTGTGTCGCAAGCTGTCTGAGGTCTATGGTGTTAGTGAGGATACCGTGAATGCAGTGACTACTGCCAATGCGACGCGTATTTTTCATCTATAGTTAACAAATCATAAAGATATAAGTTCAAAGTTTATAGTTCAAAGAAAATGATTACCTTTGCAGTCGCAATTCAAAAAGGAGAGGTGCTCGAGTGGTTGAAGAGGCACGCCTGGAAAGCGTGTAACCGGCAAAACTGGTTCGCAGGTTCGAATCCTGTTCTCTCCGCAGGAATAACAGGTTCAAAACGCCTTCAAGCGAATCCTGTTTATTATAGAATGGGACTTATGAAATCTATTCTGTTTACATTAATTGGTTTGCTGTGTTTCTCGCAAGCCATCCAAGCTCAAAAAGATTCTCCTATAGACAGTGTGTCTTCCACTGTTGTCGTGGCAAACGACTCATTGGCGATTGCCGACTCTCTGGCTACAGAGGCTATGCTGGCGGATGATGCCGAGGCTGACGTCGAGGAAGGAGGTTTCCACAAACAGTTGAAGACGAAGTTTATTGACGGTAATGCGGGATTCATGTCGCTTGTTGCCCTTGCCCTCGTGTTAGGACTTGCCTTCTGCATTGAGCGTATCATCTACCTGACGCTTTCGGAAATCAAGGCCCATAAGCTCATGGAGGACATTGAGAGTCGTCTCAAACAAGACGATGTGGAAGGTGCGAAGGCCCTCTGTCGCAACACCCGTGGACCAGTGGCGAGTGTGTGTTATCAGGGGTTGTTGCATATCCACCAGTCGATGGATGCCATTGAACGCTCCATCACGAACTATGGCGGTCTGCAGGCTGCCAACCTTGAAAAGGGCTGCTCGTGGATCAAGCTCTTCATCGCCATGGCACCGTCGTTAGGATTCCTCGGTACGGTGATTGGTATGGTGATGGCTTTCGACCAGATTCAACAGGCGGGTGATATCGGCCCTACGATTGTGGCGAGTGGTATGAAGGTGGCACTCATTACGACCATCTTTGGTATTGTCGTGGCACTCATCCTACAGCTCTTCTATAGCTATATCCTCTCGAAGATCGAGCGTCTGACGGCTCAGATGGAAGAGTCTGCCATCACGCTCCTCGACCTGATTACGGAATATAAATCCCAAGGTAATTTAAAGCATAATGCTTAGTGCGTAAAGTCTAAAGGTTAAATCTCAACATGGGTAGTCTGGCTTCCTCTTTTTTTGCTGATGTGATGCTTTGGCTGATGTACATTGTGCTGGTTGCCGCCCTGCTGGTGACAGCCTATAGCGTGTGGCATGGCATGCGTACCCGTCGTAAGGGTGACGATATAGTCAACCGTGTGCCAGCGGGTAGGATAGGGTGGTGTGTTATCATCGGCCTGCTTCTCTGTCTCGTTGTTACGTTCCTCTTGGGATCCTCTGAGCCAGTCATGACTAACGGTAAGCCTTATACCAGCGTGTTCTGGCTGAAGGCTACGGATATGTTTATCTATACGGCAACCCTCCTGATCATCGGATGTTTCATAAGCGCTTTCGTCAGCAGATTCCAGAGCTGAACACCACATCGACAGCAGACATCTCGTTCATGTTGTTGATCTTCTTCCTCGTGACATCGTCGATGGACACGGACAAGGGTCTCTTGCGCCAGATGGCTCCTCCTCCCATGGAGAACGCACAGCCACAGGACGTCAACCAGGATCTCGTCATGCGTGTTGCACTCGATGCCAACGACCAACTCACATGCAACGACCGTCCTCTAACCTGTCAGCAACTGACCGAGGCCGTCGTCTCTATGGCTTCCGTCCATAGAACCGACCACGTCGTTGCCATTCAGGCAGACCGTGCCACCACTTACGAAGCCTATTTCCGTATGCAGAATGCCATCGTCGCTGCCTATCATCAGCTGCGCGAGCAGTATGCTAAAACGCACTATGGCAAGAGCTACCGTCATCTCACGTCAGACGAACGAGCGTTGGTCAATGACTACTATCCCCAGCGTATCAGTGAATCTTTTACCTCTAAGAAAGGAGGTATGCCATGAGACCTATGCGTAGCATGTTCTTGGGACGTCGTCGTCATGGGGTGCCCTCATTGAATGTGGCATCGATGCCTGACCTTATCTTCACGGTACTGTTCTTCTTTATGATTGTCACTCACATGCGCAGCGACGAGGTGAAGGTTCGTCTCGAGGTGCCTGCTGGTTCTGAAGTGAAGAAGCTCGTGGGTCATCCTGCCATCGTGAATATATATATAGGTCTGTCAAATACGCAGGAATGGCTGGTGCAACTCAATGGTGACATTGTGTCGCCAGAGGATATTCCGGCACACATCAGTGCTATTCGTAGCAAACTCTCACCAGAGAATGTCGAACGTCTCACCGTTTGTTTCAGGGCTGACCGTCGTGCTCCTATGGGACTCGTCAGTGATGTAAAACAGGCTTTGCAACAGTCCTATGCCCTGAAAATTAACTACAGTGCGACAGAGATAGCTCCCTGAATAAAAAAGTTTAGATTTAAATTAAAAACATCCCTTCAATACAGAAAGGATGTTTTGGATTGGTGCCATAGAAGCCTTGCACCCTTGGTAGGGATACCTTGTAACGTTGTTGCTGATGCCTTCTTACGTTGTTGATGATGCCTGTTAACTGGGATAGTGATGCCTGTTGATAGGGGTTAACAGGCATGAGCATAGGGGTTTTACCCTATCCTTTCTACCGTTTGCCTGTACTCAAACAACCGTTTGCCTATACTCAAACGACCGTTCGCCTATAGGCAAACGCTAACGACAAAAATTTCAAAGGGCATTTAATAAAGAAACCGCTGACTCTCATAGAATCAGCGGTTTCTTTTGTTAAAAAATGACATTAAGAAAGAGTTTTGGGCAAAAAAGTGACAAAATATTTGTTGGTTACAATGAAAATGTTTACTTTTGCAGCCGAAAACGAGAAAATGTAAGAAAAGTATGATGAATCTTAATCTACTGGGTGGCCTGATTATTATTCGACTGCAGGGAGCAGGCGGAAGTGATAAGGCGTATATATAATTAATAAGGTAAGAAACATACGAAACGATATAGAGCCCTTCTCACTTCCGAGTGTGAAGGGCTTAATTTTTAAACAAACATCTCAAGAGAACAGAATACATATTAACAACATTAATAAAAACAAACAAGACGATGAATGACAGATTGTTTATTTTCGACACAACCCTGCGCGACGGCGAGCAGGTTCCCGGATGCCAGTTAAACACCGTAGAGAAGATTCAGGTGGCAAAGGCCCTGGAGCAGTTGGGCGTGGACGTGATCGAAGCAGGATTTCCCATTTCGAGCCCCGGAGACTATAATTCGGTGATTGAAATCTCAAAGGCCGTGACGTGGCCCGTGATCTGTGCCCTGACGCGGGCGGTGGAGAAGGATATCGACGTGGCCTTCGACGCCCTGAAGTATGCCAAGCACAAGCGCATCCACACGGGTATCGGCACAAGCGACGAGCACATCAAGTACAAGTTCAACTCCACCCGTGAGGAGATTCTCGGACGGGCTGTGGCTGCCACGAAGTATGCCAAGCGCTTCGTCGACGACGTGGAGTTCTACTGCGAGGATGCCGGCCGCACGGACAACGAGTACCTCGCCCGTGTGGTAGAGGCTGTGATCAAGGCTGGCGCAACAGTTGTAAATATCCCCGACACGACGGGCTACTGTCTGCCGCAGGAGTATTATGAGAAGATTAAGTATCTGAAAGAGCATGTCGACGGCATTGACCGTGCCATCATCTCGACCCATTGTCACAATGACTTAGGCATGGCCACAGCCAACACGTTTAACGGCGTGATGGCGGGCGCCCGACAGGTGGAGGTGACCATCAATGGCATCGGTGAGCGGGCTGGTAACACCTCGCTCGAAGAGATCGCCATGATCTTGAAGTGCCACAAGGGTCTCGGCATCGACACGAATATCAACACCACGAAAATCTATCCGACCAGCCGTATGGTTTCGAGTCTGATGAACATGCCCGTACAGCCGAACAAGGCCATTGTGGGTCGTAATGCCTTTGCTCACTCAAGTGGCATCCATCAGGATGGCGTATTGAAGAATGTGCATACCTACGAGATCATCGACCCGAAGGATGTGGGCATCGACGATAACTCGATCGTGCTCACCGCCCGCAGTGGCCGTGCAGCCCTGAAGCACCGTCTGCACGTGAACGGCGTAGACCTCGAGGAAGAGAAACTCGACAAGATTTATGAGAAGTTCCTGTCATTGGCCGATCAGAAGAAGGAGGTGACCGATGCTGATGTGCTGATGCTGGCTGGTGCCGATATGGCCGACGCCCATGCTGTACGTCTCGACTTCCTGCAGGTGACCACTGGTAAGGGTGTGAAGAGCGTGGCCTCCATCGGGCTTGACATCAGCGGACAGAAGTTTGAGGCTGCTGCCTCGGGCAACGGTCCTGTGGATGCCGCCATCAAGGCGCTGAAGAAGATCATCATGAAGCAGATGACACTGAAGGAGTTCACCATCCAGGCCATTTCGAAGGGCTCTGACGATGTGGGTAAGGTTCACATGCAGGTGGAGTACGACGGTTCGCTTTACTATGGCTTCGGTGCCAACACGGATATCGTGACGGCTTCTGTCGAGGCATATATCGACTGTATCAATAAATTTAAGAAAGAAGACTGATGAATACACTATTTGATAAGATTTGGGACAAGCACGTGGTTCAGCAGGTGGAGGATGGTCCGACACAGTTGTATATCGATCGGCTGTACTGTCATGAGGTAACGTCGCCGCAGGCCTTCGACGGAATGCGTGCCCGTGGACTGAAGTGTTTCCGCCCGGGACAGATATTCTGTATGCCTGACCATAATACGCCGACGCACGATCAAGACAAACCCATCGAGGACCCCGTGAGCAAGAAACAGGTGGACACGCTGGCCAAGAATGCCGCTGAGTTCGGACTTGCGCACTACGGCATGATGGATAAGAGCAATGGTATCATCCACGTGGTAGGACCTGAGAAAGGACTCTCTCTGCCAGGCATGACGATTGTCTGTGGCGACTCGCATACGTCGACGCATGGAGCGATGGGAGCCGTGGCCTTCGGCATAGGAACCTCAGAGGTGGAGATGGTATTGGCCTCGCAATGCATCCTTCAGCAGAAGCCGAAGTCGATGCGCATCACCATCAACGGTCAGTTGGGTAAGGGTGTAACAGCGAAAGACGTGGCCCTCTATCTGATGGCACAACTGACGACCTCAGGCGCTACTGGTTATTTCGTGGAGTATGCCGGTGATGTCATTACAACATTATCGATGGAGGGTCGCCTGACGCTCTGTAACCTCTCTATCGAGATGGGTGCCAGAGGCGGTTTCATCGCGCCTGATGAGACCACGTTCGCCTATATCAAGGGGCGTGACTTCGCCCCGAAGGGTGATGATTGGGATAAGGCCGTTGCCTATTGGAAGACATTGAAGAGTGGAGACGATGCTGTGTTTGATAAGGAGTTGATTTTCAAGGCGGAAGATGTCGAACCGCGCATCACTTATGGAACCAACCCCGGCATGGGCATCGGGATTACGGAGAACATTCCTGAGACGGCTGCCCAGGCCAAGTCGCCTGAGCAGGGCTTCCAGAAAGCACTGGACTACATGGGATTCCAGCCCGGCGAGAAACTGTTGGGTAAGAAGGTGGACTACGTGTTCCTTGGTGCCTGCACCAATGGCCGCATTGAGGACTTCCGTGCCTTTGCCTCCATCGTGAAGGGTCGTCAGAAGGCGAAAGATGTCATTGCCTGGCTCGTTCCCGGCTCATGGGCTGTGGATCGTCAGATCCGAGAGGAAGGCCTTGACAAGGTGCTTGAGGCTGCGGGCTTTGAGATTCGTCAGCCAGGTTGCTCGGCCTGTCTGGCCATGAACGACGACAAGATTCCTGCCGGTAAACTCAGCGTGTCGACCTCTAACCGTAACTTTGAGGGTCGTCAGGGTCCTGGTGCCCGCACCATCCTGGCAAGTCCCCTCGTCGCAGCCGCTGCTGCCGTCACAGGTGTCATCACCGACCCCAGAGAGATGATTTGATTGAGCATTGATGATTGAACAATAAATATGAAACAGAAATTCAACGTTATAACATCCACCTGTGTGCCCCTTCCTTTAGAGAATGTGGACACCGACCAGATCATCCCCGCTCGTTTCCTGAAAGCAACGACGCGTGAGGAGAGTTTCTTTGGCGACAACCTGTTCCGCGACTGGCGCTACAACAGCGACGGCACCGTGAACAAGGACTTCGTGCTCAACGACCCCCGCTACTCGGGCTGTATCCTCGTGGCAGGCAAGAACTTCGGTTCTGGATCGAGCCGTGAACATGCCGCCTGGGCCATCGCTGGCTACGGCTTCAGAGTGGTCATCAGCAGTTTCTTTGCCGATATCCACAAGAACAACGAACTGAACAACTTCGTGCTGCCGGTAGTTGTGTCTGAGGCATTCCTGACGGAACTCTTCGACAGCATCAAGGCTGATTCGAAGACAGAGGTGGAGGTCGACCTCCCCGCGCAGACCGTGACCAACAAGGCCACCGGCCACAGCGAGCACTTCGATATCAACGGCTACAAGAAACATTGCCTGATGAACGGGCTCGACGACATCGACTTCCTCGTACAGAACAAAGAAAAGACAGAACTATGGGAACAGCAGAACAAGTAGGACAGTATCGACGCCTGCAACCCTTTGTAGAGATCATGGACTCTACGTTGCGCGACGGCGAGCAGACCAGCGGTGTCAGTTTCCTGCCACACGAGAAGCTCATCATCGCCCGCATGCTCCTCGACGACCTGAACGTAGACCGCATCGAGGTGGCCTCGGCCCGCGTGTCGGAAGGGGAGAAGGAGGCCGTCGGTATGATCTGCCGCTTTGCCGAGAAGATCGACAAGCTTAGCCAGGTAGAGGTACTTGGATTCATCGACGGTGGCAAGAGCATCGACTGGATCGACTCCTGTGGCTGTAAGACCGTCAACCTGTTGGCAAAGGGCTCGCTGCGCCATTGTCAGGAACAGTTGAAGAAAACGCCCGAGGAACACATCGAGGACATCTGCCAGACGGTGAGATATGCCCGCAGCAAGGGCATGACCGTGAACCTCTATCTCGAGGACTGGTCGAACGGCATGAAGGATTCGCCCTTCTATGTCTATCAGATGATGGATGCCCTCTGCGACATCGGCATCCGCCGTTTCATGCTCCCCGACACGCTTGGCATTATGAACCCCCTGCAATGTATCGAGTACTTCCGTAAGATGATGAAGCGCTATCCCGATACCCACTTCGACTTCCACGCCCATAACGACTACGACCTGGCCGTGTCTAACTCCCTCGCTGCCGTGCTTAGCGGCGCGAAGGGACTCCATGTGACGGTGAACGGTCTGGGCGAGCGTTGTGGCAATGCGCCGCTGTCGAGTGTGCAAGTGATCCTGAAGGACCAGTTCAACGCCAAGACGAACATCCGCGAGGATAAACTCAACGACATCTCCCGTCTGGTGGAGAGCTATAGTGGTATTGCCGTTGCGCCCAATCAGCCGATCATCGGCGACAATGTGTTTACGCAGGTGGCCGGTGTCCATGCTGACGGCGACAAGAAAAACGGCCTCTACCAGAACGCCCTTGTGCCTGAGCGCTTCGGTCGTCGCCGGGAGTACGACCTCGGCAAGAACAGCGGCAAGGCGAACATCATCAAGAATTTAGAGGAACTCGGCTTGGAGTTGACTCCGGAGCAGACTCGTCGCGTCACCCAGCGCATCACAGAACTGGGCGACAAGAAAGAGCGCGTCACTCAAGACGATCTGCCCTTCATCGTCAGCGACGTGCTGAAGCACGACGCACCAGAGGATAATGTCAAGTTGGTAAGTTATGTTGTTTCAACAGCTTACGGTCTGAAGCCTGGAGCAAACATTAAAGTCGAGATCAACGGTCAGGAGTATGAGGCCAGCGCCACGGGCGACGGTCAGTACGACGCCTTCGTGAAGTCGCTGCGCTATATTTATAAGAAGTACCTGAACCGCACGTTCCCCATCCTGCAGAACTACGCCGTCACCATCCCCCCGGGCGGACGAACCGACGCCCTCGTGCAGACGGTCATCACCTGGAATGACAACGGCAAGATCATCCGCACCCGCGGTCTCGATGCCGACCAGACGGAGGCCGCCATTAAGGCGACGTTTAAGATGTTGAACATCTATGAGAATGAACAAGTTGATAGTTTATAGTTTAGAGATTAAGATATGAAATTAAAGATTGCGATTCTTGAGGGCGATGGTATCGGCCCCGAGATTATGAAACAAGGTGTGGCTGTGCTTGACGCGATTGCCAAGAAATGCGGCCACGAGTTTGAATACGAGCCTGCCATCTGCGGTGCTCATGCCATCGACGAGGTGGGCGATCCTTATCCCGAAAGTACTCACGAGGTGTGTATGCGTGCAGATGCAGTACTCTTCGCTGCCGTGGGCGACCTGAAGTATGACAATAACCCGACGGCGAAGGTACGTCCCGAGACAGGCCTGTTGGCCATGCGTAAGAAACTCGGGCTCTTTGCCAATGTGCGCCCCGTAGCCACCTTCGACTGTCTGCTCCACAAGTCACCGCTGAAGGACGAACTGCTGCGTGGTGCCGACTTCGTGGTGATCCGTGAGCTGACGGGTGGCATGTATTTCGGTGAGAAGTATCAGGACAACGACAAGGCCTACGATACCGACATCTACACCCGCCCCGAGATTGAGCGTATCCTGAAGGTGGCCTTCGAGATGGCTATGACCAGAAGGAAGCACCTGACGGTGGTCGACAAGGCCAACGTGCTGGCCTCTTCCCGTCTGTGGCGACAGATCGCCCAGGAGATGGAACCACAGTATCCCGAGGTGAAGACCGACTATATGTTCATCGACAACGCTTCTATGCGTGTGCTGACAGATCCCCGGTTCTTCGATGTCATCGTGACGGAGAACACCTTCGGCGACATCCTCACCGACGAGACTTCTTGCATCACGGGCTCTATGGGCTTGCAGCCCTCATCCTCGTTGGGCGAGCATACGCCGCTGTTCGAGCCCGTTCATGGCTCATGGCCTCAGGCCGCTGGTCAGAATCTCGCCAACCCCTTGGCACAGATACTCTCCGCCGCCATGCTGCTCGAGCACTTCGGTCTGAACAAGGAGGGCGCCCTCGTCCGTGAGGCCGTCAATGCTTCGCTCGATGCCCATGTCCGCACTCCCGAGATCCAAGTAGAAGGCGGAGCCAAGTATGGCACCCGTGAGGTAGGATCGTGGATCGTGGATTATATCATGAGACAATGAGAAGTAAAGAAAAAGAGAGAATGAGAGATGGAGGAAATGGGAAATGGCGTGTGCTGCTGACTGCGGTATTTCTTTCCCATTTTCTTCTTTCCTCTTTTTCTCAATCTCTAACACGTCAACAATGGCGTGACTCCCTGGAGGTGCTCAGCGCCAGCCTCAAGCAAGACCCCAACAACATCGACCTCCGTCTGCGCAAGGCGGAGGCCGACATCCAGTTGGAGCGGTGGGACTATGCGCTGGCGGAGTATGGTCGCATCCTGCGTGCCGACGAGAAGAACCTCGCGGCCCTCTTCTTCCGGGCCTACGTCCATGAGCGACAGAAACACTATGGTCAGGCGAAGGCCGACTATGACGCGTTTCTCGCCATAGAGCCCCTGCACCTCGAGGCTCGTCTTGGTCTGGCTCATGTGTTGCAGAAGATGGGGCGCAAGTCTGACACGATGGACGAGCTGAACCATATCGTCCAGATGTTCCCCGACAGCGCCGATGCCTATGCCGCCCGTGCCGCCTTCGAGACAGAGCAGCAGCAGTACGAGGTGGCCCTCTTCGATTGGGGCGAGGCCATCCGCTTGAAGCCCGCCAATGCCGGATTTACGGTATCAAAGGTCGACCTTCTGCTCCTTCTGGGACGCAAGCGTGAAGCCCGTGAGGCCCTCGACGCCCTTGTTTCCCACGGCACGCCACGCGGCGTCCTGAAGGAATGGTACGACCGCATCAGATGATAGTTTTTAGGGCAAGCAGGGCGCAAAGGGGTCAGGCACTTTTGCGCCCCGAATGGTTGCACGGTCGCATATGCGACCATGCGACTTTCTGAATGTCGGAGGAAGGAGCCAGAGAACTCGGAGAGAGGTGGCACCTTACGTTGTTGCAGATGCCTGATAACAGGGACGATGATGCCTGTTTATAGGGGTTACCAGGTATGAGCACAGGGGTTTTACCCTATCCTTACTACCGTTTGGCTGTACTCAAACAACCGTTCGCCTATAGCCAAACGCTAACGTTAATAATTTGAGTGACAGTTTTCTATTCTCCGACTATTATATCGATGGTCTCAGAGAGGGCCAGCGTGGTGTCGGTGACCTTCAGGGTGAGGGTGCCGGGCTGTTTGCTGCCACGGACGATGACCACCAACTGGCCGTTGAAGAGGCGCATCGTGGGCTGACGGAAGGACTCAAGACTGGTGGCATCACCATTGCAGACGGCCTCGAAGGAGCCTGCACCCGTGACTTCGAAGGTCAGCTGGTCGTCGGCCTGGGGGATGAGGTTGCCGTCGGCATCGGTCAGCGAGACGGTGATGAAGGCGAGGTCGGAGCCAGAGGCGGCGAGAGAACACACGGGGTCAGGAACAATGTGTTCTGGCGAGAACACAGGTGTTCCTGACCCCATGTGTTCCATGTGTTCCGTCCAGACGTCGAGCTTGAGGGCGGTGGGCTTGCCGGCAGTACGGACGGTTTGTTCGCCGACGGCTTTACCTTCGGCATCGTAGACCACCACCTTCAACTCGCCCGGCTCATACTTCACATCGTTCCAGCGCAGGCGGTAACGATCCAGACGCTCGGCAGGATTCTTCGTCACCTTGCCCTGGCTCTTGCCGTTCACGAAGAGTTCAGCCGAGGGATAGTCGGTATAGCAGTAGACGGGCGTCACCTGGCCGATGCGGTTGCCTTTCTCTTTCTTGCTGGTGCCCCAGGTCCAATGGGGCAGGAGATGGATGGTGTGCTCGTCCTTGTTCCAACGGCTCCGATACAGATAGTAGCGGTCCTTGGGCAGTCCGGCGAGGTCGCAGATGCCGAAGTAACTGGAGCGCGAGGGCCAGTACTCATCATAGGGTGTGGGCTCGCCGAGATAGTCGTAGCCTGTCCACACGAACTCACCGATGACCCACGGCTGGTCGTCCTGCCACACCCAGTCGTCGTCGGGCAGGTTCGACCACGAGCAGTATTCCACGTCGTAACTGGAGCATTGGCCGTCGGCCTTCTTGATGGCGTTGGGATCGTAGGTCGGTGCCCAGGAGGCATATTGTGAGTTGTCGGTGACCTTGACGGGGAACTTATACACGCCTCGGCTGCTGACCGTCGAGGCCGTCTCGGAGCCGAGGAGGAATCCCTGTGGCAACTGTTCGATGTTCTGCTGATACTTATGTACGCGGTAGTTGAACCCCGGCACGTCCATCAGTTTGGCCACGCCGCTCTTGATGGAAGCCTCGGCATGGTCGAGTCCCTGGGTGACGGGGCGGGTAGGGTCGAGGCCGTGACAAGCCTCCTGCAGGTTCTCGCTCCACTCGCGCCCCTGCTTATTGCCCTGCTCGGGAATCTCATTGCCTATCGACCACATGACGATGCTGGGGTGGTTGCGGTTGGCCAGTATCAGGTGCTCGATATCGTCGTACCACCACTTCTCGAAGAAGCGGGCATAGCCGTTCTTGCACTTCGGGTAGAGCCACATGTCGAACGACTCGGCCATCACCATCATGCCGAGGGAGTCGCAGATGTCCATCTGCATCTGCGAGGGCATGTTATGGGAGGTGCGGATGGCGTCGCAGCCCATCGCCTTCATCATCTTGATCTGGCGGATGAGGGCCGCCTTGTTCACGGCAGCACCGAGGGGGCCGAGGTCGTGGTGCAGGCAGACACCCTTCAGTTTGCGGGTCACGCCGTTCAACTGGAAGCCGCCCTCCTTCGACACCATTACCGTGCGGATGCCGAACTTCTGAGTCACCTTGTCGAGCTGCTGACCGTTCTGCATGTACATGATATGGGCGGTATAGAGGTAGGGGGTCTCGGGTGTCCACAGATGGGGCTGGTCGACGGTAAACCGCAGTTGGCTGCACCCTTCATTATCGACCTCAGAAGAATGTTCATGACCCACCAGTTTGCCTTGAGCGTCGCGCAGTTCCACGTCGAAGCCCAGACCGCCGTCGAGGGGGCTGCCACAGCCGACGGTCACGTCGACCACCGCCTGATTACCGTTGAGTTCGGTAGTGCGGATGAAGGTCTTCCACGGGTCTATCCAGCCTTCGCCCGTCAGCACAAGTTTCACGGGACGGTAGATGCCGGCGCCGGGATACCAGCGTGAACTCTCCTCCACGTTCTTCAGGTCTACCTCCAACAGGTTGTCGCCCGCCTTCATATAGGGCGTGATGTCCACCCGGAATGTGTTATAGCCATAGGCCCAGTAGCCCGCCTCCTGACCGTTCAGGCTGACGGTAGGTTCAGCCATGGCACCGTCGAACACCAGTTCGGCGTGTGGGCAGTCGGCCGGGATGTGGATGGTACGGCGGTAGTGACCCTCACCAATCCAGGGCAGGGCACCAGAGCGCCCGCTCTTCTCGGTGGCCTCCTTCTCGCCGTTCTGTTCGATGGCTACCATCTGCAGGTCCCACTTCTTGTCGAAGGGTCCGGCGATGGCCCAGTCGTGGGGCACGGACACGCTTTCCCATGTCTGTCGGTCGTGGGAGAAACTCCAGTTGTCGCTGAGGGTGATTTCTTGTCGTTGTTGGGCGGAAACCGTCGTGACGGCTGCCAGAAACGCTGTCAGTAGTTTTGCTTTCATTCCTTATTATTTGTTATGAGTTATCATTATTTTGGTGCAAAAATACGAAAAAATCCCGAAATAGTTGGCTATTTGGAGGAATTAATGTAAATTTGCAGCTAATTTCAGGAAATTAAACAGAATAACAACAGAATATCAGATGAAGCATCAGTTGAGAAGTGCAGTATGCACGGAAGGCCGTAGAATGGCTGGGGCCCGTGCCCTCTGGGTGGCCACAGGTATGAAACAAGCGCAGTTCGGCAAGCCTATCATTGCCATTGTCAATTCGTTTACACAGTTTGTGCCGGGTCATACCCACCTGCATGAGATAGGTCAGATTGTCCGTGAGGAGATCGAGAAGATGGGCTGTTATGCAGCCGAGTTCAACACCATCGCCATCGACGACGGCATCGCCATGGGTCATGATGGCATGCTCTACTCGCTACCCTCCCGCGACATCATCGCCGACTCCGTGGAATATATGGTCAACGCCCATAAGGCTGATGCCATGATCTGTATCTCGAACTGCGACAAGGTGACGCCCGGCATGCTGATGGCCTCGATGCGACTGAACATCCCGACGGTGTTCTGTTCGGGAGGCCCGATGGAGGCAGGCCGCTGGCGCGGCGAGAATGCCGACCTGATTACGGCCATGGTGAAGGGTGCCGACCCGACAGTCTCTGATGAAGAGATGGCAGAGTTGGAGGCCTGCGCCTGTCCGGGCTGCGGAAGCTGCTCCGGCATGTTCACCGCCAACTCGATGAACTCGCTGACCGAGGCCATCGGTCTCTCGTTGCCCGGCAACGGCACGATCCTGGCCACGCACACCAACCGCATAGAATTGTTCAAGTCTGCTGCCCGTCAGATTGTCAAGAACGCCTTCGCCTACTATGAGGATGGCGACGAGTCGGTGCTGCCGCGCAGCATCGCCACCCGTCAGGCTTTCCTCAACGCCATGTCACTCGATATCGCCATGGGTGGCTCTACCAATACCGTGCTCCATCTATTGGCCGTGGCCCAGGAGGCCGGTACTGACTTCACGATGAAGGATATTGACGAGTTGAGCCGCAAGGTGCCCTGCCTCTGCAAACTGGCACCGAACACCCAGAAGTATTCTGTTCAGGAGTGCAACCGTGCCGGTGGTATCCTCGGCATCCTCAACGAACTGAACAAAGGGGGACTCATCGACGGCTCCGCCATCCGCGTGGACGGCATGACGTTAGGTGAAGCCATGAAAAGATATAGCCTCACCACCGACCCCTCTCCAATGGGTGAGGGGAGTGATGATCCACGTCATATTTACTTCTCTGCTCCCGGCAACCGCTTCTCCACTAAGATGGGATCGCAGAGCGAGCAGTATCCTTCACTCGACACAGATCGTGCCAACGGTTGCATCAGAGACCTCGAACATGCCTACACGAAGGACGGCGGTCTGGCCGTACTCTTCGGCAATATTGCCCAGGACGGTTGTGTGGTGAAGACCGCTGGCGTAGACGAGGCGCTGTGGCACTTCGAGGGTCCCGCCGTGGTGTTCGACTCCCAGGAAGATGCCTGTGAGGGCATTCTCGGCGGACGGGTGAAGAGCGGCGACTGCGTGGTGATTACCCACGAGGGTCCGAAGGGTGGCCCCGGCATGCAGGAGATGCTCTATCCCACCTCTTATATCAAGTCGATGCACCTCGGCAAGGAGTGTGCCCTGATTACCGACGGCCGCTTCTCGGGTGGCACCAGCGGACTCAGCATCGGCCATATCTCGCCCGAGGCTGCCAACGGCGGTAATATCGGTAAGATCAAGGATGGCGACATCATCGTCATCGACATACCGACCCGTAGCATCAATGTGAAACTCTCCGACGAGGAACTGGCTGCCCGGGAACAGCAGCCGCTGAAGCGTAACCGAGTGGTGTCGAAGGCCCTCAGAGCCTACGCTCAGAGTGTGTCATCGGCCGACAAGGGTGGCGTGAGAATCATAGATTAATTGATAATTGACAATTGATAATTGATAATGCTGAAGGATAAAATTACAGGATCGAAGGCGTTGATGCGGGCGTTGCAGGCAGAAGGGGTGAAGACCATCTTCGGATACCCCGGTGGTGCGATTATGCCTGTCTACGACGCGCTGTTCGATTATACACGTGGTGAGAAGAAATGTTTCGACCATATCCTGGTGCGTCATGAACAAGGAGCCGCTCACGCTGCCGAGGGTTATGCCCGCGTCTCTGGTGAGGTAGGTGTGGCTCTGGTGACCAGCGGTCCTGGCGTGACCAATACCCTAACAGGTATTGCCGATGCCATGATGGACTCCACACCGATTGTCGTCATCGCCGGACAGGTGGCTATCTCCGCCCTCGGTACCGACGCCTTCCAGGAGGTGGACCTCGTGGGTGTGGCACAGCCTATCTCTAAGTGGAGCTATCAGATACGTCATGCTGAAGACGTGGCGTGGGCTGTCAGCCGTGCGTTCTATATCGCCCGTACGGGCCGTCCGGGTCCTGTCGTTCTCGACTTTGCCAGAAACGCCCAGGTCGAAGAGATAGACTATAATCCGCAGAAGGTCAACTTCATCCGTTCCTATGTGCCATATCCCAAGCTCGATATGGAGGCTGTGCGTCAGGCAGCGACACTCATCAATAATGCTAAGAAGCCGCTGGCACTCGTCGGGCAGGGCGTAGAACTGGGCAATGCCCAGGGCGAACTGAAGGCATTCCTGGAGAAAGCCGATATCCCCGCAGGCCGTACAATGCTCGGACTCTCGGCCCTGCCCTCCAACCATCCGCTCAATGTCGGCATGCTGGGCATGCACGGCAACTATGCGGTGAACCTGAAGGAGCAGGAGTGCGACGTGCTCATCGCCATCGGCATGCGCTTCAGCGACCGTGTGACAGGAAATCTGAAGACTTATGCCAAGCAGGCGAAGGTCATCCACCTCGATATCGACCATAGTGAAATCGACAAGAACGTGAAGACCGACGTGGCGGTGATTGCCGACTGTAAGGAATCGCTGCCTGCCATCACGGCTCTGCTCGACAAGAACGACCATCAGGAATGGCGCGACTCTTTCAAACCGCTCGACGAGAAGGAACGTGCGAAAGTCATCGAGCCCGCCATCCATCCTAAGGAGGGCCCGCTGCTGATGGGTGAGGTGGTCAACGCCGTGGCAGAGCAAGCCCCTGACGACGCTATCCTCGTGACGGATGTCGGTCAGAATCAATTGTTTGCAACCCGTTACTTCAAGTATCACCACAAGCGCAGCATCTGCACCAGCGGCGGTCTTGGTACGATGGGCTATGGCATGCCCGCCGCCATTGGTGCTACGTTTGCAGCCCCCGACCGTACCGTCTGCTGTTTCATGGGCGATGGCGGCTTCCAGATGTGTATCGAGGAACTCGGCACCATCATGGAGCAGAAAGCACCTGTGAAGATGATCGTGATGAACAACCACTACTTAGGCAACGTACGCCAATGGCAGGATATGTTCTGGATGCGCCGCAAGTCGTTCACGAAGATGATGAATCCCGACTACGGCCCCATCGCCCAGGGTTACGGCATTTCTTATCGGTTCGTGGCAGACCGTCAGGACTTGGCAGCAGCCATTCAGCAGATGCTTACCACCGATGGCCCGTTTATCCTTGAGTGTGCCATTCGTGAGGAAGACAATGTGCTGCCAATGACGCCTCCTGGTATGGATATCGATAAAATGATGTTGGAGATTTAGAAGTGAAGAGTGAAAAGTGAAGAGTGAAGAATTTGCTACTGCATATGGAAGAGAATAAGAAGAAATTATATACCCTGTTGGTTTATTCTGAGAACGTGGCTGGTATTCTGAACCAGGTGACGGCCGTTTTCACGCGCCGTCAGGTGAACATCGAGAGTCTGAACGTGTCGGCCTCGAGCATCCCCGGGGTACATAAATATACCATCACTGCCTGGAGCGACGAAGACCAGATACAGAAGATTGTGCGCCAGATTGAAAAGAAGATTGACGTGGTGAAGGCCAACTACTTCACCGACGACCAGTTGTTCATCCGCGAGTCAGGACTCTATAAGCTCTCTACGCCGATGGTGATGGAGAACCCGGAGATCTCTCGTACCGTGCGCCGTTTCCAAGCCAGTATCATCGAGGTGAACCCCACCTATGTCATCGTTCAGATGCATGGTGTCACGGAGGATATCATCTCGCTCTACCGCGCTCTCGACACCTTCGGCTGCGTGCTGCAGTACACTCGCAGCGGTCGTATTGCCGTTACCCGTGGCAAGCAGGAACAGGTGAGCGAGTTCCTAGAGCAGCGCGAGAAGGAAACTGTTCAAAAGATATAATCGGAATATGAGAAAACTACTAACGATGATGGTGGTTATGCTGGCTGCCATCTTGCAGGCCCAGGCACAGCAGCGTTATGTTGGAGGTGACATCTCCGTGTTGTTGAAATATGAGGAACAGAAGGCCACCTATTTCAATCTGGATGGCGAAAACATTTCTGACCTGTTAGTATTCCTGAAGGAGCAAGGCTGGAACACGATGCGTGTGAGGCTTTTTGTAGATCCCTCAAAGGACCAGGACAAGAATGTGTGCCAGGATCTGGAGTATGTGAAGACGCTCGGTAAGCGTATTAAGGATGCCGGACTTTTCTTCATGCTCGACTTCCACTATAGCGACACATGGGCCGACCCGGGAAAGCAGACGATACCCGCCTCATGGGCTATTTGGAGCTGGCCCCCGGAAGAAACGGTCTACGAATACACGAAGGAATGTCTTGAAGCATTGGTGACTGCGGGAGCGACACCCGACTTGATTCAGACTGGTAATGAAATCAGCTTCGGCATGCTGTGGGGATTTAATCTCGATGGTAAATATGAGGATTGGGAGGAATATGGGGGTCATCTCGTACCAACCTCAGATTGGAAAGGCTATACCGATAAGCACTGGGACAACTTCACGAATATGCTGAAAGCTGCCGGCAAAGCCTGTCGTGAGGTCTGCCCAGAGGCTAAAATCATTATCCATACGGAGCAATGTGCCAACAACCCCACGCTCGACGTCGCCTTCTTTAAGCGTATCGAGGAGAATGGCATCGACTACGACGTCATCGGAACCTCGTACTATCCCTATTATAAAGGTGTGCTATCGAACCTCGACAAAGGACTGACGCTGTTGGAGCAGAACTTTCCCAACAAGGAGATACAGCTCGTTGAGACGGGCTATCCCTCGAAGTGGAAGGTGGACGGCTCTACCTTTGACTACACCAAGACCTATCCCTATAGCCATGAAGGGCAGCGTCGATACACTGCTGATCTGATCACAATGCTGAAGAAGCATGCACAGGTCAACGGGCTCTCCTGGTGGTATGCCGAGGCAAATGCCAAAGGCTGTACGGGCAGTCTCACCACAGGGTGGTACAATGCCTCGCTCTTCGACAACGAGACGGGACGGGCCCTGCCTGCCCTCTATGAGATGAAGGCCTTCCTCGACGATCCCACGGCCGTTATTCCTCTCACTTCTCGCCCCTCACTTCTCACCTCTTCTGATGACTGGTACACTCTCCAGGGCATTAGCCTTGCTGAGAGGCCCTTTCGTCCTGGACTTTATATCCAAAATGGAAAGAAAACATGGATAAAGTAGGTTCTTACGAATTCATGGCTGAGCCCTTCCACTGCGACTTCTCGCAGCGACTCTTCATGGGGCATCTCGGCAACCACATGCTCAACGCCGCTGACTTCCATTCCTCAGCCCGCGGCTTCGGCATGAAGTATCTCATGTCCATCAATCGTTCATGGGTGCTCTCCCGCCTCGCCATCGAGATGGAAGAGATGCCCCTGCAGTACACGAAATTCCGTGTCGAGACGTGGGTGGAGTCGGCCATGCGCTACTTCACCAGCCGCAACTTCCGCGTAGTAGGTGAGGATGGCCATGTCTACGGTTATGGCCGCAGCATCTGGGCGATGATCGACACAGAGAGCCGCCAGCCTACCGACATCTTCGCCATCGACAATGGTGCCATCAACCAATGGATCGTCAAAGACAAGGAGTGCCCTATCGACAAGGGCGGCCGCGTGAAGATGACCGACGACGCTGAGTTCGTGCGAACCATCGATACCTATTATAACGATGTCGACATCAATGGCCACATCAACTCCGTGAAGTACATCGAGCACGTGCTCGACCTCTGGCCCCTCGACTGGTATCGCAACCATCGCATCCGCCGCTTCGAGATCGCCTATGTCGCCGAGGCTCATCAGGGCGACCGGCTCTCCTTCTACAAGGAAGAAGGGGCAGATGGCGACAACTCCATTCGTATCGTCAAGACTGTTCCCGGCCAACCCGATCCCGTTGAGGTCTGCCGCAGTAAAGTGGTCTTCGTATGATAGGCACCATCGTCAATACTGTCACCATCATCGCAGGCACCATTATCGGTACCGTGTTGCATCGTGGTGTCAAGGAGAAATACAAGGAGGTACTCTATACAGGTCTTGGTCTGGCTTCGCTGGCCATTGGCCTCAATGCCACTATCTCGCATTTCTCGCAGTCGGAATACCCTGTCCTGTTCATCGTGTCGCTGGCTGTCGGCGGTGTCGTGGGGACGGCTATCGATATCGACGGACGGTTCAAACGGCTCGTCGACCGTCTGAAGAAGGGTGAGAAGGGTGAGAGCCGTCTCGCCGACGGACTTGCCACTGCCATCCTGCTCTATTGCATCGGTCCTTTGTCGATGCTTGGTCCTGTCATCTCAGCCTTGAAAGGTGACCATACCTTTCTTTTCACCAACGCCACCCTCGACTTCGTCTCTTCGATGGTCTTTGCTTCCACGTATGGCATCGGCATGATCCTTGCCGCCCCGGTACTGTTTCTCTGGCAAGGCATGTTCTGGCTCATCGCCCATATATCAAGCTCAGCCATCAGCAATGCGCTAATGGCCGAGCTCCTGATCGTTGGCGGACTGCTGATCACCGGCAGCGGCCTCGCCCTCCTCAGACTCAAGGACTGCAAGACGCTCAACCTTCTGCCCGCCTTGCTCATTCCCGTCATCTGGTTCTTATTCAAATAAAAACTCCCCCTTCTTGAGAGGGGGAGCATAGGCTTAGCCTTCACCGCCGCCGATATTGAGCGCATGCACAATCCAGAGATCTTTTAGTGGTGTCATGGTGTCAAGGTGTCATCAGTTTCTACAGATTGATTAAAAAGTATATACAGCATGATATATACCTTTTTCTTTTTTTCAATTACTCTATGAAATCAATGACACCTTGACACCATGACACCAACAATAACATACGAATTTATGAATAATATTAACAAGATACAAGCACTTTATTTACCCCCAAACACACCCTTAAATAAACTTCGACTTTAGATAGACTAAACTGGGACTTTAGATAGACTAAACTCCCACTTTAGTGCCTGTAAAGTCCGAGTACGCGCATTAGGGCGATTCAAGGCGGTTTTTAGCAAAGAGTGTGATTTGGAATTATTTTTACAGTGAGATCTGAATCTAACAAACAGGCCTGTTACATGACGATGGTATAATGATATCCGCCGAGTCCATCTTCAATTCGGATGTCTCGGCGGATAACCTATATATCATTCTATCATTCAATTAAAGTATGTTATGCTGACGTAAACACTGCTTGCCGTATGGTGTCAGGCAGAACAGCAGGAACAAGATGCACGGTACACCGTAAACCAGAAAGATCAGATACATTCCCATAACTTCAATTTAAGTGAATAATGATGTTAACAGGTGCAAGATAGCAAGAATCATGAAATCTTCCAAACTTTTTTCTATTTTTCTTTCGTTTGTCGAAAAACTTTCGTATCTTTGCCCCTTGAACACCGCCAAGATGCCCGAGTGCGGGTGGCGGTGCGACTTTCGTGGGTGAATAGATAGTTGTATCTATATTCTATAGAGGCCTCTGCAAATTCCGACCAGAATAGTAACAGAGCCTCGTGGAATCGGGATACACCTTGTAATATAGGTGTACCCGTTCCATATATGTATCTGTTACGGGTTTCTTTGGTCGGATACCTTGCGCGAAGCGTATATGTGAACGTGGTACACTTTCTTTATATCTGCATTTTATCGTTTCACGCTAAAATCCGACCAAATGACAGTAACGAACGATGAACAGGAAAGGCAGGTAATATCGAAGCAGCGCGTGGCTGATCATGGCGAGGTATATACCGCCAAAAGGGAGGTGAACGCGATGCTCGACCTGGTGAAAGAAGAGACGGAGCGAATAGACTCACGCTTCTTAGAGCCAGCCTGCGGAACGGGGAACTTCCTCGTGGAAATCCTTAACAGAAAGATGGAGGCGGTGCACAGGAAGCACGCCAAGAATCGCCATGAGTACGACCTTGCTTCGGCACAGGCCGTCAGTTCGATGTATGGCGTTGAACTGTTGCCCGACAATGTTGATATATGCCGGAACCGCTTGCTGGATCAATATCTCGACACTTACCAGCAGCATCAACACGCAGAGGCCACGTCGGAGTTGACAAGATGCATCAGATTCCTTCTGAAAAAGAACATTCTCTGTGGCGATGCCCTCACCATGCTGACAGAGCCTCCCCTTAGGGGGGAGGTTGGAGGGGGCTTGCCCATCACCTTCTGTGAATGGACGTTCATCGGTATGGATGGCAAAGTGAAACGCCGTGACTTCGAACTGGCAGAGCTACTACGCAATGTGGAATACGACAAGCCAAAGCCTGGCGAAGAGGGCCTGCTATTTGCAGATACTGGTGAACCGACTTTTGTGCATCTGCCCAAACGAGAATACCCTTTGACCGACTACCTAAAACTGCCCGACTATGAATAATCATTTGAATTACAACCCCGACGTGTTGTCATGTCTTGCTAACCTTAGCAACGATGAGGTGTTCACCCCGCCACAATTGGCCAACCAGATGCTGGACATGCTGCCGCAGGAACTCTTCAGCAGTCCCGACACGAAGTTCCTGGACCCTTGCACCAAGAGCGGCGTATTCTTACGAGAGATTGCCAAACGACTGATTGAAGGATTGGCCGATACCATTCCCGACCTGCAGAGCCGCATAGACCATATTATGCACCATCAGCTTTACGGTATCGCCATCACTCGCCTGACCTCGCTAATGAGCCGACGCAGCCTCTATTGCACGAAGAATGCCAGCGGCAAATACAGCCTTTCGCACTTTGACGATGCCGACGGCAACATCCATTTTAACGAAATCCAGCATACCTGGCAGAATGGGAAATGCCGCTATTGTGGTGCCTCGCAAGAGGTATATGACCGAGGCGACGACCTCGAAACCCATGCCTACGAGTTTATTCACACAGATAACCCAAACGAACTATATAACAATATGACTTTCGATGTAATTATCGGCAATCCGCCGTATCAAATGAACGATGGAGGTGGGGCAGGTTCTAGCGCTAAACCAATCTATGATAAGTTTATTATCCAAGCAAAGAAACTTAACCCGAGGTACTTGACAATGATAATACCTTCAAGATGGATGACTGGAGGAAAAGGATTAGATTCATTTCGAGAAATGATGATTCAAGACAGACGAATCCAAGTTTTACATGATTATCTTGATTCTTCTCAATGCTTTACTGGCGTAAGTATTGAAGGAGGGGTGTGCTATTTGTTGTGGAATGCTAACTATTCTGGGGAATGTGAGTATTATCTCCATCAATCAAGTGGTAACATCCTGTATACACGAAAAACATTAAATGAGGATGGGACAAGCGATATTGTAATCAGAGATCCGAATTTAATAGGAATTCTTAATAAAGTCTTAGCACAAAAAGAACTCACTTTTGATAGCATAGTATCTCCAAGAAATCCTTTTGCTATTAGAGAAGATATAAAATCACTTCTATCAAACGTGACAACAAAAAGAAGAATACTATGTAGAATTGACTCAAAGCGAGAGATTCTTCCGATAAAAGATACATATATATTAGCACGAGGTGATGAATATTTAGGCAAGTATAAATTGTTTATTTCCAAAGCAGATGGAGCTGCTGGTCAGATAGGCAATCCTATTCCTGCTAGAATAATAGGGAAAGCAGAATTTGGTGAAAAGGATATGATATGTTCAGAAACATTTCTAACTATAGGTCCTTTCGTTGACAAGAATGAAACATTAAATGTGGCATCATATATGCAAACAAAGTTTTTTCGAATTCTTGTTGGAATTAGGAAGAATAAGAATATGACACAAAAGACATACTCTTATGTCCCCCTCCAAGACTTCAGCAAGCCTTGGACGGATGAGGAACTCTACAAGAAGTACGGACTAAAGGACGAGGAAATCCAGTTCATCGAATCGATGATACGACCAATGGAATAATATAAAGAGAAGTCTATGGCAACCAATAACTACTATTTTCCGAAAAAGTCGGACTCGGCTCCGACGATTTATGCTTACGAAGACAAGTATGACCCCAACCTGAAAGGACTCCTGAAGGTGGGCTATACTACCATAGGTGTGCAGGAACGGGTGCGCCAGCAGTATAATATTGTGCGCCCAGGAGAACCACCATACCGAATCTTGGTAGAAGAGTCAGCCATGCGACAGGATGGTACAGCGTTTATGGACCATGATGTGCATCATATGTTAGTAAAGATGGGGTGCCAAAACGTAGAAGGTGAATGGTATCGCTGTACCCCTCAACAGGTTAGGTCAGCCATCGTGGCCGTCAGAGAAAGGGATGATGTGGCATGGAATCGCGATAAGACCTTTGGCATGCGCCCCGAACAGAAGAGGGCCGTTGACAAGACGGCAGCATATTTTGACAGTTACAAGTTGGAAGATGGACGTGTTCCTCACTTCCTTTGGAACTGTAAGATGCGCTTCGGCAAAACCTTTACCACCTATCAGTTGGCAAAGCGTATGGGATGGACGCGAGTGCTGGTTCTCACCTTCAAGCCCGCCGTGGCTCAAGCATGGGAAGAAGATCTGATGACGCACGTGGATTTCAAAGACTGGCAATTTATTGCTCGTAATCCAGAGGCTACGATTGACTATCAGTTCGCACATGCCGACCAGTCGAAGCCGATGGTGGTGTTCGGCTCATTCCAGGACTTCCTTGGGAAGAATACGGCCAGCGGCGGTATGAAACTGAAACACGAGTGGGCTCGGGAATTCAATTGGGACTGCATCGTGCTCGACGAGTATCACTATGGTGCCTGGCGCGAAAATGCAAAGGAATTGATTGGTGTCAGCGAAGACTTAGGCAGCGAGATTGAGAATCCCGATTACTTCGACGAGGATTTGATTCCCATCACCTCTAATCATTACCTCTATCTCTCGGGTACGCCCTTCCGTGCCATCGCTTCTGGAGAGTTCATTGAGGAACAGATTTACAACTGGACTTATTCTGACGAACAACGTTCAAAAGAAGAATGGGGCGATAAACCAGATAATCCATACGCCTCGCTGCCGAAGATGGTATTGTTGACCTATCAGTTGCCTGCGGAAATATCGAGAGTGGCAGAAGAAGGGGAGTTTGATGAATTTGATCTGAACTCATTCTTCGAGGCAGAAGGCAAGGGAGAGAATGCCGTATTCAAGCATCATGACGAGGTGCAGAAATGGCTCGATATGCTGCGAGGACAGTATCTGCCGACGTCCGTCAACGACCTGAAGACTGGTAATCGTAAACCGCCATTGCCATTCCTCAATGGCGATCTCTATTCGAACATGAACCATACTTTGTGGTTCTTGCCTAATGTGGCTTCGTGTTTCGCCATGCGGAATCTGCTGACAGAGCTGCAGAACACCTTCTATCATGACTATCGGGTCATTGTATGTGCTGGTACTCGTGCTGGCATTGGACAGCAGGCACTCCCGCCTGTTGAGAAGGCTATGTCGCACCCAGACCCGCTACATTGTAAGACCATCACGCTGACCTGTGGTAAACTGACAACGGGTGTGACTGTTCGTCCCTGGACGGGTATCTTCATGCTGCGCGACACATCGTCGCCAGAGACTTACTTCCAGTCGGCTTTCCGTGTGCAGTCGCCTTGGACCATCACCAATAGCGACGGGCTACATCCGAATCGGGTGGAGATATTGAAGCAGGTGTGCTATGTGTTCGACTTTTCTCCAAACAGGGCGTTAAGAAAGGTGGCCGACTATTCATGTCAGTTGAATGTCGAAGAGGGAAATCCGGAGAAATGCGTAGATGATTTCATCAAGTTCCTGCCTGTGCTTTGTTATGAGAATGGAGTCATGAAAGCACTTTCGGCAAGCGATGTACTCGACATGGCCATGAACAACACATCGGCCACGCTATTGGCTCGCCGATGGGAGAGTGCCTTGCTGGTGAATGTAGATAACTTTACCCTCCAACGCTTGATGAACAATGCCGAGGCGATGGCAGCCCTGATGAAGATAGAGGGATTTCGTTCGCTGAATCAGGACATAGAAACAATTATCAACAAGACGGATGCTATCAAGAAGAAACGCAAGGAGCACGAGGAAGGCTTAAGCCAGAAAGAGAAGAAAGAACTGAGCGATGCTGAAAAGGAAATCAAGAGCAAGCGGCGCCAGATACAAGAGAAACTGATGAAGTTTGCAACGCGCATCCCTATCTTTATGTATCTGACAGATTATCGTGAGTATTCTCTGAAAGACGTTATCTTGCAACTGGAGCCCAGACTGTTCGAGCGCGTCACAGGTCTGACGAAGCAGGACTTTGCTTTATTGGTCAGCCTGAATGTGTTCAACGAGGCCCTGATGAATGATGCAGTCTATAAGTTTAAGCGGTATGAGGATTCCAGTCTCTCTTATGCGGGCATCGATCGCCATGAGGGAGAAAAGATGGTTGGTGGTTATAGTACCGTTATAACAGTAGAAGAGTACCAACACCAGTCATAACTCTATCTGTAAAGGTAAAAAGCATCTAATGCTATGGCTACCACCAGATCCGCATCGGTTACTACAAGTATTGTCTCGCAGAAATAGTATAAAACATTAAGAAGAGCCATCACATATCGCGGTGGCTCTTCTTAACGTTTACTATCTGACCGTGAAGTCGAGCGACTGGAGATCCTCGTCGCGGGAGGAGGTGCCGTAGAGAATCTGGTAGCGGCCGGGACGGACGGAGAGTTCGTCGATCATCTCATTGTAGTACTCGAAGGCCTCGCCGTCGAGGGTGATGGTGGCCTTGGCGGTCTGGCCCGCAGCGAGGGAGAGTTTCTGGAATCCCTTCAGCGCCTTGATGGGTGCGCCGGGGTCGTCGAGGGCCTTCACGTAGACCTGTACTGTCTCAGTGCCCTCACGGCTGCCCGTGTTGGTGACGGGCACAGTCAGGGTTACCTTGCCGTCGGCCTTCATCGAGGGCTTGGAAAGCTTGGCCTTGCCGACGGCGAAGGTGGTGTAGGAGAGGCCATAGCCAAAGGCGTATTGCGGCTGGCCCTCGAAGTAACGATAGGTGCGGTTCTTCATCGAGTAGTCGAGGAAGTCGGGCAGGTCGTCGTTCGAGCGATAGAAGGTGACGGGCAGTTTGCCGCCGGGGTTGTAGTCGCCAAAGAGCACGTCGGCCAGAGCCTTTGCGCCTCCCTGACCGGCATACCAGGCCTGCAGCAGGGCGTCGTATTCACCCTCGACGCTGCCAAAAGCGATGGCGGAGCCAGAGCAGTTGACGAAGATTACGGGACGGCCCGTCTGGTGCATGGCGCGGACAAGCATCTGCTGCACCTTTGGCAGTTCGATGTCCTGCTTGTCGCCGCCTTCGCCCTCCATTTGTGCGGAGATGCCGCCGATGACGATGATGGCGTCGGCAGCCTTCACTTCGTTGGCGAGCTCGGTGAAGTCGACGAGGTTGCGTTCGCAGATGTCACCGCGGAGCATGGCGAACTGTCCGTTGCCGTGACGGTACTCGATCTCCACGTCGTAGGTCTTGCCCTCCTCGACGGGGAACGACTTGTACTCGGGCTTCCTGCCGAAGAATCCGAAGCCGCGACGCCCGCCAGCCTCGGCTTGCTCTACAACCTCGCCGTTGACGCGCAGGGTGTAGCCGTTATCGGTCATCAGCGTGTATTTCATATCGCCCGTGAAGGTGGACTTATACTGTCCGCTGATGCGCACGGAGAGCGAGTCGCGACTCACACCTTGGGCAAAGCCCCATGCCCCGAAGGTGGAGAAGTTGATCTCGTTGTAGTAATCGGTCTTGACGGGGTCGCCCTCGAGGTTGCGGTTGTTCCAGAACTCGACCTTCACGCCTTGGCCGTCGTTGAAGTCCTGCAGGTGGTGGATGGTGGTATATTCGTCGTTAAGCTCACAGGCCTTCTGGTAGATGATTTTCGTATCGGGCACGGCGGCACGGATACCGTCGAGCAGTGAGTGGGTGTGGGCCTCGGTGGGCGTGCCCCCGTAGTTGCCGTTGAGCAGTGCGGCATCGTCGGCATTAGGACCAACGACGGCCAGCGTCTTGATGCTCTTTGAGAGGGGCAGCACACCCTTATTCTCCAACAGTACCATCGACTCACGGGCGGCCTGAGTGGCGAGGGCATCGAACTGTTCGCTGCTGATAACCTCGGGGCCGAGGCTGGCCCAGGGCAGCATGTCGGCAGGGTCGAACATGCCGAGCTCGAAGCGCCCGGTGAGGGTCTTGCGTAGGTGCTGGTCGAGGTCGCTCTCCTTGATGAGATTCTTCTGCAGGGCCTCGGTGAGAACCATGAACACCTTGCCGCACTCCAGGTCGGTACCGTTGAGCACGGCGTCGACAGAGGCGGAGAGGGGATCCTTGTGGGTTTCATGCTGTCCCTTGTTATAGAAGTTGTTGATGGCGTCGCAGTCGGTCAGCACGATACCGTCGTAGCTCCACTTGTTGCGCAGGATGTCGATGAGCAGGCGGTCGCTGGTGCAGCAGGGCTTCCCCTCGAAGCGCTGGTAGGCGCACATCACCTCGCGCACGTCGGCCTTCTTTACCAGGGCCTTGAAGGCGGGGAGGTAGGTTTCCCAAAGGTCGCGGTTCGAGGGCTCCACGTTCATGGAGTGTCGCAGGGGCTCGGGGCCACTGTGAACGGCGTAGTGCTTAGCACAGGCATGGGTCTTGAAGTAGCGCGAGTCGTTGCCCTGCATGCCGAGCACGGTCTGTACGCCAAGCACGGCGTTCATGTAGGGGTCTTCGCCGCAGGTCTCCTGACCGCGCCCCCATCGGGGATCACGGAAGATGTTCACGTTCGGGCACCAGAATGTCAGCTCGGGGTTGCCCGGGTAATAGATGGTGCCCATTGGCACGTTGAACACGTTGTGGTCGGAACGGTTCCAATTGGCACGGGCTTCGTCGCTGACGGCAGAGAACACGTCGAAGAACAGTTTCTCGCTGAAGGCTGCCGCCATGCCGATGGGCTGGGGGAATACGGTATAGCCACCCTGCCGCACGCCGTGGCAGGCCTCGCTCCACCAGTTGTAGGAGGGGATGCCGAGACGGTCGACAGAGACCGACTTGTTCATCATCAGGCCAACCTTCTCTTCGGGCGTCAGCATACCGATGAGGTTCTCTACTCGTTCTGCCGTCGGCAGCTGTGGATTCTGCCACGGGTACTTTTGTTGGGCCGAGACACTTAGTGTCAGCGCGGCCAAGACAGTCAGGATCATCTTTCTCTTCATATCTGAATAGTTTAATAAGTTAGATTTTAATGTTTTCGTTGCAAAGTTACGCATTTATTTGTTAACTCCGATGCTTTTTAGCAAAAATATTGGTGTTTTATTTTGAATATTGGCCGAATTTGATTAATTTTGCAACCGAATTCTAAAGTTAACCCCTCGTTGGGGCTTCGAGCAAGCCCTGAGCGGACAAATAAGAAGACGGTGGTGAGCACCGAGCGTCCGGCTCTCGGGTAGGGCTGGCATAGTACGCAAGGGATATGTATAACAATTAAAAACAAAAGCTATTATGGCAGAAATGAATTTCGGTGGCGTGATGGAAACAGTAGTCACCAGCAAAGAGTTCTCTTTGGAGAAAGCACGTGAAGTATTGAAGAATGAGACGATTGCCGTGATCGGTTACGGTGTTCAGGGACCTGGTCAGGCCTGCAATCTGCGCGACAACGGCTTCAACGTCATTGTCGGTCAGCGTCAGGGTAAGACCTACGATAAAGCCGTGGCCGACGGATGGGTACCAGGTGAGACGCTGTTCTCCATCGAGGAGGCTGCCGAGAAGGGTACGATCCTCTGCATGCTTCTGAGTGATGCTGGTCAGATTCAGCAATGGCCTACCATCAAGAAATACCTGAAGCCGGGTAAGACCCTCTATTACTCTCACGGCTTTGCTATCAACTGGAGTGACCGCACGGGCGTGATTCCCCCGAAGGATGTCGACGTGATCATGGTGGCTCCGAAGGGTTCCGGCACGAGCCTCCGCACGATGTTTTGCGAGGGTCGCGGACTGAACTGCTCGTATGCCGTCTATCAGGATGCAACGGGCAAGGCCAAGGAGAAGACGCTGGCCTTCGGTATCGGCATTGGCGCTGGCTATATGTTCGAGACCACTTTCCAGCGCGAGGCTACCTCAGACCTCACTGGTGAGCGCGGTTCGCTGATGGGTGCCATCCAGGGTCTGCTGCTGGCACAGTATGAGGTGCTCCGTGAGCATGGACACTCTCCCTCGGAGGCCTTCAACGAGACTGTTGAGGAGCTCACCCAGAGCCTTGGCCCGCTCTTCGGTGCAAAGGGAATGGACTGGATGTATGCCAACTGCTCGACCACCGCTCAGCGTGGTGCCCTCGACTGGGCTCCCCGTTTCCACGATGCCATCAAGCCTGTGATGGAGTGGCTCTACTACTCGGTGCAGACGGGTAACGAGGCGCAGATCACCATCGACGCCAACTCGAAGCCCGACTATCGTGCGGGTCTGGAGAAGGAGCTCGAGGCCATGCGCAATCAGGAGATGTGGCGCGCTGGCGAGACCGTACGCAAACTGCGTCCAGAGAACCAAGACGTATAAACAAGTATAAGATTGCGGGGGTACGGAGCGTACCTCCGCAATTCATTTTAAAACATAATATGGGAAAATTAATAATCAATTCGTATGATGAATTTGCAGCCCACTTGGGACAGGAACTTGGCGTCTCGGACTGGCTGCTCATCGACCAAGACCGTATCAACCTATTTGCCGACGCTACACTCGACCACCAATGGATTCATGTCGACGTGGAAAGGGCTAAGGAGGAGAGCCAGTATCACAGTACCATTGCCCATGGCTACCTGACACTCTCTGTGTTGCCATACCTTTGGGCCCAGATCATCGAGGTAAATAACATCAAGATGCTCGTGAATTATGGCATGGATAAGATGCGCTTTGGACAGCCCGTAGTGACGGGCTCCCGGGTGAGGATGACTACGAAACTACACAATATTCAGAACCTGCGCGGCATCTGCAAAGTCGAGATTGACTTCAAGATAGAGATTGAGGGACAGCGCAAACCTGCCCTGGAGGGCATAGCCTCGTTCCTGTACTATTTTATATAAGAAGGTATAAAAGTAAAAGGTAAAAAGGATAACAACGTATGGGAGGATTCTTTGGAACCATATCTATAAAGTGCTGTGTAAATGACCTGTTCTACGGCACCGACTATAACTCTCACCTCGGAACCCGTCGTGCCGGGTTGGTGACCTATGATTGTGAAAAAGGCTTCAGCCGAAAAATCCATAACCTGGAGCGTGACTATTTCCGCTCTAAGTTTGAAGATGAGCTCGACTCCTTTTCCGGCAATCAGGGCATCGGCGTTATCAGCGATACCGATCCGCAGCCAATACTTGTGAACTCACACTTAGGCCGCTATGCCGTGGTGACGGTGGCGAAGATCAACAACCTGGAGGAAATATCGCAGGAACTGCTGGAACGCAGGATGCACTTCAGCGAGTATTCTGCCAATACCATCAACCAGACGGAGCTCGTGGCGCTACTCATCAATATGGGGCGCACTTTCGTCGAAGGCATCAACCTGGTATACAAGAAGATAGAGGGTTCGTGCTCGATGCTCATTCTCACAGAGAAGGGCATCATTGCCGCCCGTGATTTCTTAGGGCGCACACCGATCGTGGTGGGACAGAAGGATGGGGCCTATGCCGTATCGAGTGAGACGACGAGTTTCCCTAACCTCGACTATCACAGGGTGAGAGACCTCGGCCCTGGTGAGATCGTGTATCTCACGGCAGACTCGATGGAGGTTCTGCAGGAGCCTTTCAAACGGGAGCAGATATGCTCGTTCCTTTGGGTGTACTATGGCTTCCCCGCCTCTGATTACAACGGTATCAATGTGGAGGCCGTGCGTGAGGCTAACGGTAAGATGATGGGTGAGACTGATGATACGGAGGTTGACAGCGTCTGTGGTGTGCCTGACTCTGGTGTCGGTATGGCGCTGGGTTATGCCGAGGGTAAGGGAGTACCCTACAAACGTAGCGTGCTGAAGTACACGCCTACATGGCCTCGCTCTTTTACACCTGGCAATCAGGAGCGCCGTGCCTTGGTGGCAAAGATGAAACTGATTCCAAACCCATCGTTGTTGAAAGGCCAGCGCGTGGTGTTCTGCGATGACTCCATCGTGCGTGGCACGCAGCTGAAGGATAATGTGAAGACATTCTTCGAATACGGTGCCAAGGAGGTGCATTGCCGAATCTCTTGTCCGCCACTGGTGTATGGCTGCCCGTTTATCGGCTTTACTACATCGAAGAGTGATATGGAACTTATTACGCGTCGTATCATCAAGGACTTTGAGGGCGATGACAAGAAGAACCTCGAGAAATATGCCCAGACAGATTCCCCTGAGTATAAGCGGATGGTGGATGAGATTGCCAAGCGCTTAGGTCTGACAACGTTGAAGTTCGCCCGTTTGGAGGATCTTGTAGAAGCCATCGGTATGCCGAAATGTAAGCTTTGTACGCATTGTTTCGATGGCAGCAGCTATTGTCATGAGTATGATAATGAGGATGAAAGGCAGTTGAAATTGGAGTTTTAAGTCACGGCTTTACACTAATTGGAGGAAACCGTCTTGCTGAGAGATATATTCCTCCTGAAGAAGATCGGTTAGCGCGGTGTCCAGTTCGTCGGTAGACAACTGGATGCCGCGTAAGTCTGTGATGGGGTGGGGTTTCCGGTCGGTGAGCAGCAAGAGGATTTGTTCTTTGGCTGTATTCAGACACGGTTCTGAAACGAGACCTTCCTTGCGATGATTCAGACAGACATCACACAAGCCACAGTTGTGACTATTCGTTTCTCCAAAATAGCGTAACAGCTGACGACTGCGACAAACACTTTCGTTGGTGGCATATTCAATGACAGCCTTGATGCGCTGGCGGAACTGAGCCAGACGTTCTTCGTAGACGTCGGGGGATATCCGAACGAGTGCCTTATCCTCGCGTCGTTGCGTATAGCGGATATAAGGCGTTTTTCTCTGTGGTATGAAATGAAGGATGTGCCTTTGTCCCAGTCCCTTTAGGATTTGGTATACTTGCTGGGGTTGCAGGGCGGTCTGGCTGGCAAGGAAACCTTCGTCAATGTAGTGATATTCAGTGAAAAGTCCGCCATAGTTGCGTAACAGGGTCGTGATAATCTTCTCTTCGTTGGGCGAGGTGTTCTCAAGTTTATAGAGTTCTCCCCGTGAGACTGTGAACATCAGACGGGCCTGATTGTCTTGTTCCTCTGTATATTCAATGTAACCGGCGCGATTGAGAATTTTTAGGGCGGAGTCTACCTGGATGGGGAAGTGATGGAAAGCATGGCAGAACTTGTCGATGTTAAATTCAAAGGTGTGGTTATAGCCAGAGCCTATGCCTATCTGATAGTAAAAGGCCAGATGCTCGTAGACCTGACGGATATAGTCTTTCTCGGGGAAGGTGTCGGATACACGCTTTTCTAATTTCCGCTTGTCGCTGTTGTTATAAAGCAATACCGCGTAAGAGCGCAGACCGTCGCGCCCGGCTCTGCCAGCTTCTTGGAAATAGGCTTCGATGCTGTCTGGGCAGTCTATGTGAATCACTATCCGCACGTCAGGCTTGTCGATGCCCATACCGAAGGCATTGGTCGCTACCATCACGCGGACTCTCCCTTCTTGCCATGCCTGTTGTCGTTCGTCTTTCACGCTGGTGTCGAGACCAGCATGATAGAATGTGGCGGAGATGCCTGTTTTCATAAGAAGTTCTGCGTACTCCTTCGTTCTCAGTCGGCTGCGTGCATAGACGATAGCTGTGCCCTGAATGCTATTGAGAATGTGAATCAGTTGTTCTTGTTTATCATTAGCCTGTCGCACGACGTAAACAAGGTTTTTGCGTTCGAACGACATGCGGAAAACGTTGAATGTATAAGGAACGGTAAGTGATAACTTCTCCTGAATATCCTCTACGACTTGTTTTGTAGCTGTGGCTGTGAGGGCTAATATAGGCACATGAGGCAATATCTTTCGGATGTTCGCTATTTCAAGATAGGAGGGCCGGAAGTCATAGCCCCATTGTGATATACAATGAGCTTCATCGACCGTGATGAAACTAACGCGCATGTGGCGCAGTTTTTTCTGGAAAAGTTCAGAGGTAAGGCGCTCTGGGGATACATAGAGCAACTTGACATTGCCAAAAATACAATTCTCGAGGGTTATGACAATCTCTTCGTGTGTCAGACCAGAATAGATGGCTGCTGCCTTGATACCTCGGTGGAGCAGATGATCTACCTGGTCTTTCATCAGGGCAATGAGGGGAGTAATAACGATACAGACACCATCCTTGGCTAATGCCGGTACCTGAAAGGTAATACTTTTGCCACCACCAGTCGGCATCAAGCCTAAAGTGTCGTGCCCTGCGCATATCGACTCGATGATTTCGCGCTGTATGCCTCGAAAGTCATCATAGCCCCAGTACTTCTTTAGAAGTTGAGAACATTTTTTTATCACGATTAGCTCTCAGTTTCCGAAGGCTTAATGTCTTCTATCTGTAACTGCACCTCACTACGTTTGTAGATATTATCCTCGATAGTATAGACGATATCAAATGATCGTTTGGACTTGATATAACGGGCAGACTCGCTTTGTCCGAAGGCAATGCCATTAAGTACGTTACTTGATTTCGAGTCGACAAGCTCCAATTTGATATGCTCTTGCTGACGACCTACGACTTTTGACGTACCGTAGTCATAGACATTGCGTGTGCAGAAGTTTGGCTTGGGATTGTCTGGTCCGTGTGGTGCTAACTTCTTCAAATCGTTGTGCAATTTCTTGGTGACATCCTTGAAGTCGATGATTGCATCAATATCGAGGGTGGCCTCTGTCTGTTCTGGCAGGATATGCTCGTCAACATATTTTTGGAACCGACGACGGAACTCGGGAATATTTTCGATCTTTAACGACAAACCTACAGCATAAGTATGACCGCCAAAGTTCTCAAGTAGGTCGCGGCAATTCTTAATGGCATCATAGATGTCGTAGCCTGCTACGCTACGGGCAGAACCCGTGGCGATACCGTTGAATTTTGTCAGGACCACAGTAGGACGGTAATAGAATTCTGTCAGACGGGAAGCGACAATGCCGATAACGCCTTTCTTCCAGTTCTCGTCGTAGAGTACGATGCTTGAGGGATGATCCTGATGCACAAGTTTCTCTACGATCTGGTTGGCCTCTTCGGTCATCTGCTTATCTACATCCTTGCGTTGCTCATTGTATTCATTGATGAGATGGGCCTCCAAAAGAGCTTTCGTGAAGTCACGTTCTACAAGCAGGTCCACAGCCTCCGTACCGTTCTGCATACGGCCAGAGGCATTGATACGTGGCCCAATTTTGAAGACGATATCGTTCATGGTAATCTCTCGGCCTGTGAGCCCGCAGATATCAAGGATAGCTTTCAGTCCCATTGAGGGGCTGGTGTTCAGTTGTTTCAGTCCGTGATAGGCAAGGATGCGGTTTTCTCCCATGATAGGCACGATATCGGCAGCGATACTTACTGCGCAGAAGTCGAGTAGGGGGATAAGCCGTGAGAAGGGGATGCCATTGTTCTTAGCAAAGGCTTGCATAAACTTGAAGCCTACACCACACCCACATAGATGTTTGAATGGATAGGTGGAGTCTTCGCGCTTGGGGTTGAGAATGGCTACAGCCTCAGGCAGTTCATCATCTGGCACATGATGGTCGCAGATGATGAAGTCAATGCCTATGCGTTTGGCATAGGCAATCTCGTCGAGTGCCTTAATACCACAGTCGAGTACAATAATGAGTTTGATACCCTTTTCTGCCGCATAGTCTAATGCCTTGATACTGATACCGTAGCCCTCTTCATAACGATCAGGGATATAGTATTCAATATTGGAATAGAACTGTTGCAGAAACTTATACACCAAAGCTACCGCCGTACATCCATCAACATCGTAGTCGCCATAAACCATGATACGCTCTTTGCGCCCCATGGCGTCATTCAGTCTGTCTACCGCCACGTCCATGTCGTTCATCAGGAACGGATCTATCAGCTCGTTTAACATCGGACGGAAGAAGCGCTTGGCAGCACTCTCCGTTTTGATGCCTCGCTGAATGAGCAGGCCAGCGATGATCGGGCTCATGCCGATCTTCTCTCCCAGCTCTTTAGCTGCCGTCTGTTGTTCTGATGTAGGTGGTTCGTAATTCCATTTGAAATGCATTAATATATTATTATTTATTCTTGTCGCTTCGATGACTATAGGGCCTATAAAGGCAATATAGCGCCCAAAGGTACGAATAAAAAACGAATAAACAGCATAATCTGTCCAAAATTTAACAGATTATGCTGTTTTTAACAAATTAAAGTTGTTCTCAAATACCGAGTTTCTTCCGAATTTCGGCAGGAATGGCGTTTTTGTTTACGAGATAGTCCATCGTGTTGGCAGCGATGAAGGCCTTGGTCATGTACCAAGTGCCTTTATAGTCACCAGTCTCGCCCCAAGAGTTTTTCACCATGTAATACTCCTTGCCATTCTGGTCCTTGGCAATACCGTAAATGTGCATGCCGTGGTCGTCGGTCAGTTCCCAGTTGTCGAAGCGCTCTTGGCGCAATTCCTGGGTGGGAACAATCTCTGGAACGGTACAACCGAGTGAGTCGATGACGTTGCGCTTCTTCTCGGCGGTGAGTTTTAGCCAACGGGCCATGTCACTGCCACCGAGACTCTGTGCGGCCTTAGCGTCGATAGCATAAGCAAGGCCTTTGCGGGTGAAGCCTTCCTCTGATACGTCACCGCCCCAGGCTATCGTGTAACCCTGTTCGATGGCATTGTCGATGATTTGCATCATCTCGTCCATCGGCAGATTGTAGCTCTGTGGAAAACGCCAGTTATCCTGCACCTCTACAGCGAAGGTTGTGTAGAAAGGGTGATGAGAATAGCTGGTGATGCTCACGTAGTCATTCAGGTCGATGCCAAGGGATGCCATAAACGACTTCGGGGTGTACTCCTTGCCTTCGAAGGTGAACTTTTCAGGGCATTGGCCGAGATAGGCGTCGAGGATACCCTGCAAACCTACCTTCCACTGGCCACTGATCTTTTTAGCTTTGTTCTTGGCGACGGCTTCTACATAGGGCTCCATCAGCGAGAAGAACTCGTTGAAGTTGTTGAGAGAGTCACCATAAAGTGATCCAGGGAAAGGCATCGCATCTTCGGGACAGATACCCCACGTTTTCAGCGTGGCGAGAACGTCTTCCGCAGAACCACCTTGCGAGAACTGACAGTCACCATGGTAGCGCACCACTTGGATGGCGCGGTCCATGTAAGTCTTGTTGGCAACAAAACTCTCACAGAGGTCATAACTCTTACCAGTGGCCTTCAATATTTCGGCCTCGAAATAAGAGAGGGTGGAGTAGTCCCAGCAGGTACCCGAACGGTTCTGGTCCTTCATGCTGGTGACGGGAATCTCCTTGATGACGGTGAATACAGGCTTGTTAGCGTCTTTGGCAGGAGTATTCTTCTTGGCTGCCGATGCACTAAGGGCGATTATCGCCATGAGTGCAATAGATAGAAATTTTTTCATAATTTTGATATTAATGATGATAATGTTAATCTAAATGATTATTGGCCATAAACTCCTCCAGTTCTTGAGGATGATAAGGTATGCGCTGTTTGCCAAGGAAGCGACAGCCTTCATTGGTAATAAGGAGGTCGTCCTCAATACGGATACCTCCGAAGTCCTTGTAGGTTTCTAACTTGTCGAAGTTGAGGAATTCCTTGCAATGTCCGCTGGCTTTCCAGTCGTCGATGAGCGCAGGGATGAAATAGATGCCGGGCTCATCGGTCACCACAAAACCTTCCTGCAGGCGACGACCCATGCGCAGACAGTTGGTGCCAAATTGTTCAAGGTTCGGACGAGTCTCCTCGTCAAAACCCACGTATATCTGTCCTAAACCTTCCATGTCGTGAACGTCCATACCCATCATGTGGCCTAATCCGTGCGGCAGGAACATGGCATGGGCGCCAGCAGCAACAGCCTCATTGGTGTCACCCTTCATCAAACCGAGTTCCTTCAGACGTTCCGTCATCAGTCGACAAACAGCAAAATGTACGTCTGCATACTTGACACCAGGCTTAGCCACCTCGAGTACATAGTCGTGACAGGCTTCCACGATGGAATAGATTTCCAACTGGCGTTGGTCGAACTTACCACAAACAGGCATTGTGCGAGTGTTGTCAGAACAATAGTCATCCAGTTCGCAGCCCGCATCACAGAGAGCCAGACGGCCTGCCTCCAGCTTGGCGTCGGATGGATTGCCGTGCATAATCTCACCATGTTGGGAGAAAATTGTTGCGAAGCTTACACCCTGTGCCAGACTCCGGGCAACGCCGTCCACCTGACCACCAACAAAACGTTCAGTGATGCCAGGACGGATGAGTGATTGGGCTGTGGTATGCATGGCGTAGCCTACGTCACATGCTCGCTCAATGGCCTCAATTTCTTGTGCTTCTTTGGTTGATCGCATCTTTACAACTGCTTGTATCAAAGGTAGCGATGCTTTTTCCTTCTGTTGTAAGGGATGGATGCCCAAGAGATCCATGATTTGAATCTTTGTGTCATGGCGGTAGGGTGGTAGGAAATGAACTGTCCTATTTGTTGCCGTGCCACGGCAACAAATGGTGCTTAGTTCCTTCATTGGGGCGGTCTTTATAATGCCAACCTCAGCGGCAAGGTCTGCTACACTGGGCACAAAGCCCATCCACACGATGTCCTCAATGTCGATATCATCTCCGAAAAGCCATTCTTCGTCATTGTCGATATCGATCACACCAACTAATCCGTCACGGTGCTGACCGAAATAGTACAGGAATGATGAGTCCTGACGCATCGGTGAGTAAGCATTAGCGGGATAGTTGGCGGGAGCTTCATTGTTGCCGAAAAGGATGATAACACCTTTACCCACGAGTCGTTTTAACTCGCTTCGGCGTTGGATATAAGTCTCTTTACTGAACATAATTTCTTTTTAATTATTCAATTTTGATGCAAAGATACATATTTTATTTAAATTCTTCACGCTTCTTTCACTTTTTTTCGTACCTTTGCAGCCAAAATTGATTCCAAAGACAAAAATAACAATATGGGAAAAGTAATTTTAACCGGTGATCGCCCCACAGGAAAACTTCATTTAGGGCATTATGTTGGCTCGCTACGCCGTCGTGTTCAGTTACAAAATGATGGCGACTACGACCGTATGTTCGTATTTATGGCCGACGTACAGGCCCTTACTGATAACGCTGATAATCCAGAGAAGATCCGTCAGAATATCATCGAGGTAGCCCTCGACTATCTCGCCGCAGGTCTTGACCCTGAGAAGTGTATCATTTTCATCCAGAGCCAGATACAAGAGCTGGCAGAACTGACCACCTATTTGATGAATCTTATCTCGGTGAGTCGCGTGCAGCGTAATCCAACGGTGAAAACTGAAATTAAAATGCGTGGCTTCGAAGGTGAGAGCGTTCCCCTTGGCTTCTTCTGCTATCCCGTCTCTCAGGCTGCAGACATCACGCTTTTTAAGTCCACGACTGTCCCAGTAGGTGAGGACCAGGAACCGATGCTTGAGGTGACCCGCGAGTTGGTGCGACGCTTCAATCAGGTCTATGCGCCTGTGCTGGTAGAGCCTAATATTATGCTGCCCGAGAACCTGACGGCTCGCCGTCTGCCAGGTACGGATGGTAAGGAAAAGATGTCGAAGTCGCTTGGTAATTGCATCTATCTTTCCGATTCTGCTGACGATGTGTGGCAGAAGGTGCGTTCGATGTATACCGATCCTGAACACATCAACCTTAACGATCCTGGACATGTGGAGGGCAATGCTGTGTTTACCTATCTTGATGCCTTCTCATGTGATGATGACTTTAATGAGTTTTGGCCCGAATATCAGAATCTTGAAGAACTGAAAGATCACTACCGTCGTGGTGGTCTGGGCGATATGAAGTGCAAGAAATTCCTCAATCAGGTACTTAATAAATTCCTTGAGCCAATGCGGCAGCGTCGTCATGAGTTCGAACAGGACATTCCTGAGATATATAATATATTAAAGAAAGGTACGGAGCAGGCCCGCGAGGTCGGTGCACAGACGATGGACGAGGTCCGCAAGGCCATGCGCATAGATTACTTCAACGACACAGAACTCATCCGCCAACAGGCAGAGCGCTTTGCTAATAGAATTGGTTAAATAAATCGAAAGGCATCTTATAAACGATGCCTTTCTTTATTTCTCAAATAATGTATTAGTTGTTTCTTTCTCTCATTTTCTCTGTTGCGATTTCTTCTTGCGTTTCTTTGTGGAGAAGAGGTCGTGGAAATTGTTAAAGTCTTTTTTCATGATGATGCCCAACCCCTGGGTGTTGAGTGAGGACTTAGTGAAGTAACGGTCATTGGTCTGGTTGTACACCTTCAGAGCGAGGTTGCCGTTGGGGAAGAGAAGGTATTGTAGGTCGAAGTCGCCGATAAATGATGGAGTGGCCTGCTTGGCATTGTCGCGGTAGCCGAACTGTCCGTTGAGCAACAGACGGTTGTTGAGCATGCGGGCGTTAACGATGCCCTCATATTCAGCGTTATGCCAGCCCTCATTGCCAGTGGTAATGTTCGCACCGAAGTTCCAGTTGTCGTTTTTGAGGAACTGGTTCAGAATATTGTTAATTTGTGCGGAGAGGGTGCCCGACAGGAGGCTCTGCATGGCAAGCGATGTTTGATCACCCTGAGTCGTGTTGTCCATGTTGTTCACACCCTGGGTGTAGAAGCGTCCGATGCCCAGCAGATAGATTACCTGTTGATTCATCTCCTGCTGACCATTGATGATGGAACGTATCATCTGCTGCTCGTCGGCATTGACGGTAGGCATCTCGAGGTCGAAGTCTACCTGCGGGGCAGCAGCGATGCCCGTGATATTCATCAAACAATTCACGCGGATAGTATTGCTGGAGAAAGAGTTGCCGACGTTCAGGTCCGAGAGGCTGACACCGCTGACAGTGTGTACGGCCTGTAAATTGAGAGCAGCCTGATAAGGGTCACCGCCGAAGATGATGGTGCCACCAGAATTGAAGATGAAGTTCTTCTTGATGATGTTCTGAATGGTAACGCCGTAGGTGCCGTGATCGACATTGTAGGTGCCGAACATATTGAAACCGCCTTTGTTATGATAGGTTGCACGGATGGCTCCTTCTCCGTTGAGGGTAATGTAGTCGTTTGTATTAGCGTCCATGAGCAGCCGCAGCGTGGCATCGGGCGTGGCGGTGATGAGGAAGTTAAGATAGATGTCGGTCTTGGATATACGCTCGTTTGGTGGCAGTCGGTGGGAGGAAGATGAAAGTGCACTTTCCGTCGAATTTTCCCATTGGATGAACTCTGAGCCGGAAATGGCGTCGGGGTTAGCAGCGTTGTAGACGAAGAAAGAGTTTCTCAAAGGTGTGACGTCGCAGTCGATAGTCACCTCTCCAGGACGCCCTTCAATATTAACGATGCCAGAGGCATAGACGGTACCATAGAAAGCCGACTCGCCGAAACTTGGGAAATCGTAGGCCAGTAGGTTGTCTGTCTCAGCCTGAAGGTCGAAGGTGAGATGGGTGAGGTGCTGATGATGGATACCGCCCGTGATATATGCTGTGTGCCCATCACGGTCGTGAACTGGAATACGGCTTAGGCGGATGTCGTCAGGGATGAAGGTGACCGTATCGCGATTAAGATAGTAAGTTGTGTTTAGTGCCTCGACGGTGAGATTACCATCTACGACGAGCTGTCCCGTGAGGTTGATGTTATCGAGTGTGCCTGCTAGACGGAGGTTACCGTCGGCATGGCCCGTAACCTGACTGAGGAAGCTCTGGGTGAAGCTATGCATGAAGTTGATGTAGGTGCTGTCGGCCTGAATAGCGAGATCGATGGTGTTGTGGACGGGTGAAACATAGCCGTTGATGAAAGTGTTGACTCCAGGACCGTCTTTCGCCACAGCCCGGATGTCAATCTGTTGTTCCTCCTGGTTCCAGTCTACGTCAGCATAAAGCACACCCATGCGACCGTTTTCGAATTTGAAGTCATCAACGCGTAGGCCAGCGTGGGCAGCGAACTTATCGAAGAGTGCTCGTCCAGAGGCATGTCCTGTGGCTTTGCCGCTGAACTCTACAGAGTGGAAATCGACGAGATCGAGGATATATCCCACTTCCACTTGATTCAGGTCGACGGATAGCGAGTCGTCGTATTCTTTCGAGGCGATGCCGTCGACAATGATATGCTGCTGTCCACGACGCACCATAAAGTTGTCGACGAGCAGATGCCGTTTATTATAGATGATGTCGGAGGGCTCAACCTCCCAGACTCCTTCTTTAATAGTAACGTGCGATGGCATGATGCGCATGTGTGCTTCGGGCTCATTGTGGAGATTGTGGTAAAGCTGGATAATGCCATTCACTTGTCCGCTGATATGTTCGGCGGGGTTGTGGTTGTCCCACGACAGCGAGGTATTGAGTTTGTTGTGGGCAGCTTGGATGTTGGCGATAGCTGTCATCGTATGACCGTCATTGAGCAGTTTGCGAATACCTATGTCGCACTTGAGAGTGTCACTGGGCGTGGTGATGTTGACGATACCGTCAGCATATTGTGCGCCGTTGTAAGAGAAAGCGGGGATATCACCTTCAAGATATATCTCACGTGTATGATCATTTACGCGGGCATTAACCAGCATAGGCTGTCGTAACACAAGGTCGACACCGAGGAAGCGCTGCAACCAGTCGGTCTTGCTCATCAATAGTCGCAGGCTAAAGTTATTATGCGTGACGTGTTGGATGTCTGGCAGTCCCGGTAGGGTGGGGAGCCGGTATCCCACGAGATTAACGATGCTCTGTGGCAGTGTGGCATAATCAAAAACGCCACGGATGGTGGCATCGGTAAAGTCGCTCTTCAGCGAAACGAAATGGATGTCGTTCTCATAGCCTGTGGTGACAATGAGGTTGTCGAGATGGTATGGACGGAAGTGCTGTGTGGCTGACACGCTCGCGTTACTGATGCGGATACTGCCTTGGGCATCATTCAGACCGCTGGCGGCGAAGGCAGCGTGGATATTGGCAGAGATGGTAGCTTCTTCCACCACATCGGAGAGGTTCAGCGCTGCAGGTGCGAAATGGCTGACAATACCGTCGACCAATACCTCACGGACTGGGTTTTTCTTTTCTGCGATGAGATTGCTCAATTGTCCTGTGAGGTCGAACTTTACATTTGGGTCATCGATACTGACGGAGCCGGAGAGCGTGTTGTTAACGTACTCACTGGCAAGGTGGATGTCCTGATAGGGATAGCCTTTATAGTCAAAATGGCTGATGAGTCCTTCGGCCTGGATGTCTGGGTGCTGTTGGTCGTGCAATTGTCCTTGGATAGATAGACGGGCTCCGAGTCCGCCGAGGTCTGGCTCATCGAGCAGCTGTCGCATATTAAACTCTTCGGTCTGCAGTTGGCAGTTGAAGTGCTGTTGACGGTCCATCGTGCCTTGAAGGTCGATGTTGCCTGCACCAGAGAGGATAGTGCTGTTCAGCGTCATAAGGCCTTTGTGATCTTTATCGAACGTGCCAAGCATCTGGAGACCGTCAAGGCGTGTCATCTCCGACGGAATGTCAGGAATGGCTTTCGTAAGGAAATCGATGCTGGCGTCAGAGAGCTGAATGTGGTGCATCTGTAGATGCCAGGCAGAGAGTTGTTTGTAGTTCTCGAGCCATCCGTCTACGTTGATGTCTATATCATTCTCAGAGGTCGTCAGTCGGAAACGGGGAACATTCAGTCGTAGGTCTGTACCATTGAAAGCTGTTGCGAGGTTTATTGGCCTTTGGAGGTTCTTGAGAGAATGTTCGAAACATCTTAGGTCTGAGGGTGTTATGTGTGACTCTGATATCTCTCCAGAGAAGGATAGCGTGCCTGGACTTAGTTCTTGTCCATTGAACTGATAGGAGGCTGTAACAGAGTCGATTTTAATCGACGAACTGGGCATTTCCAGTAGGAAACTCTGGAGTACGGCATGCTGACGATTAGCTATAGCATGAAATCCCAGACGATTGATGGAGAGCCCCGACATTTCGTTGAAACTCAGTCGCTTTACGTTGATGTTCAGAGAGTCTTCAGTCAGTGCCCGTAGGTTGATATGGGCACTGATATCATGGAGTTTGATATGGGCGGTATTGAAGTGTCCTTCCGTCTCTGGCTTATCAAACTGGTCGTAGTCTACACTCGTATGACGGACGATGAGTGTGTTGATACGGACATCAAGAGGTGTATGTTTGGTGGTATCTTTGGATGATAGCGAGTCGATCATGAACTGGAAATTGGTTTCGGACCGCTCGTCAGGCTTGTAGAGATGGAAATGGGCGCCAAAGAGCTGAGCAGAGTTGATGGCTACCTTCCCCTTCATGAGCGGCATCACATCCATTTTTACCGACAGTCGTGCTGCACGGATCATTTCATGTTGGTTCTGGTCGTGGATGATCAGGTCGTCTATGATGATACGGTTAAGAATGCCGATATCTACTCGTCCGACGCTGACTTGAGTGCCCAGAAGGTCGCTGATGACACCTGCCATCTGCTCACCGATGAAGCGCTGCGTCATAGGCAGTCGTGTAACACTGAAGAAAAGAACGTTCAGCGCGATAACTGTCCATAGGACAATGTTGATAATCCACTTAAAAACTCTCACTTAATAGCTGTGATTTTGTTGTCATTTTGTTAGTCCGAGGTAGCAAAAGAAAAGCCTTCGGCCCAATTATTTTGCAAAAATAATACAAATAATCTGTTATTTTTCATTTTTCTGTCACTTTTTGTGCTTTATATACCTAATTTTTATTAATTTTGCGTCGTTTAGTCCTACTATTCAATCAATTTTTATATAAATGGCAAATGTAATTAAGTTACGGAAAGGCTTGGACATCAACCTGAAAGGACGGGCTGAGGAGAAGACGATCCAGCTGAAATCAAATGGCAAGTACGCATTGGTGCCTGATGATTTCGAAGGAGTGACTCCGAAGGTCGTGGTCAAGGAGGGCGACAAAGTCAAAGCCGGGGATGCGCTATTTGTCAACAAGCAGTATCCTGAAATTAAGTTTGCCTCGCCTGTCAGCGGTACCGTCCGCGAGGTGGTGCGAGGGGAACGAAGGAAAGTGCTCTGCATCAAGATTGACGCTGACAGCCAGCAGGAGTTTACGGACTTCGGCAAGAAGGAGGTCAGTAGTCTGACGGGAGAGCAAGTGATCAATGCATTGCTGGAGGCAGGATTGTTTGGTTACATCAACCAATTGCCTTACGCTGTATCGACAAATCCGTCGGTGATGCCTAAGGCCATTTTTGTGTCTGCCCTACGCGACAAGCCTCTGGCTGCAGACTTCCAGTATGAGGTGAAGGGTCAGGAACAGGACTTCCAGACAGGACTCTCTGCACTCGCCAAGATTGCCAAGACGTATCTCGGCGTTGGTGTAGGCTCTGCTCTGGAGGGCATGAAGGATGTAGAGGTGAACGTCTTTGACGGTAAGTGCCCCGCAGGTAACGTGGGTGTTCAGGTGAACAATGTCGACCCCGTGAACAAGGGTGAGGTGGTCTGGACGATTGGCGACCCGACGGTGGTGCTCTTCATCGGACGCCTGTTCAACACAGGTAAGGTGAACCTGACACGTACCGTAGCCCTCTGCGGCAGCGAGATCAAGAGTCCCGCCTACGTGAATATGCTCGTGGGTGAGGAACTGTCAACACTTCTCTCGAACAGTTATGATGCTTCGAAGAGCGTGCGCATCATCAACGGCAACGTGCTGACGGGCAAGCCGACAACGAAGGATGGCTATCTGGGGGCTCACACCTCAGAGATCACCGTCATTCCCGAAGGTGACCAGGCTGATGAGTTCCTCGGATGGATTCTGCCGCGCTTCAAGCAGTTCTCCGTGAACCGCAGTTACTTCTCTTGGCTCTGCGGCAAGAAAGACTATGCCCTCGATGCACGCGTGAAGGGCGGTGAGCGCCACATGATTATGAGCGGTGAGTACGACAAAGTGCTGCCGATGGACATCTATGGCGAATATCTCATCAAGGCCATCATAGCAGGAGATATCGACCGTCAGGAGGCTCTGGGTATCTATGAGGTGAGTCCTGAGGACTTTGCGCTGGCAGAGTTCGTGGACAGTTCAAAACTTGAATTGCAGCGCATCGTGCGTGAAGGACTGAATATTTTACGTAAAGAAAACGCATAAGGACTATGAGCTTTTTAAGAAATTATCTCAATAAGATTAAGCCGAACTTCGAGGAGGGTGGTAAGTTACATGCCTTCCGCAGCGTGTTCGACGGATTTGAGACCTTCCTCTATGTGCCGAACACGACGGCCAAGACAGGTGTCAACATCCACGACGCAATCGACTCGAAGCGCATCATGAGTATGGTGGTCATCGCCCTGATGCCGGCCATGCTGTTCGGTATGTATAATATTGGCTACCAGAACTATCTGGCTGCTGGTAAGCTTGCTACGGCTGGTTTCTTCGAGATCTTCTGCTACGGCTTCCTCGCCGTTCTGCCGAAGATTCTGGTTAGTTACATCGTTGGTCTGGGCATCGAGTTCATCTGGGCCCAATGGAAAGGTGAGGAGATTCAGGAGGGTTACCTTGTCTCGGGTATCCTCATTCCCCTGATTGTTCCCATCGGTTGTCCGCTGTGGATGCTGGCCTTGGCCTGTGCCTTCAGCGTCATCTTCTGTAAGGAGATCTTCGGTGGCACGGGTATGAATATCTTCAACCCCGCCATTTGTGCGCGTATGTTCCTGTTCTTCTCATATCCCTCAAAGATGACGGGTGATCAGGTTTGGGTAGCGCAAGATAAGATATTCGGTCTTGGCAATATGCTGCCCGACGGATTCACGGCTGCTACGCCGCTCGGCCAGATAGGGCAGGGGATTGCACCAGACGCTTCTATCTGCGATATGATCTGTGGCTTTATCCCTGGCTCTATTGGTGAGACCAGTGTGATTGCGATAGCTATTGGTGCTGTGATCCTGCTCTGGACGGGCATAGCATCTTGGCGTACGATGCTGAGCGTGTTCGTAGGTGGTGCCCTGATGGCAATCATCTTCGAGCAGACTGGTAAGACGGATATGATCTGGTGGCATCACTTTATCCTCGGCGGCTTTGCCTTCGGAGCCGTGTTTATGGCTACTGATCCTGTCACCTCTTGTCGTACGACGTGTGGACAGTACATTTACGGTTTCCTCATCGGCGCGATGGCCGTTATCATCCGCGTGATGAACGCCGGTTATCCGGAGGGTATGATGCTGGCCATCTTCTTTGGTAATATGTTTGCTCCCACGATCGACCACTTCATCGTGGAGCGTAATATCTCGAAACGTTTAAAGAGAGGAGGTACCAAATGAAACTGAACACTAATTCTAACGCGTACATTATTATATATAGCGCGATACTTGTGGTCATCGTGGCCTTCCTGCTGGCTTTCGTCTTCCAGGCGCTCAAGCCGATGCAGGATGCGAACGTGGCCCTCGACGTGAAGAAGCAGATTCTCTACTCGCTCAACATCCGCAACCTGGATGGTGCAGAGGCCGAAGCCAAATACGCCGAGGTGGTGAAGCAGGAAGCAGAGAAAGACGGTCAGAAGTATTACCGTTGCGAGATTGACGGTGAGGATATCCTCGTAGTCTCTCTAAAAGGTATGGGCCTCTGGGGTGGAATAAGTGGTTTCATCTCCATCCATGGTGATGAAACACCTACCGTCTATGGCGCCTATTTCAATCATGAGAGTGAAACTGCCGGTCTTGGTGCAGAGATTAAGGACTCCCAGGCCTGGCAGGAGAAGTTCATCGGCAAGAAAGTATTTGTTGATGGCTCTGATACACACGAGGTAGCACTCTCTGTTGTCAAGAAGGTGGAAGACCCAAGCACGCAGGTTGACTGCGTGACAGGAGCCACCCTGACCTCTAATGGCGTTGATGATATGATTAAAACGTGTCTTAAGGATGCAGGCAAGAATGCAGTAGAACTGTTTTCTGTGATGGTGTGTACCCCCGAGCCTGCAGACTCTACAGCCACAGAAGAACCTAAAGCAGAGGAGGAGTAAATTATGGCATTATTCAGTAAACAAAATAAGGAGGTTTTCACAAACCCGTTGAATGTTGACCACCCGATACTCGGACAGGTATTGGGCATCTGCTCGGCACTCGCCGTCACCTCGCAGTTGAAGCCTGCCATCGTGATGGGACTGGCCGTAACCGTGATTACCGCTTTCTCTAACGTAATCATCTCCATCATCCGCAACACTATCCCTAACCGCATCCGTATCGTGGTGCAATTGGTCGTTGTGGCTGCTCTCGTGACTATCGTTTCTCAGATTCTGAAGGCTTTCGCCTATGACGTGAGTGTTCAACTGAGCGTGTATGTAGGACTGATCATCACCAACTGTATCCTGATGGGTCGCCTGGAGGCGTTCGCCATGATGAATAAGCCCTGGCCCTCGTTTCTCGATGGTGTTGGCAATGGCCTTGGCTATGCCATGATCCTCGTAATCGTCGGTGCCTTCCGTGAGTTCTTTGGGCGCGGTAGCCTGCTGGGCTTCCAGATAATCCCTGACGGCTGCTACGACCTCGGCTACGTGAACAACGGTATGATGACGATGCCGGCTATGGCGCTCATCCTCGTTGGTTGTGTGATTTGGGTACATCGTGCATATTTTTATAAGGAGAAGTAAGATATGGAACACGCAATAAGTCTTTTATTTCGTTCGATTTTCGTCGATAATATGATCTTCGCCTTCTTCCTCGGCATGTGTTCCTACCTTGCCGTATCGAAGACCGTGAAGACCTCTATGGGCCTCGGATTGGCTGTGACCTTCGTGCTCACCGTCACCGTGCCTGTGAACTATCTGTTGCAGACCAAGGTGCTGGGTCCCGACTGCCTCGTTGAGGGTGTTGACCTGAGCTATCTGTCGTTCATCCTCTTCATCGCCGTGATTGCGGGTATGGTACAGTTGGTGGAGATGACGGTCGAGAAGTACTCGCCCTCGCTCTATGCAGCCCTGGGTATCTTCCTGCCGCTGATTGCCGTGAACTGCGCCATCATGGGTGCCTCGCTCTTCATGCAGCAGCGCATCCTCATGGACCCCTCTAACTCGCAGGCTATCACCAGCGTCTGGGATGCCATCATCTATGGCTTCGGCTCTGGTCTTGGCTGGGCACTCGCCATTGTGGCCATGGGTGCCATCCGTGAGAAGATGCAGTATTCGGATGTGCCCAAGCCCCTGCAGGGCCTCGGCATTGTGTTTATCACCGTCGGCCTGATGGCTATGGCGATGATGTGTTTCTCTGGCTTAAATATTTGATGAAGGTATGGCACAGTTTATAGCAATAAGTATAGGAGTTTTCCTTTCGTTGATCATCCTTGTGGTGATCGTTCTGCTGGTGGCAAAGAAGTATCTTTCGCCTTCAGGCAATGTGAATATTGAAATCAACGGCGACCGTACCATCTCCGTAGCTCAGGGTAACAGCCTGATGTCTACGCTCAACGAGAATGGTGTGTTCCTGCCCTCTGCCTGCGGTGGTAAGGCCTCTTGCGGACAATGCAAGGTGCAGGTGCTGGAGGGTGGTGGCGAGATTCTCGACTCAGAGAAGCCTCACTTCTCACGTAAAGAGATCAAGGCTGGCTGGCGTCTCGGTTGCCAATGTAAGGTGAAGGGCGACCTCAAGATCCATGTCGACGAGTCGATACTCGGCGTCAAGGAGTACGAGTGTACCGTCATCTCGAACAAGAATGTGGCTACGTTCATCAAGGAGTTCAAGGTGCAGCTGCCTCCGGGTGAGCACATGGACTTCCTGCCTGGCTCTTACGCCCAGATCAAGATCCCTGCCTTCGACTGCATCGACTATGACAAGGATATCGACAAGTCGCTGATTGGCGATGAGTATCTGCCGTCATGGGAGAAGTTCGGACTGTTCCCGCTGAAGTGTAAGAATCCCGAGCCTACCATCCGTGCTTACTCGATGGCCAACTATCCTGCCGAGGGCGACGTATTCATGCTGACGGTACGTATCGCCACACCGCCGTTCAAGCCCGACAAGAGCGGATTCATGGAGGTGAACCCGGGTATCGCCTCGTCATATATCTTCTCGCTGAAACCAGGCGACAAGGTGACGATGTCTGGTCCTTTCGGCGATTTCCACCCGCACTTCGACTCGAAGAAGGAGATGATTTGGGTTGGTGGTGGTGCCGGTATGGCTCCGCTACGTGCACAGATCATGCACATGACGAAGACCCTCCACACGACAGATCGCGAGATGCACTACTTCTATGGCGCCCGCGCCCTGAACGAGGTATTCTATCTCGACGACTTCCTCGGTCTGGAGAAGGAGTACCCCAACTTCCACTTCCATCTGGCTCTCGACCGTCCCGATCCTGCTGCCGATGCAGCTGGCGTGAAGTACACCCCGGGCTTCGTCCATCAGGTGATGCTCAACACCTATCTGAAAGATCACGAGGCCCCCGAGGATGTAGAGTACTACATGTGCGGTCCTGGCCCGATGTCGGCTGCCGTCGTCTCGATGCTCGATTCACTTGGCGTCGATCCCGAATCGATCATGTACGATAACTTCGGAGGCTAACTGCCAGCGACACTTTTATTACAACGTTTCATAAAGGATTAGGAACCCAAGAGGTTCCTAATCTTTTTTATGAGCATGTAGATGGTTTCTTGTAATAAAAAATCGTTTTATTAATATTTTTGCTTAACCATCTAAAAATAGCCAAAAACCGGCGCTCGGACTTTACAGGCACTAAAGTGGGAGTTTAGTTTATCTAAACTCCCACTTTAGTCTATCTAAACTCCCGGAAATGTGCCTATTTTCTCCAAGATTTCCTCATGCTCTTAGAATGTGTAAAGTAATTTGGTTACTTTAGTGTCTACAGTCGGCTAACGAACTTCCGACCACCTTTTATGTAGATGCCTGGACGTAGGCTACCTTCGCTGATGCGGCGCCCGTTAAGATCATAGGTGGCATCGCTCTTCGACTGGTTGACTGGCACGTTACTGATGGCTGTGGAGTTGGCATCTTCCTCAATGGCCATCGTCTGGCCTGCCCAGCTGATAACCTCCCATTTCGAAAGGTCTTCGAGCTCAAAGTTGCCATTGACGACCATCTCCACGTCTGAGCCTTTCTCTGTGCATGATACATCGTCGAAGTATATCATACCACCGATCTTTCCGAAGGCAAACTGTATCTTGTCGTTGGTATACTGCGCCACGAACTCCCAGGTGTATTCCTGAAAATCGGAAGACACTCTCTTCGCCTCCAGATACTGCACGTCTGTGCTGCCGTCCCATTGGTTACGGTTTGGACTGGTTGTCCAGATAGGCCAGAGTGCGCACTCGCCAGGATTGTCGGCCTTGATGGTAGCCTTGACCACGTAGGTCTTGCCTATCACCATGGGCGCATTGAGCATCGTGTTACACTGTCTGTCCCAGGCATTGGTGCCTGCGGTACCGTTGTTGACGGCGAGTACGTGGTTGGGACCTCCATCGGATGCCTCGAGGGTGATGACCACCTCACGGCTTTCTCCGAAGAAGTCTGTATAGACGGCTGTGACCGTGCCCTTGCTGCCGGCCTCACCCAGTTTCACGGCACCGTCGGTGATGGTGTAGTCAGTGCTGCTGAAGGTCGCCTCACTTATATCTTCCTTGTGGTTGTCGGCAAACGTACATGTCAGCTTCAAGGGGATGGTGGTGCCGGGCTTCTTCACGATATAGTCGTTATAACTCTTAGGGGTGAAGAAGTTCTTCAGGTTGTCGGGCATCGTGTATTCGGGATTGGCCTTGGGGTCTATTCCCATTGTGCGGAGTACCTCGAAGGCGTAGCGCTTGCCAAAGGTCCGGTAACCAGCTGCCGAGAAGTGCCAAGCGTCAGAGCCGTTTCCTGGCAGTCCTTCCGAACTGACGACGTGTCCTGTAGGGATGACTTCGGGGATCTTGGCCACCACGGCATTGTGATGCCAGCAGCCTCCGCCCATGTCCTGACGCTCGGTCTCACCCACAAAGATGGGTACGTCGGCAGCATCCAGGCCGAGGTCGGTAAGTATATCGTCGTAGATCTTCTTTACCATGCCGGGCCACTTCGGGTCGCCATTGTTTGAACAGCCCTGATGGAGCAGGATGCCTTTGATGACACCTACCTCTTGAGCCTTCTTGGCCATCTCAATCAGACGACCGTAGGGGTTGCCGCCGTAGTAGTTCTTCGACAACGTAGCCCACCACTCGCCAGGACTTTGCGCCAACTTCTTCTCATACAAGTCCTTGTCGAACATCTCAATGGGACTGCCCCCCATGGCAACCGCCACCACACCAACCTTTTTATCCTTTGGGAGGACGGAGACCATTGTACGGCCGAAATAGTCTGTGGGGCCTAACTTTCCCATCGGACTGACAATGGGGCAATAGGCAGTATACCATTCTCCCATCGTGCGTTTGGGATTGTCGAAATTGGTGGTCGCCAACATCTGGAACCGCTCGTCAACAAACTCATTGTCAGTGGCATCCCACTGTGCGTTACCCTCCATGTTCGACTGTCCGAAACAGAGGTAGACATAAAAGTTCGGGTCTACTTCAGCTTTTGCCCCAAGCAGGTTTGTCAGGAGCATAAGGCACGTCATGAATAATGATTTCTTCATAACTTCAGCATTTTACGGTAAGTGGATTTATCCCTTGATCAGTTCTACGCTGCGCTTGAGGAAGCGGTCGAGGGCTTCACCCTTGAGCATGCCGTTCTGAAGCAGGGCGAGGTCGATAAGCTGGTGGACGATGGAGTTGCCTTTCGCATAGTCGGCGATGACGGCCTGCTTCTTGTCCTTCTGCTCCTGCACGGCCTTCTCGGCTTCGGCCTTCTGGTCCTTGTCCTCCTGTGTCAGTTCGTCGTACTTCTTCTTGTCCTGAGCCTGACGGATGGCGGCGAGGCGGGCCTCCTGCCCCTTCAGTTCGCTCTCGATGGGCTTCAGGGCCTCTTCGGTAGCGGCGCGGCTCTCGTCGAGCACCTTCTTCACCAGCGGGTGGTCAGCGTTCAGCACGAGGTTGTAGGAGTCAGGCATCTGTCCGTAGAAGCCCATGCCGGCCTGGAACTTACTCATGTCCTTCATACGGCGCATGTACTCGTTCTGGGTGATGACGACGGGACGGGCCTCGGCGCCGAGGGCATCGACCTGCACCATAAACTCCGCTTTGTCGATCTTCGGCATCTGGGTGCGGAAGACGGCTGACAAATTGTCACTCTCTTCTTCGGAGAGGCCTGACTTGGGGGCGTCAGCCTTCACGATCAGACGGTCGATGATGTCGGAGTCGACACGGGTGAAGCGGCTCTTCTCGAACTTCTGCTCTAAGGTCTGGATGGTGGGCACGTCAAGCTGGCCGTCGAGCAGCAGCACCGAGTAGCCCTTGTCCTGGGCGGCCTTGATATAGGAGTACTGCTCCTCCTTGTCGGTGGCATAGAGGTAGACGAGCATATCGTCCTTGTCCTTCTGATTGGCCTCGATGAGTTTGCGGTACTCCTCGAAGGTGAAGTATTTGCCATCGGTGTCCTTGAAGAGTGAGAAGTCCTTCGCACGGTCGTAGAAGTCCTGCTCGGAGAGGATGCCGTAGTTGATGAAGAGTTTCAGGTCGTCCCACTTCTCCTCGTACTCCTTGCGGTTCTCCTTGAAGATCGAGTTCAGACGGTCGGCTACCTTCTTGGTGATATAGGTGGAGATCTTCTTCACCTCGCGGTCGCTCTGGAGATAGGAACGGCTGACGTTCAGGGGGATATCGGGTGAGTCGATCACGCCGTGGAGCAGGGTGAGGAACTCAGGCACGATGCCCTCCACCTGATCGGTCACGAAGACCTGGTTGCAGTAGAGTTGGATCTTGTTGCGCTGCAACTCGATGTTCGACTTGATCTTCGGGAAGTAGAGGATACCCGTGAGGTTGAAGGGGTAGTCGACGTTCAGGTGGATCCAGAACAGGGGCTCGTCGCTCATGGGGTAGAGGGTGCGGTAGAACGACTTGTAGTCCTCGTCCTTCAGCGTCGACGGGGTCTTCGTCCACAGCGGCTCCACATTATTAATAATATTATCCTCGTCGGTATCTACCTGTTTGCCATCCTTCCACTCGGTCTTCTTGCCAAAGGCCACAGGTACGGCCATGAACTTGCAGTACTTCTGGAGCAGGCCCTCGAGTTTGTACTTGTCGAGGAACTCCTTCGAGTCGTCGTCGATGTAGAGGATGATGTCCGATCCGTGCTCAGCGCGTTCAGCATCGTCGATCTCGTAGGCAGGGCTGCCGTCGCAACTCCACTTCACGGCCTTCGCACCTTCCTTATACGACTTGGTGATGATCTCCACCTTCTTCGATACCATGAACGAAGAATAGAAACCCAGTCCGAAGTGGCCGATGATGTTGTTGGCATTGTCCTTGTACTTCTCGAGGAAGTCGGTGACGCCAGAGAAGGCGATCTGGTTGATATACTTGTCGATCTCCTCCTCGGTCATGCCGATACCATGGTCGCTGATGGTGATGGTGCCCTTGTCGGCATCGAAGTTCACGCGGACGGTCAGGTCGCCCAGTTCGTCCTTATACTCTCCCTGCTGTGCGAGGGTCTTCAACTTCTGTGTGGCGTCGACGGCATTGCTAACCATCTCACGGAGGAATATCTCGTGGTCGCTATAGAGAAACTTTTTGATGACGGGGAAGATGTTCTCAGTTGTAACCCCGATGTTACCTTTCTGCATAATGATAAATTTTACTATAATCCTTTGGCTATTGGTCTTGCAAAAAGTGTGCCAAAGAAAAAAGCTCCCCCTCACATCACGTGAGAGGGAGCCCTTGATGAAAATATTAACGTAGTTAGTTACTTCTTCTTGCTTTCGCCTTCCTCCATCTGAGCCTTCAGCTGTGCGAGGGCGTCGATGTCACCAAGCGTGGTGCTGGCGGCGACATTCTCGATCTTCGGCGTGTCGTCCTTCTTGGCAGCGCGGGTCTTCTTGGCAGCGGCCTTCTTCTCCTCACGCTGGGGATCCTCGAAGGTGCGGCTGTGAGAGAGGATGATGCGCTTGCTGTCCTTGTTGAACTCAATCACCTTGAAGGGCAGGGTCTCGCCGTTGGCGGCCTGACTGCCGTCTTCCTTCACCAGGTGCTTCGGAGTAGCGAAGCCCTCGACGTTCTCCTCGAGAGATACCACAGCGCCCTTCTCGAGCAACTCGATGATCTTACCCTCGTGGATAGAACCGACGGTGTACTTCTCCTCGAAGGCATCCCAGGGATTGTCCTCCAGCTGCTTGTGGCCGAGGCTGAGGCGACGGTTCTCCTTGTCGATGTCGAGCACGATCACCTCGATGGGCTCGCCAACCTTTGTGAACTCTGAGGGGTGCTTCACCTTCTTCGTCCAAGACAGGTCGCTGATGTGGATCAGACCGTCGACACCCTCCTCCAGCTCTACGAATACACCGAAGTTGGTGAAGTTGCGAACCTTTGCAGTGTGCTTAGAGCCAACGGGATACTTGTTCTCGATAGACTCCCAGGGATCCTCACGCAGCTGCTTGATGCCGAGTGACATCTTGCGCTCGTCGCGGTCGAGGGTCAGGATGACAGCCTCCACGTCGTCGCCAACCTTCAGGAAGTCCTGAGCGCTGCGCAGGTGCTGGCTCCAAGACATCTCGCTCACGTGGATCAGTCCCTCAACACCAGGCTGGATCTCCACAAATGCACCGTAGTCTGCAATCACGACAACCTTACCCTTCACGTGGTCACCAACCTTCAGGTCGGCATCCAGAGCATCCCAAGGATGCGGTGTGAGCTGCTTCAGACCGAGGGCGATGCGACGCTTCTCGTCGTCGAAGTCGAGGATAACGACATTGAGCTTCTGGTCGAGCTCGACCACCTTGTGAGGATCGTCGACGCGGCCCCAGCTCAGGTCGGTGATGTGGATCAGTCCGTCTACACCACCCAAGTCTACGAACACGCCGTAGTTGGTGATATTCTTCACGGTACCCTCGAGGATCTGTCCCTTCTCCAGGCGACCGATAATCTCCTTCTTCTGTGCCTCCAGCTCCTGCTCGATGAGGGCCTTGTGAGAGACAACGACATTGCGGAACTCCTGGTTGATCTTGACAACCTTGAACTCCATGGTCTTGCCTACGAACTGGTCGTAGTCGCGTATGGGGTGAACGTCGATCTGTGAACCGGGGAGGAAGGCCTCGATACCGAACACGTCGACAATCATACCGCCCTTTGTGCGGCACTTGATGAAGCCCTGGATGATCTGATCCTGCTCGAGGGCTGCGTTAACCTCGTCCCAAGACTTGCTCAGACGGGCCTTCTTGTGAGAGAGGATCAGCTGACCCTTCTTGTCCTCAGCGCTCTCAACATACACTTCCACCTTGTCGCCGATCTTCAGGTCGGGGTTGTAGCGGAACTCGGAAGCGGGAATGATACCATCGCTCTTGTAGCCGATGTTTACCACCACCTCTTTCTTGTCGAGAGAGATCACGGTACCTTCCACCACCTGATGGTCGGCCACCTTGTTGAGGGTTTCGTCGTACGCCTTGTCAAGTTCTTCTTTGCTGACACCGGCGGGCGTGCCATTCTCAAACTCTTCCCAATTGAAGTCGTCGAGCGGCTGAACGTTCTTTGTTAAATCTGACATAATATAAAATACTGTTGCCCCTCGTTGTTGTCGGGGCGGGGTCTGAACAGACGTTTACCAGACCATCTTTAAAGGGTTAATATTTGATAGGGACTGGCGCCTGTTCCGACCCCTATTTCCCCGTATGGGGACAAAGCGGCTGCAAAGGTACTAAATAAAAATGAAGAAATGAAAAGTTGAAGAAATGAAAAGCCTTTAGCCGATAAACATTTATGATTAATTAACAAAAGCGGATGACTTTATAGCCACCCGACCTTTGATTATTTCAGATTTTCGATCTTTCGATCTTCCAAATCTTTCATTTTTTCATTCTTTCAATCTTTCATTTTTAAACAATGCCCTGAGCCATCATGGCCTTGGCAACCTTCATGAAGCCGGCCACGTTGGCACCCTTCACGTAGTTGATGTAGCCGTCCTTCTCAGTTCCGTACTTCACGCAGTTCTCGTGAATGTCGTTCATGATGCGCTTCAGGTAGTTGTCGACCTCCTCAGCCGTCCACGACAGACGCTCGGAGTTCTGCGACATCTCCAGACCTGATACTGACACACCACCGGCGTTAGAAGCCTTACCAGGAGAGTAGAGGATCTTGGCATCCTGGAAGATCTTGATAGCCTCGGGCAGTGAAGGCATGTTGGCACCCTCGGCAACGGCAATCACACCGTTCTTCACCAGGGCAGCAGCCTCGTCACCGTTGATCTCGTTCTGAGTAGCGCAAGGCAGGGCGATGTCGGCCTTCTCATACCAGGGGCGCTTGCCCTCGTAGTACTTAGCTGTAGGATACTCCTCAACATACTCCTTGATACGTCCACGCTCTACGTTCTTCAGTTCCATGATGTAGTCGAGCTTAGCGCGATCGATACCATCCGGATCATAGATGTAACCGTCAGAGTCAGACATGGTCATGGGGATAGCACCCAGCTGCAGGCACTTCTCGGCAGCATACTGAGCCACGTTACCAGCACCGGAGATCAGCACCTTCTTACCCTTGATGTCGATGTTGCGGGTAGCCAGCATAGAGGTCAGGAAGTAAACGGTACCGTAACCAGTAGCCTCAGGACGGATCAGCGAACCGCCGAAGGGGATACCCTTACCGGTCAGCACGCCCTGGAACTGGTGTGTGAGCTTCTTGTACTGTCCGAACAGATAGCCAACCTCACGGCCACCAACACCGATGTCACCAGCGGGAACGTCCTCGTCCGGACCAATCACGCGATACAGTTCGTTCATGAATGCTTGGCAGAAGCGCATCACCTCAGCGTCGCTCTTCCCACGGGGAGAGAAGTCTGAACCACCCTTGGCACCACCCATAGGCAGGGTTGTCAGAGAGTTCTTGAATGTCTGCTCGAAGGCGAGGAACTTCAGGATACCGAGGTTCACGCTCTTGTGATAACGGAGACCGCCTTTGTACGGGCCAATGGCGTTGTTGTGCTGGATACGATAACCCATGTTAGTCTGAACGTTACCCTTGTCATCAACCCAGGTGATGCGGAACTCGCAAACTCTGTCGGGGATGCACAGACGCTCGATAAGGTTGGCCTTCTCGAACTCGGGGTGCTTGTTGTACTCTTCTTCGATGGTGGGAAGAACCTGACTCACGGCCTGGATGTACTCCGGCTCATTGGGGAAGCGCTGTTTCAGCTGCTCTACAACTTGTGCTGCATTCATAATCTTTTATTTTTTAGTTGTTATACTGATTGAATAATATGTTTATTCTTGTTTGCGGTTGCAAAATTACAGTAAAAGCAATTAAAAACCAAACATTTTGCCAGAAAAATTACGCAAACGCTTACGTTTTGTTACTTAATTGACATAAATCAAGGCAAAAGGTCATTGCTTTAGGCTTTTCTTGTGCCCGAACACAAAAAAGCACCGCAACCAAACGGCACGGTGCTCTATAAATATAAATAGGTGTAGCCTATTGTATGGCCGACAATCTCTTCTTGATTTTGTCCACATACGCATCGATGGTGGCAACGGCGGTGATGTTCACAACGTCGCGCACGCTGGCGCCGAAGTCGATGAAGTGGATGGGCTTGTTCAGTCCCATCTGTATCGGGCCGATGATCTCTGCCTCCGTACCGAGCATCTGGAGCATCTTGTAGCTGGAGCGGGCAGAGGTGAGGTTAGGGAATACCAGGGTGTTCACCTTCTTTCCGAAGACGCGTGTGAAGGGATACTGTTCGTCGCGCATTTCGTTGTCGAGGGCGAAGCCCAGCTGCATCTCACCGTCGATGGGCAGGTCGGGATAGAGTGCCTGCATCTTCTCTACGGCAGCCTTCACCTTGTGGGCGCCGTCGCTTTGTGAGGAACCAAAGTTGGAGTGGCTCACCATGCCGATGACGGGCTTCTCGTTAAAGAAGCGCACGGCGGTGGCGGCGAGCTTGGCCAGGTCGACGAGTGCGTCGGTATCAGGATTCTCGTTGACCATCGTGTCGGCGATGTAGTAGGTGCCTTTGGGCGAGTTGATGATGTGCATTGCCCCGAAGTGCTTGTATTCAGGACGGATGCCGATCACCTCTTTCACGACCTTCACCGTATTGGAGTACTTCGTATAGAGTCCGGTGATGAATGCATCGGCTTCGCCCGTCTCTACCATCATCATGCCGAAGTAGTTGCGTTCGAACATCTTGTCGTTGGCCTCCTGGAAGGTGTAGCCTTCGCGCTGGCGCTTCTCCGTGAGGATGCGGGCGTAGCGCTCGCGGCGCTCCTGTTCGGAGGGGTGGCGCAGGTTGACGATCTCGATGCCGTCGATGTTCAGGTCGAGCTTGGCTGCGAGTTTCTGGATCACCTCGTCATTACCCAGCAGGATGGGGTGGCAGATACCCTCGGCCTTGGCCTGGGCTGCGGCCTTGAGCATCGTGGGATGGATGGCCTCTGCGAATACCACGCGCTGCGGATGTGCGGCGGCGGTGGCGTAGAGCTTCTGGGTGAGCTTCGTCTCCTGACCGAGCAGCACCGAGAGCGAGTCCTTGTATTCTTCCCAGTCTTCAATCTTCTTGCGGGCCACGCCGCTGTCGATAGCGGCTTTGGCAACGGCAGAGGACACCTCCGTGATCAGTCGGGGGTCGACGGGCTTGGGGATGAAGTAGTCGCGGCCAAAGGTGAGGTTGTTCACCTTGTAGACGTCGTTCACCACGTCGGGCACGGGCTGCTTGGCCAGGTCGGCGATGGCGTTGACGGCGGCCAGCTTCATCTCCTCGTTGATGGCTGTAGCATGCACGTCGAGGGCGCCGCGGAAGATGTAGGGGAATCCGATCACGTTGTTGATCTGGTTGGGATAGTCTGTACGGCCTGTCGACATCAGCACGTCAGGACGCGCCTCCATGGCATCCTCGTACGAGATCTCGGGCACGGGGTTGGCAAGGGCGAAGATGACGGGGTCTTTGGCCATCGTCTTCACCATCTCCTTCGTCAGGACATTGCCTTTCGACAGTCCCACGAACACATCAGCACCCTTGACGGCCTCTTCCAGCGTGTGGATGTCCGTGCGACTGGTGGCGAAGAACTTCTTCTGCTCATTCAGGTCTTGACGGCTGACGGAGATGACACCTTTCGAGTCGAGCATGACGATGTTCTCCTTCCGGGCGCCGATGGCCATATAGAGTTTGGTACACGAGATGGCAGCAGCGCCGGCGCCGTTCACCACGATCTTCACGTCCTTGATATCCTTGCCGATCACCTCCATTGCGTTCTTCAGACCGGCGGCAGAGATGATGGCGGTGCCGTGCTGGTCGTCGTGCATCACGGGGATATCGAGGGTGCGCTTCAGGCGCTCCTCGATATAGAAGCACTCCGGGGCCTTGATGTCCTCCAGGTTGATGCCGCCGAAGGTGGGGGCGATACGTTCCACGGCCTCACAAAATTTCTCCGGGTCCTTCTCGTCGACTTCAATGTCGAACACGTCGATGCCACCGTAGATCTTAAACAACAGTCCCTTACCCTCCATGACGGGCTTGCCGCTCATGGCGCCGATGTCGCCCAGTCCGAGCACGGCAGTACCGTTGGAGATGACGGCCACCAGATTGCCCTTGTCTGTGTATTTATACGCAGCGCCGGGGTCTTCCTGAATCTCTAAGCATGGGAATGCTACACCAGGTGAATAAGCCAGTGAGAGGTCTGTTTGTGTACGGTAAGCCTTCGTGGGCTTCACTTCGATTTTACCAGGACGGCCACTCTCGTGATATTCCAGAGCCGCCTCTTTTGTGATCTTGACCATAGTTTACGTGTTTTATTATCCTTGTTATTATCCTTATAATTTGATGTCTACTTTGGAAATCGCCTGCAAAATTACAAAAAAAGCCTCAGATTGCGCAGATTATCCCAGAAAAATTTGTACCTTTGTCCGCAAAATGAATGAATATGCAAGATACAAACCATATTTCTGATTATAAGAAGGGGTTGCGTGCGCGCATTATCGAAGCGGCGATGAACGCCTTCCGCGAGAGGGGCATCCGTTCGGTGACGATGGATGATGTGGCGGCTGAGCTCGGTATCTCCAAGCGAACGCTCTATGAGATATTCGACAAGAAGGAGGATTTGCTCTTTGAGGGTGTCAAGGAGATGCACGAGACGCGCACGGCGCGGATGGAGGTGAAGCTGGCTCATTGTGAGAACGTGATGGAGATCATCCTGGCCGTCTATAAGATCAAGGTGGAGGATTTCCGTCGCACCAACCCGCTCTTCTATGCCGATATGGTGAAATATCCTCAGGTGGGACGGTACTTGGCCCAGCAGAATCAGCTCATGAGCTCAAAGACCAAGCAGTTCATCGAGCGAGGCGTGGAGGAAGGTTACTTCCGCAGCGACGTGAACTACGAGCTTGTCGGTCGTCTCTTCGACGCCCTGGGCAAGTACGTGGTCGAGAGTCGTCTCTACCAGCAGTACAGCATCGAGGATATCTTCCACGGTCTTATCTTTGTATCCCTTCGGGGCATGTGTACCGAGCAAGGTGTTCGGGTCCTCGACAGCCAGATAGGATAAAAAATCCCCTCCTGTTGCATCAGGAGGGGCAGGGTAGAGGCCATTGTCTTTCTGCGACGTGGCTTAGCCTTCGCCACCAGTCTGGTCGGCCTCGGGAGCCAGCACGTAGCTCAGCGGGGTCTTCTTCTGGAAGCGCTTCTTCTTGCCGCCGACGGTGCGCACCTCGCTCTCCACCAGGTAGCCGAACTCGAACAGGCACTCCTCCTTGAAGGCGCGGCTGGTGAGCTGCTCACCCTTCGTGTTCTCGGGCGTGAAGTTCAGGTGGATGCCGTTGATCATCGCTTCGGGACCAGCGGCCACGGCGTCGGCCAGATTGGTCTTGCCCTGC
>JAFTFO010000016.1 GCA_017449495.1 Prevotella sp. | reverse complement strand
TTGTAAACCGTATACTTACATTTTGATATCTGCCCGCAAAGGTAGCAAAATAAATGTACACGTAACTCAAAATGCTCAAAGGCCTACTATTTATTGATGTTTCAGAGAATTGTTAACGGATTTAAGTGGACACTAGTGTTCTGTGACATATATGTCTTATACATGATGTGATATTGATAGATAAATGGATAACCAGCAAAGCCGATGTTAAAGCATTTTATGCCTAACATGTCGCTCAGAATGGAGTCATCGTATCCTGATGCCCTTGAATTTCCCATGATGATGAGCTTTGCATCGATACCTTTTGAATCATATATCATATTGACCCTACAATATGGAGCCGTCGTCTTGCATGCGTATGCACTCTGTTCAAACTTTAATGAGAGGGGATAGACTACAGCAGAAATGAGCAGTAGGACAATCACAGTATACAGTAAAGAATTCTTGAGAAATCTATTCATGGGAGCATAGTTAGAATTGAAAATAGATGAAATTGCTTATGTTGTCTGCCATGAAGAAATAGGTGAAGACTGCTATGCCAACGCATATTACCCATTTGGCAAACTGTGATTTAATTCCTTGCATATGTAGTACAAAAGGATCCTCTCTTCGTATCCATTCAATGATCAAGAAAACGACGCATAACATGAGCTCCTTGATACCGTAAAGAGTTGAGCTGTCGAAAAATGGATTTGTACAAAGAGATAACAAATAATCAGTGGCCTGACTCATGGATTCAGCTCTGAAAATAATCCATCCGATGACAACCAAAAAGAATGTAGTACTCATCTGTATCAATTCCTTTATGTTTGGTAAAAGATGGCCTTGGGCAACATGATTTGGATATTTGGAATTGATATTAAACATAATATACAATGTTAATAGTGAGGCGTGAAAGAGACCCCAGCATACGAAAGTCCAATCGGCTCCATGCCATAGTCCGCTAATCCCCCAAACGATAAAGACATTTCTAACTACTTTCCACTTAGAACACCTGTTCCCACCTAATGGGATGTATATATAGTCGCGAAACCATGTCATTAAGGAAATGTGCCATTTGCGCCAGAATTCTGGAATGGATCTTGAGAAATAAGGGTTGTCGAAATTCTTAGTCAGTTGAATACCGAACAACTTAGCGCAACCTATGGCTATATCGCTGTAGCCAGAGAAGTCGCAGTATATTTGGAATGTGAAGAGCACTCCCAGCATGAGAAGTGTTAGGCCCGGCAATTCTTGATATTGGTTCCAATAGAAGTCGACAATGATGGCACATCTGTCTGCAACGACGATTTTTTTCACGAATCCCCACAACAACTGTTTGCATCCATCTACAGCTCTGTCATAATTAAATATTCGTTCGTGCTGAAACTGCGGTAATAGATTCGTGGCACGTTCAATAGGACCAGCAACTAACTGCGGGAAAAAACAGATATAGGCGAAAAACTCCACGATGTCATGGGTAGCCTTTATCTTCCTTTGGTATACATCAATTGTATAACTGAGTGCCTGAAAGGTGTAGAAACTAATGCCTACGGGCAAAATGACATCAAGCGTTATCCAATCTAACTCATATCCTGTTCTCTGGAACATCACCCCAATGCTTTCCATAAAGAAGTTGTAATACTTGAATATGCAAAGAATCAGTAGATTAAGTGCTATATTCGTAAAGCTAACAATCTTTTGCTTGTTCCTTTTCCCCTCGAAATACTCTAAGAGTAGGCCACTGGCATAACTGCAGAATGATGTAATGGCAATCAGAAAAAGGAAACGCCAATCCCACCATCCATAGAATACATAGCTGGCTACAACTAAAAATAGGTTCTGTATTTTCCTTGTTCGGAACACGAACCAATAGAGCAAAAAAACAACTGGTAGGAAGAGGGTAAATTCGAAAGAATTGAATAGCATAGTTCTTCTAATGATTATTATCCTTCTGTCTCGAAGTAATCCTCCAGTTCCTTTCGTGCACTGCCGTCTGTGTTCGGCAGGTCGCGGATAATCTGTCCTTTCTCCAACAGGGCGATCCGGGTGGAAATGTCAACAGTGTGCTGTAGGTTGTGACTGGATACGAGGATGGTGGCACCAGTCTCGCGGTTGTAGTCGGTGAGCACATGCTTCAGGACATTTTGCGATGAGGGGTCGAGGAAATTGAAGGGCTCGTCGAGGATCACAAGTTGGGGCTTGTTGAACAGAGCTGCGATGATGCCTACTTTCTGGCGGTTGCCTGCCGAGAGGTTACGGATAAGTTTCTTCTGTCCGAATACCTCACCAGAGGCAAAGCGCTCGAAAGGCTTCAGGCGCGACTCCACCTCTTCCTGGCTGATGTTGCTGATCTTCCCCAAAAAGGCGAAATACTCTTCTGGGGTGAGGAAGTCGATGAGGAAACTGTCGTCGATATAAGCACCAGTCTTGTCCTTCCATGCCTCGCTCTCTGCCGGGTTGACGGTGTCGAGGGTGACGTAGCCTTCGTCAGGCTTCAGCAGGTCGAGGAGCATCCTGAACAGGGTGGTCTTACCTGCACCGTTGTTTCCTACGAGTCCAAGTACATCCCCGTCGTTCACTTGGAACGAGGGGATATCACTGGCTATGGTCTGCCCGAAGGCTTTCTTGAGATTGCTGATTGTAATCATCTTGTTTTATTTACAATTACACGATTCCCTTTCCGTGACAGTTCTTAAATTTCTTGCCAGAGCCACAGGGACAAGGATCATTACGTCCAGGCAGCTTATCCTTGATAATGGGTGTGCGAGGCTGTTGTCCGCGTGTATCCTGATGAGCTGCGGCGGCTTGGTTCGGATCAGTCAACTGCTCTTCACCCACCTGCTGCTTCGACTCGGTATATTGCTGGCGCTGGGTACGCTGCTCAGGAGCAGCCTCCTGCACCTGTTGCTGCATCTCTGGAATCTGTACACGGGTGAGAATCGAACAGATACGGTTGTACATGTCATTGATCATGGCATCCCACACCTTGGCTGACTCCAACTTGAAGATCAGCAACGGGTCTTTCTGCTCGTAGGAAGCATTCTGCACGGAGTGCTTCAGTTCGTCGAGCTGACGGAGGTTCTCCTTCCAAGAGTCGTCGATGATATGAAGCAGGATGCTCTTCTCAAACTCCTTCACTACCGACTTGGCCTCGGTGTCGTAAGCCTCTTTCAGGTTACAGGGGATATTGAACATCCGCCTGCCGTCTGTTAGGGGAACCATAATACGTTCATACATGTGTCCCTGGGCCTCATATACCTGTTTGATGATAGGCTGGGCAACGGTCTGCACACGCTCCGTACGACGGTTGAAACTCTCAATGACGGCCTGGAAGGCATTCTCTGTGAGTTGTTCGCGTGGATCATTGATATACTGTTCGGCGGTGAAGGGCACCTCCATCGAGAGCACATGCAGGAACTCCTCCTTGCAACCTTGATAGTCGCCAGAGTTCTCGATGATGTTCACCACACGGTCCCAGATGATGTTGGCGATATCCATGCCGATACGCTCTCCCATCAGGGCATGACGACGTTTCTCGTAAATCACGGTGCGCTGCTTGTTCATCACATCGTCATATTCGATGAGACGCTTACGGATACCGAAGTTGTTCTCCTCGACTTTCTTCTGGGCGCGCTCGATGCTCTTCGAGATCATCGGACTCTCAATCATCTCACCCTCCTTGAAGCCTAAGCGGTCCATCACGGAGGCAATACGCTCCGAGGCAAACAGTCGCATGAGCTTGTCTTCGAGTGATACGAAGAACACACTGGAGCCTGGGTCTCCCTGACGACCGGCACGACCTCTCAGCTGTCTGTCCACACGACGGCTCTCATGACGTTCTGTACCGATAATGGCCAGACCGCCGGCTTCTTTAACCTCTGGTGACAGTTTAATATCGGTACCACGACCTGCCATGTTGGTAGCGATGGTCACAGCACCCTTGCCATTGGTCGACTGTCCTGCCAGTGCCACGATGTCAGCCTCTTTCTGGTGCAGCTTGGCATTCAACACCTGATGGGGGATACCCTCTCGCTTGCCAGTCTCGGGATTGACATACATATCCAGCATACGGGAAAGTAGTTCTGATATCTCGACGGAGGTCGTACCAATCAGTGTAGGACGGCCTGCATTGCGCATCTTGACAATCTCCTCGATGACGGCACGATATTTCTCACGGGCTGTCTTATAGACACGGTCGTCTTGGTCGTTACGAATCACAGGACGGTTCGTGGGTATCTCAACGACATCGAGTTTGTAGATGTCCCAGAACTCACCGGCCTCTGTCGAGGCGGTACCTGTCATACCAGCCAACTTATGGTACATTCGGAAGTAATTCTGCAGGGTGATGGTGGCAAAGGTCTGTGTAGCAGCCTCCACCTTCACGTGCTCCTTGGCCTCCACAGCCTGATGCAGACCGTCACTCCAACGACGACCCTCCATGATACGGCCAGTCTGTTCGTCGACGATCTTTACCTCACCGTCGATTACCACATACTCGTCGTCCTTATTAAACATGCAGTAGGCCTTCAGCAGTTGCTGGAGGGTATGCACACGCTCTGACTGTACGGCATAGTGGTTCAGCATCTCGTCCTTCTTGTCGAGGCGCTCCTGATCGCTGAGACCTGTCTCAGCCTCTAGGGCGGAGAGCTGTGAAGTGATGTCTGGCAGCACGAAGAGCTCGGCATCATTCACCTGTTTGGCCAGCCAGCCAGTACCTTTATCGGTCAAGTCACAGGAGTTCAACTTCTCGTCAACCACGAAGTAGAGGGGCTCAATACATTCGGGCATACGGCGGTTGTTGTTCTCCATATAGATCTCCTCGGTCTTGAGCATGCCGGCCTTGATGCCTTCTTCAGAGAGGTATTTGATCAATGGCTTGTTCTTCGGCAGGGCCTTGTGGGAACGGTATAGGGAGAGGAAACCCTGATCGAGTTTCTCCTGACCGTCTTTCTTGTTCCCGGCCTCCATGAGGCGGTTACCTTCGGTGATGAGTGTCTTGGCATCGGCTAAGTACTGCGTAGCCAACTGGCGCTGAACACTCACCAGCCGTTCTACCAGTGGCTGATATTCCTCAAACATCTGGTCGTCGCCCTTGGGCACAGGACCACTGATAATCAGAGGTGTACGGGCATCATCGATCAACACGGAGTCGACCTCGTCGACGATGGCGTAGTTATGGCTGCGCTGCACAAGGTCCTGAGGTGAGATAGCCATGTTGTCACGCAGATAGTCGAAACCGAACTCATTATTGGTACCAAAGGTGATATCAGCCTGATAGGCACGACGACGAGCTTCGGAGTTCGGCTGGTGTTTGTCGATACAGTCGACACTCAGGCCGTGGAACATATACAGTGGTCCCATCCACTCGGAGTCACGCTTGGCCAGGTAGTCGTTCACGGTCACCACGTGGACACCGTTGCCCGTCAGGGCATTCAGGAATACAGGTAGGGTAGCCACGAGGGTCTTACCTTCACCAGTGGCCATCTCAGCAATCTTTCCCTGATGCAGCACAACGCCACCAAATAACTGTACGTCGTAGTGGATCATCTCCCACTTCAGGTCGTTGCCACCTGCTGTCCAGTGGTTATGGTAGATGGCCTTGTCACCGTCGATGGTGATGAAGTCTTTTCTCGGGTCTGCAGCCAGTTCACGGTCGAAGTCGGTGGCTGTGACGATGGTCTCCTCGTTTTGGGCGAAACGCTTCGCCGTTTCCTTCACGATGGCAAACACCTCGGGCATCACCTCGTCGAGGGCTTTCTCATAGATGTCAAGGATCTCTTTCTCTATCTTGTCTATCTGGGCGAAGATGTCGGCGCGCTCGTCGATAGGGGTATCTTCAATCTTGGCCTTCAATTCGGCGATACGGGCTCTCTGCTCAGTGGCAGTGGCCTGTACCTGCTCCCGCAGTTCCTTCGAACGCTGGCGTAGCGCATCATTGTCCAGTTGCTCAATCTGTGGCGAGACGGCCTTCACCTTCTCTACCAGTGGCTGGATGAGCTTCATGTCGCGGGTGGACTTATCACCAAACAGCGACTTCAAAAACTTGTTGAAATTCATTTTATATTTACTTTTTTACTTTTTACCTTGTTTATTTTTATAAAGCGGGTGCAAAGATACGAATAAATGAGCGAAATACCAAATCTTTTTGGATATTTCCGAGTGAAGGGTATCTCTGTGTATGCTTATGGCTCAGAACAATGGCTCTGAGTTACAGGCATTCGGGGCCCTGATGCGGATAGTCCTTGCCAGGGTAGGGGCGATACGGTCTGTCGTCACAGGCTTGCTCACCTGTTCTGGCTGGATAGATGTGCCATACAGGATGATGGGGAAAGGGATGGCAGACGACTGGGAGAGATGATCCTCGCCCGTATCTTCATTCTGTAAGTGCCACCCGGGGTTCACCTCAATCAGGATATCCCCGTTGTGCTGGGGGTGGAACCCATTCCTGACCTTTGCTATCTGACTGTTGTTCTCACCCAACAACTGCAAGGCGGAATACACATTCTTCACACCCTCCATCTGCAACAGGAACTCGCGGGTCCTCTGACAGAAGTCCGTCAGACTGATACGTCTCTGTTCCAACAACTGATGGTTGATATACAACTGGTTGTCGGTATATGTCTCGATATAACGTCCATTACCCCAGATAGCGCCGAAATACATATTCAGTAGTCCGGCGGCTCGGTTGATATAGAAAGTACCTGTGGGGATGCGGTATTTAGAATAGTCGGTCTGTTCGGGATCACAGTAGCCGGTACTTGTCACCACGAACAGTACCTCTTTCTCTCCGAGCCTCTCTTCCAGCTGACCGATGAGTTTTCCGATGCTCTGGTCCAGTCTGAGATAGGTGTCTTTCTGTTCCTGCTGACATTCTGACACTGGCTGATGATTGTATGGCCCTGCATAATAGGTCAGACAGAGCAGGTCGGTGATGCTGTCAGCTCCCATCCCTTTCTGACCGACATAGGCCAGCGCCAAGTCTGTCACATGGGCATTGATAAGTCCTGAAGTCTGGTATTCTTGATATTTCTTATGTCCCTTGAAGACATGTCTGAAATCGAAAACCTTCTCTTGCCCAAGAGGCACCCATCGGAGCTTTCCGATAGTCTTTCCAAGGTTATTTAATCCACTGATTTCCAGATATGAAAGAGAATTTTCGTTTGAGTAATACTGCGATGACACCCATTGTCCTGTTTTTTCATCCAACCACAAGACGCCGTCAGCAGCATGACCGGCAGAGAGAACAGCAGCGTCGGCAAAAGGGGCGATAGCGAATACCATAGCCTTTCCGTCGCTGGCCACCTTCATTTCGTCACCTAAGGTCGACACAGCAAGGTGATGAGGCCCCACTATGCCACTTTGTCGGTTGTCCTCAGTGCAATACTGGGGTCTGAGCGTCTCACGGTTGATCCACTGCTGTCCGACAATACTGTGGTAATAGGGTACCGTACCCGTCAATAAGGTAGAGATGGCTGAGGCACGGTCTGGCTGTATCAGGGGGTACGATGCGTTCTTATATACCTTACCTTGTTCCAAAAGTTTCCTGAAACCGTCAGGACCGTAGAGCGGGGCATAGGCCTCCAGGAAGTCACTGCGCAACTGGTCGATGGTGATATTCACCACCAACCGTGGTGCCTGTCTGGCTCCATGCTGTGCGGCACCTTCGACATTCCATCCCAACACCGCCAGCAGCGTTATGTATATATACCTATTTCTCACTCTATTTGTTGTCTGTGAAATCTGTAACTCTTAACAGCAAAGATAGTGCCACAATCATCATACCCTCCGCATATACTTGGAAAATCCGTCCTATGGCGAACAATACAATCATCCCCAACAGCACCCTTCTCCATCGTTTTCCGTGTCCTTTAAGTACACTGGGGATGAAGAATAAAGGCAGGGGATTGAGCAGCAACAGTTGCAGATTCAGGCTTGTTGTGGGGTGTTGTGAGAAGATCATGACGAACAGCACGCAGCCTGCCAGTCCCTGTACCAGCATCAACAGTGCATCCCAGTATTTGAGCTTTTCCTTCCGTTTCCACTCTATCAGCACGATTCCCACAGATACAGCTAACAGGATCCATGCACACTGCATCGGCGTCAAGGGGAAATCTTCCTCGATTACCTGTACCCCTGCTGGCTGGGCAATACGCCTTTCCTTCACCAGTGGACGGTATTCACCCCCGGCATAGATGGTTGCCCTGTCGAAGTCATACATCAGGTTCGAGGGCAAGAACTCCTGCTGGCGGAGGTCTGTCTTTAGGTCGGCTTTGAGTCCTAACAGCATGTCGTTACCAAAGGCCGCCCAGGGGTGGTTCCTCACACAACTGTGGACCATCTCCCGATAGGTTGGCTGATAGTCCTCTCTTGGGGCGTATGTCACTTTTCCGTTGATACACCGCTCAATTAAATCTCTCGGACGAATCGAACAGTTGTCGTAGAAGAAGTTATAGCGGTACACTTTGTTTTCTGGCTTTAGATTCTCTATCAGTGCCTGTTTCAAGGTCATCTTCTCTTCAGGTGTCAGGTTCAGAACCTGCTCGGTGATACTGCTGCCATAGTGTTGGTATTCCTGTTTGAAAAAAGGGTAGGGATAGGCGCCTAACTCATAGTCTGTCAGTCCGAAGACGAACCTCCCCACAAAGAATGGCTTTCTGAAGTCGAACACGCCCCAGTTGAAGGCGATGTCCTCATCCTTGCTCAGGTCATGCCACCTCAGCGCAGTGTGTCCGTACAGGCTGTAGATCTCCTCATGCGGAGAGCACGTCAACAGGCTCACCTCTACGGAATCACACAATGGGGACTGTCCCTTTTGTGAGATAGAGTCGTTGGCTAACACTTTCATCGGGAGAAGTAGGAGGATGACCCCGATGAAACTCCTAAAAAAGCTATTTTTTTGTTTCACGATGCAAAATTAATTGATATTTTTCAGTAAAAAGCGATTTTCTCTGTTTTTTTTAATAATTTTGCACCCTGAAATGAAATTCTTACGAAATAGAAGGATTAATATGAATAAATTCATCGGTTGTCTGGTACTGTCAGTCCTGACGACAATGCCTGCTTTCGCACAGAGCGGCACGAACTCCCCATACAGCCAGTATGGCCTGGGTGATATGGCCGACGAGGGCGTCGGGTTCAACAAAGGCATGGGTGGTGTCGGTCTTGGTTTCAGGAAGGGAAATGAGGTGAATCCCCTGAACCCTGCTTCTTATTCGTCTATCGACTCGGTCACGATGATCTTCGATGGAGGCCTCTCCGGACAGATTACGAACTTTAAGGAGGGTGGGCGGAAACTCAATGCGAAGAGTGGTGGCTTTGACTATATCACAGGATCACTGCGACTCATCCCTCATATGGGTTTGTCCTTTGGTGTGATGCCCTACACAAATATCGGTTATAACTACTCCACCACCACCCGTTTAGACGACGCATCTACGTCGTTGGCGACCGCTTATAAGGGCGATGGTGGCATCAACCAGATTTTTATTGGGGCAGGCTTTCAACTGTTCAAGCCCCTGTCCATCGGTTTTAACGTAGCCTATATCTGGGGTGATGTGAATCGTAGCGTCAAGACGAGTGGCTCTTCATCCGTCAACACACTCTCCAAGGAGTACAACGCCTCCATCAGTAGCTACAAGCTTGACTTCGGCCTCCAGTACACCCAGCCCCTCAATGCGAAGGATGAACTCACCTTGGGTGCTGTGTTCAGTCCTGGCCATAAGCTCAATGCCGATCCCTATTGTCGCATCGTCACCTCAAACTCAAGCATCGTCAAGGCCGACACGACCACCTATACCATCACCAACGGTCTTGAGATCCCCACGTCCTTTGGGGTGGGTGTGGCATACAACCACGACCAGAAGTTGCGTGTGGGAGCAGACTTCAGACTCCAGAAGTGGGGCAGCATCGACTATCCGGCCTTCGATAACAACCATTACGCCTTGCGCAGCGGTTTGCTCAAGGACAGTTATAAGATGAACGTAGGTGCAGAGTGGATCCCCAACCCCCGAAGTACGCGAAGTGTTTTCCATCACATCCGGTATAGGGTTGGAGCGGGCTTTACTACACCTTATTATAATATAAATGGTCAGGACGGTCCGAAAGACCTTCAGTTGAGCTTTGGTGTCGGTGTACCTATCATGAACGCCTATAACAACCGTTCCATCCTCAATGTCAGTGCCCAGTGGCAGCATCGTTCGGCAGAGAATCTCATCACTGAGAATACCTTCCGCCTGAACATCGGCATCACCTTCAACGAGCGCTGGTTCTCAAAGATGAAGATCGAGTAAAGTGGAAGGTGGAAAGAGAAAAGTGGAAAGCGTTATGAAGTTTATTTTATGTGGAAGGTGGAAAGTGAAAAGTGGAAAGAGATTACTGTTGGGTGGAATGTCAGCCGCAGGAGTATTCTCCTTCCTCTTTCCTCTTTCCACTTTCCTCCTTCCTCTTCTCACTTCTTGTGATCAGGCCACTGAGCACACAGCCCCTCCCATTTACGATCGTGACTCTGTCTCAATGATGACTTCCTATGGTGTGAACACCCTCATCAGCGACTCTGGTGTCATCAAATACCGTATTGTCACCGAGCGTTGGGACGTGAACACCGTCCGACAGCCCTCCCGCTGGACCTTTGAGAAAGGTGTCTTCTTTGAACAGTTCGACGAGAAGTTTCATGTTCAGGCTTATGTCCAGGCCGACACAGCCTGGTATTTCGACCAAAAGAAACTCTGGCACTTGAGAGGGCGTGTTCGTATCCGCAATGTCAATGGCCTTGTCTACACCAGCGAGGAACTCTTCTGGGATGGCATGAAGCATGAACTCTATTCCAACGTGTTCTCCCGTGTGGTGACTCCAGAACGTCAGATGGAAGGCACCTACTTCCTCTCTGACGAGAAGATGACCCATTACACGGTCAGCAACTCCAAAGGCTCTTTCGAGAAATCGGACATGATGGGCGAGGACGACAAGAAGAACGACACAGCCTCACCTGGCGATACTGTCAAAGCCCCGGCTCCCATCCTCCGACCCAAACTTAAAAAAACACCTCGTCATGTCTGATATCATCATCGGTTTATTGGTAGCGATGCTCTTCTCCGCCTTCTTTTCAGGCATGGAGATAGCCTTTGTCTCGAGTAACCGTCTCTTGGCAGAGATGGACCGTGAGAAAAATGGCTTCTCCCAGAAGGCGATCCGTGTATTCTACCAGCACCCGAACAACTTTGTATCGACCATGCTTGTGGGCAACAATATCGCCCTTGTCATCTATGGCATCCTCTTTGCGCGCCTCTTCGATGCCACACTGTTTGCTCCTTTCAGCGACGGTATACGTGTCACGCTCGATACCCTCCTATCTACGGTCATCGTGCTCTTTACAGGTGAGTTCCTCCCGAAAACCATTTTTAAGAACACACCCAACGCAATGCTCACCGTCTTCGCCGTTCCAGCCTATCTCTGTTATGTCATCCTCTATCCCATCTCCCGTCTGGCGACACTCCTGTCCAAAGGGCTTCTCCGACTGGTGGGCATACGAATGACTAAGGACAATGAGGAACGTGAGTTTACGAAGGTCGACCTCGACTACCTGGTGCAGACCAGTATCGACAACGCTGACAATGAAGACCAGATAGGCGAGGAGGTGAAGATCTTCCAGAATGCCCTTGACTTCTCCGAGACGAAGGTGCGCGACTGTATGGTGCCTCGTACAGAGATCGATGCGGTCGAAGACACTGCTACCATCGAAGACCTCAAGCAGACTTTCATCGAGAGTGGCCACAGCAAGATCATCGTCTATCACGAAGACATCGACCACATCATCGGATATATCCATTCCAGTGATATGTTCCACACAGATCAGAAGCCGATGGTCCGCGAGATCAGTTTTGTCCCCGAGACCATGCTTGCCTCACGACTGATGAAGCAGCTCATGCAGCAGAAACGTTCCTTAGCCATCGTTGTCGACGAGTTTGGTGGCACCAGTGGCCTCGTTTCCCTGGAGGACATCATGGAGGAGATCACAGGTGAGATCGAGGATGAGCACGACAGTACGAATCATGTGGCCAAGCAGCTCTCCGACCACGAATATATCCTCTCCGCACGTCTGGAGATTAGCAAGATCAACGAGCTCTTCGACCTTGAACTACCTGAGAGTGACGAATATATGACCCTCGGTGGACTCATCCTCCACGTCTACCAGTCGTTCCCCAAACTCAACGAGGTGGTCAAGTTCGAAAACTATGAGTTCAAGATCGTCAAAAACACGGCGACAAAGATTGAGTTGGTACGGCTCACAATACTCAAAGAGTAATATTTGCGTGAAATTCCTCTAAAAATTTTGCCGTTTCAAAGAAAAGTCGTAATTTTGCACCCCAAATCGAAATAAAATAAGTAAATCGTAAATAAATCATGGCAGCATTAGGAAAAATTCGAAAAAGAGGCGTTGCGCTGGTGATTATCATCGGCCTTGGCCTTTTCGCCTTCATCGCTGAAGAAGCTTTCCGTTCTTGCGAGGCAACCAAGAACCAGCAACGTCAGCAGATAGGCGAGGTGTTAGGTAACAAAATTAACGTACAAGAGTACCAGGCTCTGGTCGACGAGTATCAGGAGGTAATTAAGATGACCCAGGGTGTCGACAACCTCTCAGAGGATCAGCTCAACAGCCTGAAGGACGAGGTATGGAACTCATACGTCAACGAGCAGATTGTCGCCAGCGAGGCTGGTAAGATTGGTCTGACTGTCACCGACGAGGAACTGCAGAACATCATGAAGGAGGGTACTAACCCCATGCTTCTGCGCTCACCCTTTGTCAACCAGCAGACAGGTCGTTTCGACGTGACCATGCTCACCAAGTTCCTGGCCGACTATAAGAAGAACGGCTCTAACCCCCAGGTGGCAGAGTCCTATCAGAAGATCTATCAGTACTGGCAGTTCATCGAGAAACAGCTGCGTACCCAGACCCTCGCTCAGAAGTACCAGGCCCTCATCGGCAATAGCCTGATCTCCAACCCTGTTTCTGCCAAGTTGGCGTTCGACGCCCAGAATCAGGAGAGCGACGTGGAGCTGGCCTCTATCGCTTACAGCACCATCAACGACAACGATGTGCAGGTGGCAGAGTCAGACCTCAAGGCGAAGTACAACGAACAGAAGGAGATGTTCAAGCAGACTGTTGAGACCCGTGATATCAAGTACGTGGCCTACCAGGTGGTAGCCTCTGCTGCAGACCGTCAGGCGCTCATGGCTACCATGAAGGAGGCCTCCGACAAGTTGCAGAGTGGTGCCAGCCCTGCCGAGGTGGTGCGTAAGGCACAGTCACAGTTCGCTTACACAGGCATCGCAGCCACCAAAAAAGCTTACCCTTCAGATATCGCAGCCAAGCTCGACTCAATAGCTGTTGGTCAGACTGTTGGTCCTTTCGAGACCAAGTCTGATAACACGCTCAATGTTGTGAAACTCCTCAGCAAGGTCCAGATGCCCGATTCTATCGAGTACCGCCAGATTCAGGTGGGTGGTGCTACGATCGATGAGGCTCGTAAGACGGCCGATAGTATCTACACCGCTCTTAAGGGTGGTGCAGACTTCACTCAGCTTGCTGAAAAATACGGACAGACTGGTGACAAACAGTGGCTCACCTCTGCCATGTATGAGAATTCCAACACAATGGACGAGGAATCCAAGAACTACCTCAATAGCATTAACACCCTGGCAGTCAACGACGTGAAGAACCTCGAGTTCTCTCAGGGTAATATCGTGCTTCAGGTCACCGCCCGTAAGGCCATGGTCGACAAGTACGACGTCGCTGTTGTCAAGCATACCATTGACTTCTCTAAGGCAACCTATTCTGAGGCTTATAACAAGTTCAGCCAGTATGTCAGCGAGAACAAGACCATTGAGGAGCTTGAGAAGAACGCCGGTAAGTTCGGCTTCCGTGTTCAGGAGCGTAAGGACCTCTTCAACTCTGAGCACAACGTGGCAGGCCTTCGTGCCACCCGTGAGGCCATGAAGTGGATTTTCGATGCTAAGGCAGGCCAGGTTAGTCCCCTCTATGAGTGTGGCAGCAATGACAACCTCCTTGTGGTAGCCCTTACCAAGGTCAACCCTATTGGCTACCGTTCCCTCAGCGATGTGCAAGATATGCTGAAGCAGGAAGTGCTCCGCGACAAGAAGTTCGAACAGATCAAGGCTAAGTATGCTGGTGTCGCAGACATTGCAGCTGCCAAGGCCAAGGGAGCCCGTGTCGACTCGGTGAAGCAGATCACCTTCTCTGCCCCTGTCTTCGTTCAGGCTACAGGTTCCAGTGAGCCTGCTCTCGCAGGAGCTGTGGCTTCCCTCAAGCAGGGTGACTTCAGCAAGGCCCTTGTCAAGGGTAATGCAGGCGCTTACCTCTTCCGTGTTATCAAGAAGGCACCTCGCGAAGGTGCAAACTTCGACGAGAAGACGATGGAGCGTACCCTCAGCCAGCGTGCCCAGCAGGCAGCAGGTCGTTTCATGCAGGAACTCTACCAGAAGGCTGACGTCGTCGACAACCGCTATCTTTTCTTCTAATGAAGAACCTATTCCACAAATAAATCCCGAAATGCTTGGACATTTCGGGATTTATTTGTATCTTTGCACCCGATATCCGTATGAACGCGTTGTCTAATGCTAATATGGAAGTTCCTTCCCCTCGCACAGGATTTGCCTCCTGTGCTATCCCCGAGGCTAAAAGCTCACAAACAGGGGTGTCGGTAGAATACACCCCAGACTCTGCAAAGAAGTGGTATGTTTTCCGTATCACCTATGGTCGTGAGCAGCTCGCAGCCGACTATCTTATCGAGCATGGCACCTATGCCTACCTCGCCATGGGCTGGAAGCAGGAACTCAGAAATGGCAAGAAGCACCGGGTGCTGAAGCCCCTCTTTAACTTGGTGTTCGCCTATGTCACTCCCGATGAGGCCTACACCCTTGTCCGTGACACCCCTCTCTGTTCCTTCATCACGTTCTACTACGACCATTTCACGGTGGCCCTCGACTATCGCAATCCACCTCTGACGATTCCCTCTGTCGAGATGCAGTCCTTTATCCGCGCCACCTGTCTACAGGATCCCCATGTCATGGTCGTAGATCCCTCTCTCTGCAATTTCCTCTCCGACGAGGAAGTCCTTGTCACCGATGGCCCGTTCGCTGGTGTCCGTGGCCGTGTGGTGCGTGTATCCCGTCAGAACCGTGTGGCCGTATCCCTCCGCGGCATCTCCACGCTGGTCGTGACGGCTTATATCCCCGCCGCATTTCTTGAAAAAGTGTCATGAACTACCAATACCATATCTTTGCCCCGTACCGAGTGTGTCCCTTGGGAGCACATGTCGACCACCAGCATGGGCTGGTGACGGGCTTTGCTATAGACAAAGGCGTCGACCTTTGGTTTAATGTCCGGGAAGACAATCTTGTGCGACTCGTCTCGCGCACCTTTGAAGGCGAGGTGGAGTTCGAGATTGACAAGCCCTCCCAAGTGAAGGAGCAGCACTGGGGCGACTATGCCCGTGGTGCCAAGTTCGCGCTTCGTCGGCGTTTTGAGCTCAGACGGGGTATCGAAGGAGTCATCCAGGGCAGTCTGCCTGTTGGAGGCCTGTCATCGTCAGCAGCCGTGTTGGTAGCTTATGTGATGGCCTTTGCCAAGGCCAACGATATCACCCTGCAGCCATTTGAAGTGGTGAAGATTGCCTCCGAGGCAGAGCGCGAGTATATCGGCCTGAACAATGGTTTGCTCGACCAGGCCTGCATCGCCCTGGGCAAGAAAGACGGTCTGCTGTTCCTGGACTGTGACAGCAACGACTGGCGCATCATCAGGCAGCATCCAGACATGCCCGATTTCGAGATAGGTATCTTCTTCTCAGGCCTGACGCGCTCTTTGGTCAATTCCGACTATAACCTGCGTGTCTACGAGTGTAAGACTGCTGCATGGAACATGCTGGCCTATACCGACCAGCCTCTGAAGACATTCGACAAGACGTTCCTCCGTGACATTCCGAAGGCCACCTTCGAGAAGACGCGGATTGCTATGCCAGCCCGTTTTGCCCGTCGTGCAGAGCATTTCTATTCAGAATACCGTCGGGTGCGACAAGGAGTGACAGCCTGGGAAACGGGAAATATGAAACTCTTTGGCAAGCTGTCGTTCGACTCTTGTGAGTCGAGCATCCACAACTACGAGTGTGGCTCCCCCGAGCTCATCGCCATTTATGAGATCATGCGCAGCCTCCCAGGCGTTTACGGAGGTCGTTTCTCAGGTGCCGGTTTTAAGGGAGCCTGCATCGCACTGGTAGACCCCGCCTACAAGGAGTCCATCGAAAAGGCACTGACGGAGCGCTATCTGGAACAGTTCCCCGAGTATGAAAAGACGTTCCAGGTATTCTGGGTAAAGCCAGACGATGGAGCCCGTTTTGTAACAGCAGATTGACACAGATATGAAGAATATCGTTATTGCCGCAGGATACGCAACCAGGCTGGGAGAGCTGACGAAGAACTTCCCGAAGCCCTTACTGAAGATAGGTCGGAACACGATCTTAGGGCGTATGCTGGATGACATCGACCGCATCCCCGACATAGATGAGCATATCATCATTACCAATCATAAGTTCGCCCCCATCTTTGAAGCGTGGAAGGAAGAGCAGCACTACCAGAAGCCCATCACCATCATCGATGATGGGACCGAGACGAACGAAACCCGTTTAGGTGCAGTCTGCGACCTGCTTTATGCGATGGACAGGCAGGGCATCGATGACGATATGCTTGTGGTAGCAGCCGATAACCTGCTGTTTTTCTCATTTCAGGAGTTTGTGGACTTCGCCAAAGAGAAGCAGACCAGCTGTATCATGTGCCATGAGCAGCCCAGTCTCGAGAAGTTGCAGCGTACAGGTGTGGTGGAGCTCGACGAACATTGTCAGGTGCTGGGTATGGAGGAGAAGCCTTTGGAACCCAAGAGCCACTGGGCCGTTCCCCCTTTCTATATCTATCTGAAGAAAGACCTCAACTTGGTACGTCATGCCGTGGAGAACGGCTGTGGCAAGGATGCCCCTGGCAATCTCGCCCACTATCTGGTGGAGCACACCACGATGCATGCCTGGCCCATGTCGGCAGGTCGTTTCGATATCGGAAGTTTAGACACGTATAATCAGGCCATTAAGTTGTATGGAGAAAATTGATTTAGAACATAAGAAGATACTTGTGACGGGAGCAGCCGGTTTTATCGGCAGCAACCTGGTGAAGCGCCTCCTGAAAGACGTAAAGGACGCCACGATCATTGGTATTGACAATATGAACGACTATTATGACGTGTCGCTCAAAGAATACCGTCTTCAAGAAATTAAAACATCCCTTCAATCCGATCAATCAGTGGCTGAGAATAATAATTCGTGGTCGTTTATGAAGGGTGATATCGCTGACAAGGCAACAGTTGACAGTATCTTTGAACAGTATAAGCCAGCTGTGGTTGTCAACCTCGCAGCCCAGGCAGGCGTCCGCTATAGTATCACCAATCCCGATGCCTATATCCAGTCCAATCTGATAGGCTTCTACAACATCCTCGAAGCCTGTCGCCACTGGCCGGTAGAACATCTGGTATACGCCTCCTCGTCGAGTGTGTACGGTACCAACAAGAAGGTGCCTTATTCTACCGACGACAAGGTAGACAACCCCGTATCCCTCTATGCCGCCACGAAGAAGAGCAATGAGCTGATGGCCCATGCCTATTCGAAACTCTATAATATTCCGAGTACCGGTCTCCGCTTTTTCACGGTCTACGGTCCCGCCGGTCGTCCAGACATGGCCTACTTCGGATTCACCAACAAGCTCCGTCAGGGCGAGACCATCCAGATCTTCAATTATGGCCATTGCATGCGTGACTTCACCTATGTTGATGACATTGTGGAGGGTGTGGTTCGTATCATGCAAGGTGCCCCGGAGAAGAAGACTGGCGACGACGGACTGCCATTGCCACCCTACGCAGTCTACAATATAGGAAACAATCAGCCCGAGAACCTGCTGAACTTCGTGGATATCCTGCAACAGGAACTCATTCGCGCCAAGGTGCTTCCCAAAGACTACGATTTCGAGGCTCACAAACAACTCGTTCCCATGCAGCCCGGTGATGTGCCGACAACCTATGCCGACACCTCGGCTCTGGAGCGAGACTATGGTTTCAAGCCCAGCACCCCCCTGCGAGATGGCCTACGCCACTTCGCAGAATGGTATCACGATTTTTATATCCGTACAGTTTAAAGAGAAAATTAACAGCAAGTTTGGTATAGAGTTGGAAGGCTAAATAAACTATTATAGTTCATGAAATTAGTACTATTAGCCTGAGTTTAATTAACAATAGTCAAATGTTAAAAATCACTTTTTAACTGTCATGTTCAGAAAAAGTCGTATTTTTGCAACTGTTATTTAAAAGGATTTGAATTATGTGCATGGTAAGTGTTCAAGTTGACGAGGCAGAGTTGCGAGAAATGCAACCAGAGATTGACTCTATGGTAGCTGTCCGTGTGTGGGTTCAGAAGTTAGTTGACTCCCGCTTACAGCAGATGCGTGCGGAGAGAGGACGGAATGCTTCACAGGTGGATCTGTGGCATGCTATAGAGCAGGACCCGGATCTGTTGCTAAAGCCATCGGTGATAGATGAGGAAGACAACGAGACTGTTGACCTTATGACTTGTAAGCACTCAATTGCTTTTTAGGTGAAATATTAGGAAATTGCTACCTTTGCGCCATTAATTCGAATAAAGAGTTTATGGCAAGTAGTAAAGATTTTGAAAAGATTTGGAAAAGCTATCAGGATGTTGCCCAGCCAAAGGG
>JAFTFO010000015.1 GCA_017449495.1 Prevotella sp. | reverse complement strand
GAGCAGCGGCACCATCGAGTTGCCGTAGTCGCGGTTCAGGTCGAGCGCCTGCGCCACCATCGCCAGCAGCCAGCGGTGGAAGTACTTCGGCCAGTGCTCATAACTCGTGGGCAGTCGGCGGGCGAAGTCCTCGATGTAGTTCGTCTTACCGTCCCAGGAGCCGCAGGCAGCGAGGAACTCATGGATGGGATTGTAGTCCTGCACGTGGGCACTCTCGACGTAAGTCCGTATGTCGTTCATCCAACTCTCGCCGCCCTCCTTCATCTCCTCGACGACGAGGCTGCGCAAGTCCCTGTCTGTCAGCGGCTTCCATTGCTTGAAGCGCAGGTCGTTGGGGCGGAACTCCGTCACCTGCTTCACCACGTTGTAGCGTAGTTCGTAGCGACGGCTCAGGAAGTCCTCGATACTCCGCATGATGCGCTCCTTCTCGTTCATCTGCGAAACAGGCCTGCCATTGTAAGGTTTTTTATAGGCGTTTCTGAACGTCTTGCGGATGACGTCAGTGCCGATCGGTTTGAAACGGGCATTCCACGCGGCACGCACCGTACAGCCCTCCTCTGCGAGACAGGCTTTCGCGCAGTAGTCGGCCAGCGCCTGCAGGCAGGCCGCCATGTTCTCCGGCTGATCGTCGATGGCCTTCGAGAGGCAGGTCTGGAACTCCAGCTCGATCCTGTTCTGCTCGTCGGAGTCGGGGTACCACACGACGGTGCCGTCATCGTCGGCCTTTGTGCCGGCGTATGCTCCCAACGGATCATGGGCCTCACGGACAACGGGCATCGGCTGTGCTTCGGGGTTGTAGTAGAGCTGCGGATCGTAACTCAGTCGACAACCCCGCGTGAGCGACTGCTCTCCCACCAGCAGGTCGCACATCGCTAACGAGGTGTACAGTCTGGCCGCGTTCTCGTGAGCATCCCGCAGGAATCCAATATAATCGTCTTTGTCAATGTTTTTAGTATCTTTGCAGTCGCAACGTACCACTACCTTCAGCGTCACGCCGCTCACCCCCGCGAAGGCCAGCAGTGTGTAGGGTATCTGACTGACGCGCCTGCGCAGTTCGCCGATCTGCCTCGCCCCCTGCGGACACGGGATGTTCAGCAACAGCAGACCCGTCAGCGAGTTGGGCTTGTCGAAGCCTTCGCGTCCGAAGGTGGCGCTGAACACGAGGTAAGGCAGGCGGTCGTTGTCGAGCAGCAGATAACGGGCGGCGCCCTTCTCGATGGCGAGCCTCGACTTCAGTGCGATGGCAGCGACACGGTCGGCGGCCTCCTTCGTCTTCGGTGAGCGCATGCGCTCCACAACGGCGTCGAGGTCTGTGGTGGTAGGGGCTCCGAAGGCCCCTGCTTTGGTCTTGATCTTCGTAATTTTCATAGATGTCTTTTTCGTTCTTGCTTATCGTCTGCAAAGGTACTAAAATATACGCAAACCGCCAAATAATTAAAGGTTTAATTGTAGATAGAAGGAGATAGAGGAAGATAAAAGAAGATAGAAGAAGATAGAAGAAGATAGAGGAAGATAGAGGAAGATAGAGGAAGATAGAGGAAGATAGAGGAAGATAGAAGAAGATAGCCGCTTTTCAGCGGCTGAAGATAGAAGACAATACCCTGTCCATGATGATTCTGCAGCAAAACTATTGTCCTTTATCTTCTTCTATCTTCCTCTATCTTCCTCTATCTTCTTATATAGTCATAGATGCCTCCTTACGTTGTTATTGATGCCTTGTAACAGGGATACTTGCGCCTGTTTATAGGGGTTATCAGGCATCATCACAGGGGTTTTACCCTATCCTTACTACCGTTTGCCTTGGCTCAAATGACCGTTTGCGTATACTCAAACGGTTGTTTGCGTATACCCAAACGCTAACGTTAAAATTTTTGAGGGGCGCGGTTGGGGCGCGATAGGGGCGCGATAATCAACCCATCGCGCCCCTATTACTCTGCTGAAAATCAATTGTTTAACCATCAAAGGGGCGCGAAGGGCGCGATTTTAAATATCTTATCTTCTTCTATCTTCCTCTATCTTCCTCTATCTTCCTCTATCTTCCTCTATCTTCCTCTATCTTCCTCTATCTTCACACTTCCGTATAAATGTCCAACTGCCCCATTTTCGACTTCATCAGCCTCGGGTTCTCCCCCTTGGTCCAGGCCTCCAGCTGCTTGCGGGCCGAGTAGGAGGTCAGGCTGGCGTGATATGCAAACGACTTGGCGGTGACGTAGCCCTGTTTCAGGCACTCCCTCAGGGCCTGCTCCAGATGTTCCGTGTTCTTCAGCAGTTCCAGTACGTTGGGGTTGTCTACCCGCAGGAAACCGTCGAAGAGCCAGCCCTCGATGGCCTTGTTCCAGATTTTGCCCGGGTTGTAGTCCACACCCGTCAGCATCACGTCGCTGTTCTCCACCTCGTCGGCATTCGTAATCTCCCGCCGCAGTCCTAACTTCGGCACGAACGAGCCGATGGGCGTCTCGATGCGGTAGCCCCTCGCCATCAGTTCGGCAGCACCCTTCAGAAACTGGTTGAACACGAACTCCAGTTCACCGTCCCTGGTCTGGTAGTTCTCACTGCAGTACTTGTCGAGGGCCTTGATGTCGAGCTTGTACCCTCTGGCGGGCTTGGCGTAGACGATGTTCCGGCCGTCCTTCCCTTTTGCTGGCGTCGGGTGGACCTCATACGGAAATCCGCTTCTCTTCCTTGGCATAATTAGTATGATTTTTAAAGAATTTTCCGCAAAGGTACTGAAAATATATCGTCAAAACCCTATATTTAAGAAATTTTTAATCTAAAAGCTTGTCTGTCTCTGATATTTTGTTTACTTTTGCATTATATTATATAAGATGAACGCGAAAAACGGTTATGGGAACATATATCAATATAGGTAATGTCGGGTTCCAGTCTGCCCGAAATGGGGAGTACGTGGATAAGTCGGGACTGATTGCAGTGGTGAACGGTACGCTTTTCACGGAGCGGCGGTTCGGCTGCGTGACTCGTTGTCGCAGTTTCTGGGCCGCTACGGGTGCCTTTGATGCCGTGGCTGGTTATATCAATATGAACTTCGATGGTTTGAAGGATGACATTATCTATATGCTGGCGGGAGGACGCTGCAAGGTGAACCCAACCAAGTTCCAGAACGACATGTCCATCATACGCAGCAAGGACGATGCGCTGACGGTACTCATCCACCTGGGCTATCTTAGCTATAGTTGGCAGAAGAGCGAGTGTTACATTCCCAATAAGGAGGTGGCGGGCGAGATGGTGAATGCCGTTGAGGATAATAACTGGACGGAGGTTGTGAAGGCTCTCAACGCTTCGGAGCAGTTGCTTCAGGCAACACTCGATGGCGACGAGGAGGCTGTGGCCCGTGGCATCGAAGCAGCTCATGACGAGAACACCAGTATCCTGAGCTATAACAATGAGCGCTCGACCTATGGTCGCTCTGCTTCAGCAGAGAACTCGCTGGCCTGTGTGCTTTCCATCGCCTACTACTATGCCAAGAATGATTATGTGATGCACCGAGAACTGGCAACAGGAAAGGGATTTGCCGACATGGTGCTCATTCCTCGCAAAAACGTCGATTCACCGGCTATCGTTCTGGAGTTGAAGGTGAACAAGGATGCCGATACGGCCATCTCACAGATCCTGCGTAAGGACTATCCCGCCAAATTGCAGGAATACACAGACCGCCTGTTGCTCGTGGGCATCAACTACGACCGCCAGACCAAGCAGCATACGTGCCGGATAGAGGTCAGTGGCAGCACGACGGTGAATATTGAGCAGTGATGGAAGAAATGTAAACTTGGATATGGGAAAAGAAGAATTTGATATGTTGTACTTTGTCTCTTTCTGCTTGGAGCAATACAAGATGGAGAAAGGACTGTCGGGCAGTGAGGCGTTAGAACTGTTCGACAAGAATGGAGTGACAGAGTACTTAGCGAAGCACTATGACGTGCTTCATACACAAGGCGCCTCATGGCTGATGCAGGATATTGATGAATATATAAAGAAAAGAGGACAATGATAGAAAGCAAGGAGGTGACGATATGATACCAGAGATTACTGATAAGAATGTGTTTCTGCTGCTACCAGGAAAGGTGTCCGCTGTTGTAGGTAAATACGTGGATGAGAATGCTGTCGACTTGCTTGACGGATTGAGGAAGTTCTATAACTCCATGACATACAAGAACCTTGAATGTGAGCAAACAAAAATGTGGCATTTGGGACCTGTGGCTTTATATCAGATGTTTAACGATGAAATTGTCACAGACACTTTGTGATCCAAAGGTGAACATTGAGAATTGATGTAAAATGTAAGATGTAAGACGGAAGAGGTAAGATAAGAAGTATATGGCGAACGAGATACATCCACAGACAGTGCAGCAGGGAGAGATCATTCTCTACCAGCCTGATGAGACTGTAAGAATCGAGGTCAGGCTGGAGGATGATACCGTGTGGCTGACGCAGCAGCAGATTGTGGCTCTTTTCCAAAAGGCAAAGTCCACAATTAGTTTCCATATTTCTAATATCTTCAAAGAAGGAGAATTGGACGAGAAAGTGGTTGTTCGAAAAAATCGAACTACCACCCAACATGGTGCCATAGACGGGAAAAAGCAGACCCATGAAGTTGCATATTATAATCTTGATGTCATTATCTCTGTAGGATACCGTGTCAAGTCATTGCGTGGTACTAAATTCCGTCAGTGGGCTACAGGCGTTATAAGGGAGCATCTTCTTCATGGCTATGCTTTTAATCGACAACTGATGTTCTTAGAGCAGCGAATTGACACAAAGCTGGAAACTCAGCAAAATAGGCTTCAAAAGATAGAGTCAGCTCTGGCTGACCATCAGGAGAAGATAGACTTCTTCGTGCGGACGAATCAGCCTCCTGTAGAGGGAATTTTCTACGACGGCCAGATATTCGATGCCTACCGCTTTGTGAACGACCTGGTTCGTAAGGCAAAGAGTCGCGTCGTATTAATAGATAATTATGTGGATGACTCGGTGCTGGCTATGCTTGATAAACGAGTCGAAGGTGTAAGTGCTACGATATACACGCAGCATGTCAGCCAGCAGCTGCAGTTGGACATCGAACGCCATAATGAGCAGTATGCGCCCATTGCTATAGAGCACTTCAATCGTGCTCACGACCGTTTCTTGTTGATAGACGAGGAGGTGTATCACATCGGGGCCTCGCTGAAGGATTTGGGGAGGAAGTGGTTCGCCTTCACCCTAATGCACGACATAACGGCAACGGAACTCATAAACCGAATCAGTGGCAGCACGACGGTGAATAATAAATAGTGAAAAGTGGAAATGAAAGTTATGACACGAGATATGAATAAGACATTGATGAGATTTCTTTCCATCGCCCTGCTGATGATGGTCAGCATCGGGGCATGGGCAGACGTAAAGGTGTTATACGGAGAGAAGGGCTTGGAACTGAATCCCAGCACAGACGGCACGATCACCATCAGCCAGAAAGAAGGGCTGACGGGCGGCACGATTCTGATTGCTCAAGAAGATCAGGACGGCACGTGTAAGGTGACCATCTCTGTGACTCCCTCCGACGGCTATACCCTGGCGAAGGACGGCCTCGAGGTCTATGCCGTCGCCCCCGCCGACATCAGCTCCACCCGCGCCGTCACAGCCTCTGACAAACTCGACCTTGTAAGTGATGACTTCAAGGACATATCCTCAAAGCGTACATATACCGCTGCCATCGACCCAAAACTTGCCTTCTGGGTGAAGAGCGCTAACTTTCAGGTACAGAAGAGAGGTGAAGGCGCAAAAGGGCCAGGAGATGCTGTTACCTACACTTATTATGCCCTCCATGCTAACGGCAAAGGATATATGAAACAGCGTCATGCGGCAGTGGCAAATGACGGAACTTTCCGTTATGAAAACGTTTATGATGGAAACGGCTACTCTATATGGGTATATTCATCAGAAGGATACCTCACCAATGATATGTACTATCTCTGTGAGGCTAATGGTACGCTTATACTTTCTGACAAGCCCTCCACCAAATGGGACCTTGTAACTGATGGCGATAAAACCAGACTGCAAAAGCAAGGGACCACTAAGATAGTAGGTCTAAATAGCGGAGGTACTCCTGTCCTTGATGAACCAGAGAACCTTTCCAACAAATACGCCGTCTGTGAGATGACCATTGAAGAGAATAACAACAAGTGGGAAGGACCAAAAGACGTTTCCTATACTGTTCGCTCCCCACAATTGGTTACTTTTATGCGTGTTTATTATATCCACAACATCACAGCAACTATTCTTAAAGATGATGCCGGTAAAACCAATCAGAAAGTTATTGATAAAAAGGACTCCCGTATATTCCAGAGACTTACGTTTAAGTCAACCACCAATACCAGTCGGGGTACATCATGGGATATTGACGAGACAAATGCCGTCATCTACAGCAAGCAGACCTCTGGCGATGTGTCAGTAACAGCCAACTACACCCTCACCTCATGTGACCCCATTGCCGCAAACAATCATGTTGCGGTTGATGTTGATGTGACTTTGAAGATACAACCAGCGGCACTGACTCCAGACCCTGCCAAGAATTACCTCCTTTTCTACACAAAGGAAGCCAACTACCGTTTTCCGTATGATACTAATGACATGAGTGTGGATGATGCGGTAAATCCTGAGAGTAAGAAAGACGTCTTAACAGATCCCGATATTGATCCCAATGAACAGATTAGTTGGAAGGTTGAAGCAGACGCAGAAGGCTTTGTGTCCTTTAAAAATATAGAAACAGGACGCTACCTTTATTATGATGCTTCCGACTTTACACATGGCTCCAACTATGGTGTCATAAAGGTTGGAAGTACATCACTGCCAATTGACGACAATCGATACAAATTCCGCCTTTATCAGCCAGCGAACCATAATACCTATGGAGTCTGCCAGACTATCATTCCTTACGACTTGCAGTTTGTGGTGGGACGCAGCGAAGGTGACAACGGTATTATCAATGATGGAATATGCTGTGCATGGAATGTCTATACTACACCAAAAGTAATCAGTCTTTGGAAAGGTAATGGCGATTCGAAATGGAAAATATATGCTTATGAGGCCGAGAATCGTCTCAAGAGCGATTGGACGCTCAACGGTCCTAACGACGCATCGGGAATAGGTACTTATAATTTCACTGCAACTACGTACTATTCCCGTAACATAGTTGGATCTCCTGTTAATAACAGAGACCTTGAAATAGCAAAAACTTATACCAAGTTACCAGTGAAATACAAGTGGACTGTGAGTGGTATCAATAGTTATGTTACCACTACTGATAACAGCACCAATGGAGATGGTAAACTGGCAGTCTCAGTCAACAGTATGCCAGTATCCAATACTTTAGGCACCGTGAAATGTGAAGCCTTTGTGGATGTAGGAAGTTATACCTTAACAGTAGACAAGGTTGAACGTGTATTCACAGTTGAAAAGAAGTTAAGTAACAATAAAAGTGTGGCATTCAACTTGTATCCTTTGTCTACAACTCCATCCAGTTTTACTGAGATATCCTCATTGTCGGAGATTGCTGATGCTTCGGGCAATTATAGGCTGACGGCTGACTGTTCTGATAATGTACCTGCTGATATTACCGATTTTAAAGGTTGGCTCGATGGAGACAACCATACTATTAGTGGACTCTCTGCACCACTTTTTGCAAAGATGAGCGGATCATCTGTTGTACGTAATCTGAATTTGCAGAACGTCAGTATCAGCGCCAGTGGTAAGGTAGGAGCCATCTGTGCCGAAGCAACAGAAAATGCCAGAATATATAATGTGGGTATTTTGAGTGGCAGTGTTGGAAGCTCTGATGACTACTGTGGTGGGCTTGTCGGACTTCTTGATGGTGCTGCACGTGTCATCAACTGTTTCAGTTATGCAAATATCACCGGAGGTACTTACGTCGGTGGTATTGTGGGCTATAACAATTATGCTTCAACTTCTGCTAACCTGATGACGATGGTAATGAACTGTATGTTTTACGGCGACATCACCGCCACGGGCGACAAGGCGCCCGTTTACAATGGTAAGAGCATCAACAACTTCTCTGCAAACGACACGAACCGGGGATTGAACAATTATAATTACTTCCGTTTCAACCGACCTTATGTCGGCAGCATTGACCACTATAATTGTGCCCTTGGTGCTGAAGACCGCTATCTGGATCGCTTTGAGTTCTTCCGCCATACGCTGAACTCCAACCGTGAGTTGGCTGCATGGTATATTACGGGCAATGCCGACGACGGCAAGGGTGAAAACAATATCATGGCCAAGTGGGTGCTGGAGCCATCGCAAATTGGCACGGACACGCCTTACCCCATTCTTAAGCTACAGGGTACCTACCCGTCGGTAGTGAACCATGACGCTGCCAATGCCGTTGATATTGGCGATGAGAAAGTGAACCACAACAAGGGGCGCAAGTTTGGCACTCTGGAGGTCAATATTAGTTTGGGTACAGGTTATCCCATTGGTGCTGCACTGAGAGAGGGCAAGAGCAGCCTTACACTTAACATCACCGACAAGGATACGGAACACTACGACTTCAACTACCGCAAGGTGCAACTACCTTATTATAATGAGGTGGGCACGGGCAATTATACCCACAACAAGGTGGTGACGGGATGGAAGATTTCTGACTTTACAGGCGGAACTCCTGGTAGTTTCACCGAAGGCATTGATGCGCCAGCCTACAATTTCGTTGATCGCAAATGCACCAACAAGGATCTTTACGGTACTGATGGCAGCAATAGGGTGTTCTCACAAGGGGCGTACTACGAAGTGCCCGACGGTGTAACCGCTATTGACATCGAACCCTATTGGGCTGACTGTGTATATCTGGCTGATGCCGCCCTCGATGTGACCTATAGTACTGGTTATGCAGAGAAACAGTCTACTACAGCCCACTACACCAATGGCAGTTCCTATCCCATCAACGGTGACAATCAGGTGGTCTACACCACTTTCGACAATGCGCGGGCGGCACTGGCTCCGAGCAGTTCGAATAACGTCTATGACAAAGCTATCGTCTTAGTAGGCAACTATCATAAGGATTTTGGTGAATCTGCCCCGGGAGGCAACAATGTATACCCGATGACTATCATGTCGGCTGACCTGAATTTCGACAACGAGCCAGACTACTGCCTGTTCTATGCCCACAGCGGACGCCGAAATACTACACCCATCCGTTTTGACTTCATCACGATGCCAGCAATTGCGTTGGCCTTGAAGCCTTATGGATCTTCAGCATATAGGCAGGCTGGTATTTTCAAACCTAAAGGGTGGTTTGAAATAACAAATACTGCCCTAATACGCCTTAGCCAGTTTGAATATGGCCAGAAGAATATAAAGACTATTTCTGCTCCTCTGATTCTGATGGGTGGTGTCATCGAGCAGATTGTCTCAACAGAAAAGACAGGCTCTTCGGAGGCTGGCAACACGCCCTACATCCATGTTGGCGGCAATGTATGGTTTAATGAATTCAATAACGGATGCCATACCAATACATCCTTAAAAACACCTAAGACTCCCATCTCTGCATCAGGTGGTGACTACAACAAGTTCTATCTCTCTGGCATTTATACTCCAAATGCTCCCTATTATAAAGAAAATGCAGAGTGCTATATTGATGGTGGACGCTTTGGCGAAGTAGCAGGCGCAGGTATGCAACTTATTGATGGAGATGTAACATGGCTCATCAATGGAGCCGACATCAAAGCTTTCTATGGTGGCGGCATCAATCCAACAAAGGCGATTACAGGTAACATCAACACTACCATTACTAATAGTTGGGTGACCAATTTTTATGGCGGTCCGAAGTTCGGCGACATGGCTACGGGCAAGACTGTCACCACCAATGCTACTGGTTGTTACTTTGGAAACTATTTCGGAGCTGGATTTGGTGGTAATGCCTATAATCGATATGGTCATATAGATACAAATATATCTAATGAAAATACGTGGAATACATGGAGAGACGGGAATTACAAACGTGCTTATAATTCGACATATGGTGGAATTGGCACCAGTTATGAGTATGAATATATCATTAATTCTGACGGTTCCAACAGGGTTGGTCGTTTCTACGTCAACTATGCGTCGTTGTCGCTTGCCTCGACAAAGGATGTCACCTCCACACTGACCGACTGTACTATCAGCAAGAACTTCTATGGCGGCGGTAGTCTGGGGTCTGTAAATGGCAATGTTATTTCTACACTCACCAATTGCACAGTGGAGGGTAGTGCGTTTGGGGCTGGTTTCTCAGCCACAACACCTACCATTGATGTAATGAACAATGAGAACTTTGTAGTCGCTCCTCACTACGATAGTAATGCCGGTGTGTTCAATGATGACCAAGTGAAGTATCCCGCCACTGTGAAATACACCTGGACCAACGATGCCAGTAAGTTTACACTGACCGGCTCTTCACTACAATATTTCTACGATAGCGGCGATACCCATCTCATCTATACTTCTACCCCGTTATCCGACCTTGGAAGGGTCACGGGTACTGTGAAATTGAACATCGATGGCAACACACTTATCAAGGGTTATGAACTTGATGACGAGGGTGAGATAACCACCAAACAGGAGGGCGGTATCTTCGGTGGTGGCGATGCTTCGGGTGTCACAGGTAATACCGAGGTAACCATTGAGGCTATTAGCCAGAAGACGGAGGGCTATAACGCCTATAATGTCTATGGTGGCGGCAACAGTGCCCCTGTCACAGGAAACACAGAGGTAAACCTGAAGAAGAATACAATTATCAATGGCAATGTCTATGGCGGTGGCAATGAAGGCGCCGTCAGCGGCAGCACCACGGTGAATATCGAGGAGTGAAGAATGTAGAAAGATATAAAAACTATGGATATAGAGAATGGCATATTAAACTACTCCATGTTGCTCAAACAAGTGAGAAGACGTGTAGAGTTGGCACAGCAAAGAGCGATCTATGCTGCCAATGAGGAATTGCTTCGGATGTATTGGGATCTGGGGAAAATGCTATATTCTGCCCAGCAGGCAGAAGGATGGGGAAAGGGTACGCTTGTCCGGCTGTCACAAGACATGAAGAATGAATATCCGCGTGAGAAAGGATTCTCTGTCAGGAATCTCAGATGTATGATTGAGTTTTTCTTGGAATATAACCAAGAATTGACAATGACAAAGGCGGTTGTGCAACCGGCAGTTGCAAAATTGCAAGATAATTCAGGTTTGACAACTCAATTGCATAATAATACAATTGTGCAACCGGCGGTTGCACAATTACCGGAATACAATTTCTCGTTGCCAATCCGGCATATCCATTGGACGCATAATGTAATTCTTATGCAACGTGTGAAAGATATTAAGGCTCGCTATTGGTACATGATACAGTGTCTTACTTCTCATTGGAGCAAAGATTACCTTGCTGAAGCAATTAAGCTTGACCTCTATGGTAAACATGGTGCATTAGCCAACAACTTTGATGCGACTTTGCCAACAACTGAGGCCGAAGGTGTAAAATCATTGCTTAAAGATCCTTATATCTTTGACATGCTCACTTTTACGGACGAATACAATGAGCGTGACGTGGAGATTGGTTTAGTAAAGCATGTCCAGCAGTTCCTCGTTGAAATGGGAGCAGGATTTGGCTTTATGGGCCGTCAGTACCATATATCTGTTTCTGGCGACGATTATTATATAGATTTGCTGATGTATAATGCCTTCATGCACCGTTACATGGTGATAGAACTGAAGGATACTGAGTTTAAACCGGAATACATCGGAAAACTCAACTTCTATTGCTCTGCTGTAGATGATATCCTCTGTCGCGAAGGTGATAATAAGACCATTGGGTTATTGCTATGCAAAACTAAGGATAAGATTAAGGCAGAATACGCATTAAGGGACATCTGCAAGCCAATAGGTATCTCCGACTATGAACTTGGTCAGGCTTTGCCTCATGACTTGCGTTCTACGCTGCCAAGTATCGAGGATATTGAGGCGGAATTTGAGAGCAACTCCATAGTGAATGGTGACCAGGGTAATGTAGAAGGCAGCACGACGGTGAATATAGAGCAGTGAAGAATATAAGAATTGGAATGTGGAATAAGAACAAGATATGGCAAAGAAAGGTGAGATAATAGTCAAGGACATGAGTATAAGGACGATGAAGGTCAATGGCACAGACTACCTCTGCATCACAGACATAGCCAAGCAGAGAAATGCTGCAGAGCCTAAGGATGTTGTCAAGAACTGGATGCGTCAGAAGAACACCCTGGAGTATCTGGGGCTTTGGGAGAGACTGCATAACCCCCAATTTAACGGGGTCGAATTCGACCCCCTTTTGACAGAGGCAGGTAGTAACTCCTTCACAATGAGTCCTTCAAGATGGGTGGAATTGACATCGGCTATTGGAATTACATCTACTACGGGTCGTAATGGTGGAACTTATGCCATAACAGATATCGCCTTTAAGTTTGCTAACTGGGTGTCTGTAGAGTTTGAACTCTACTTGGTTATGGAGTTCCAGCGGCTGAAGGCTGAGGAGCAAAAACAACTTGGATGGTCGGCCAAGCGCGAGCTGTCTAAGATCAACTACCGCATACATACCGACGCCATCAAGCAGAACCTCGTACCAGCAGAAGTGACCAAGGCGCAGGCCAGTATTATCTATGCCGAGGAGGCTGATGTGCTGAACGTTGCTATGTTCGGCATGACTGCTAAACAGTGGAGGGATGCCAACCCAGAACTGAAGGGTAATATTCGTGATTATGCCACCATTAACGAACTGATATGCCTCTCTAATATGGAGAACATCAATGCTGTGCTTATCAATGACGGCGTTCCTCAGGGTGAGCGACTTGTGAAACTCAACCAGATAGCCATCCAGCAAATGAAAGTGCTCAACGATGACAGCAATAGAAGTCTCTTTGGTGGCAGCGACGATGGCCCTGTCAGTGGCAGCACGACGGTGAATATTGAGCAGTGAAGAATATAAGAATTGGAAAGTAAGAATAGAGAATTCAAGATAAAGAACAAGAGAAGGCAATGAGGAAGAAGTTCAATATAACAGGCAGTTGCAACCCAGAAAGGCATTATATGGTGAACTCGAAGAAGCGTTTTGAGGCTGTGGAAGGCCTGATTGATGCTGGCGAGTATTTCACCATCAACCGTGCACGGCAATATGGCAAGACAACAACGCTCTATATGATTTGGCGGCGTTCTGCAGACTTCAACATCGACATGACCTTCCACCCCGAGGAGATAGCCCAGATGCTTACTGACTACGAAGAAGACGAGCACACGGGTATGAACATCCGCGCCGTGAGTGAGGAGATATACAAATAATATAAAGATACGACTCAAGAATAAGAAATACAGACATATCGTGATGAACGGAAACAGACTGAAATCAGTGCTTATGGCGGCGATGCTGCTGGTGAATGGTGTGGCAATGGGCCAGGTCACGGTTAACGGCTCCGTCTTCGGTGGCGGCAATCTGGCAACCGTCGGCGGCAATGTGACGGTAAACATGAGTGCCGGTACAGTGACTGGAGATGTCTATGGCGGTGGCGCCTTTGCAGACACCAATATCAACAATGTTACAGGCTATGACACAGATAGCGAGGCAATCTCATCGACGACTGCTAATACAACTACTGTTAACTTGACGGGCGGTACGATAGGAGGCAATGCCTATGGTGGCGGACTGGGACAGTTAGCTAAGGAAGGAACGGCTGCTGTTTATTATAGTCAAGAAGAAGCCGATGCTTACAATTCAGAACATGGATTGACTGAAGGCCAAGATGGCTTTGTAACAACTACAACGATTAAGACCCAGGCTGTTGCTGGCGTTGAAGAAAAGGTGCCGTTGGTCTATGGTGATGTGATGGTCGTTCTGAATGGAACAAAGTCTGGAGACGTATACAGTTCTATTGCTGAGACAGCCAAAGGCTGTATCGTTGGAGGCAACATCTTTGGCTGTAACAATGTGAACGGTACCCCTAAAGGAAATGTGGAAGTACATGTGTATGCTACTCAGAGCGCAGCGACGGAAAATATAAAGACAAATGTACGCAACACAAGTGCTGAGACTGTTACGGGCGCTTACGATGTGAAGGCCGTATATGGCGGTGGTAATGAGGCGGCATATGTGCCAATGACACCAAACACTTCCACGACGACCACCACCAATGGGGCCAAGACACAGGTTATCATCGAAGGCTGTGAGCTGACGAGCATAGAAACGGTCTATGGCGGTGGCAATGCTGCTTCTGTTCCTGAATCGAACGTGGAAATATTGGGTGCCTACGAAATTGGATATGTCTATGGTGGTGGCAACGGAAAGGATAACTTGAGTGATGGTTCAGCCAACCCCGGTGCCGACGTGGGACAATATAAGAATAGCAACGGAGATTTAGTGACCTATGGTACAGGTATTCCCAATACCCTGCTTCAGGCTGGTCTTATTCATGAGGCATATGGCGGCAGTAACATGAAAGGTGTCATCAAGGGCAGCATCAACTTGACGACGAACCCCTTATCTGACGGTGACGCAGGCTATTGTTGCGCTTTGAGAGTAGATAAGGTGGTGGGTGCCGGTAAGTATGCCGACATCGAAGGCGATGTGATACTGGTCATGGGTTGTATGCCTGAGGCCAAGACCGCAGAACTATATGGTGGTGCCGACGAAGCCAATGTGAAGGGCAATGTGGAACTGACCATCACCAGCGGTAGCTTCGGCAAGGTGTTCGGTGGTAACAACCTGGGTGGTGCTATCCTTGGTCACATCATTGTGAATATTGAGGAGACAGGTTGCCGTCCTATTGAAATCGATGAGCTATACCTTGGTGGCAATGAGGCTGCTTATTCCATCTATGGTTATTATGACAGCGGAGAGACCAATACTGTCGGCAAGCCTGTCTATCTGCCAAGGACGGCAGCAATGCATGCTATAACAGATACAAGCGATGAAAATTATAAAGCCCCAGTAGCAAATCCTACAAGTGATGCAACTCACTCGTTCCCATACGCTGATCCTGTGCTGAATGTCATTTCTGCCACACGTATCGGTAAAGTGTTTGGTGGCGGCTTAGGTTCGGATGCGATGATACACGGCAATCCGACGGTGAACATCAATATGATTAAAGGAACGGCAACGGGTTCTTCGTCCGAACTGGGGACAATTGGCGATGTCTATGGCGGTGGCAACGAGGCTGTAGTCGAAGGTAGCACCACGGTGAATATCGGCACAGAGACTACGGTCCAATTGCACGAGAGCTACAATAAGTCTACAAGTAGCTATACAATGAGTGAGGATCAGACTGTTCTGGGTGCCAACATCACCGGCAATGTCTTTGGCGGCGGTAATGAGGCTGATGTCACTGGTGATACGCATGTGAATATCTGTGCGGAGTATGATAAGGATGAAGAGGTGTATAAGGCTGTGGCTGAGGGTACTGCTAAGGTCAAGATCGGCGGTAGTGTGTTCGGCGGTGGTAAAGGAAAAGATGATACCTTCGAGTGCGAGAAAGCCATGGTTGGAATCGTCGACCAAGGCATTGGCAGTACAAATGTCGTCATCGGTAACGGTACGGTGACTGGTTCCGTCTATGGTGGAGGACAGATTGGCCGAGTGGAACATGATACGAAGGTGATGATAGGTCTTGCGTCTGGAGAATCAAGCGCTCCAGAGATCAAAGAAGATGTGTTCGGTGCAGGCAAGGGCTTACGTACTCATGGCTATGCCGCTCTGGTGCGTGGCGATGCAAAAGTCATCGTTCAGGGTAATGCCAAGGTGAGAAACAACGTCTATGGCGGTGGCGAGATTGCTTCGGTGGGCAGGTTTAATGTTGCCAAAGATGAGGCAGAAGCAGCGGCTCATGGAGTGGCTGTAGGAATGCCGTACGAGTTAGTAAGCGGTGGAAATAGTTCTGTCACGATTCAGGGCAATGCCGAGATCGGTCCCAGTTCTGCGATGCAGATGAAGAAAGAGGATGGACCTGATGACGCAGGCCATGTGTTTGGCGCTGGTAAGGGTATTCTTCCTTTGGTTTATGCTTATACAGATGATGAGAATAAACCTTCACGTATGATTCGTGAAGGTGACAATCACAGTAAATGGGAATATTTTGCTGGTGAGACTGCTTATATAGCCTTTATTGAGACGCTGGCATTGACCAATGATACCGAGGTGAAAATCGATGGCAACGCTCTCGTAAAGGGCTCCGTCTATGGTGGCAGTGAGAACGGTCATGTGCGGGAGGATACCCATGTGACGATTGCGGGTGGTCAGATTGGTTGTGGCAAGAATGCAACAGGAGGCCGTCATGATGCATCTGTATGGGGAGAGGACTATATAGTACCTGAGGGCACCGACTTGGAATGTGACAGTTGGGACTATTTGGGAGACCATGAACCTTATGATATTTACAAAGACTCAGACGGAAACGGTACACCAGATTATGCGACTGACGGTCATACCTTCTATGGTAATGTGTTCGGTGGTGGCCGTGGTTACTATCCATATAGAAAGAATCCTAACTGGACTCCCAAAGAGGCTGGAAGTTCTGTGGATGTAAACGGATACTCAGACGGACTTTGGCTTAGTTCTGCCGGTGCGGTATATCGTAATACCGTAGTGGATATTACGGGCGGCCATATCCTGACCAGTGTGTATGGCGGTAACGAATTGACCAACGTAACTGGCAGTTGCACCATCAACATGACGGGTGGTACTGTGGGTGTGCCACGTACTTTAGACCAGATGCAGGGTCATCCTGTCACCTGTAGCCTCTATGGAGCCGGAAAGGGTGATCAGCGTATCAACTTCAATACGTGGACCAATGTAGCCAGTACGCAAGTCAATATCTCAGGCAATGCCCGTATCTACGGTTCCACCTTTGGTGGTGGTGAGGACGGTCACGTGCTTGGCAATGTCGAGACGAACATTGGCGGCACTATCACCATTGGTTCGACAGAATACCCCTACTCGAAGGTTATTATTGGTACGACAGGCACCTCTGGTGTCGATGGAAACGTATTCGGCGGTGGTCGTGGTTTCAGTGAAACAGCCCTGACCGCCGGTGTCGTTGGAGGTAATGTGAGCGTCAACATTCACAACGGCACCATGCTCGGCACAGTGTTCGGAGGTGGACGCTTGGCTTCTGTGGGAACGAATTTCGCTGATGCTACAAATACAGAGAAATATGGTAAGATGCAAGTCGATGAGGGAACTGATACTCACGGCCATATCAATATCACTATTGATGGCGGCACCATCGGTGCTACCACGGAAAGTGGTGCGTTAACCTCATCCAATTTCACCATCGGTGATGTCTACGGTGGTGGTAAGGGTAGTCCGAACAACGACCTGCGATTTGGCTTGACCAAGACTACAACCATCACCATGAGTGGTGGTCATGTGAATGGCAGCGTCTATGGCGGTGGAGAGGTTGCCGTCGTAGAAGGCAATGCTACGATCACTATCAACGGTGGTGAGGTCGGCGACCGTGTGACAAAGAAAGGTGGAGATAAGATTGGAAACGTCTATGGTAGTGGTAAGGGTAATCTGTCAGAAGCAGGAGCCGGTCTTGTCAAGGGTAATACTTCTGTTACAATTGAGAAGGGAGAGTCAACCACTCCGACGATATACCATAATGTATATGGTGGTGGATCCTACGGTTCTGTAGGGGACTTTACTCTTCGCGACGATGGCAGTCCGGGCAGTTGTACTTCTGGTGGTACTGCCGAGATTACTATCACTGGCGGCACCATCGGTACCGATGGTGACGAGAACGGTATGGTGTTCGGCTCATCTCGTGGTGACGTACAGATGGCTAAGGATGGTCAAGACCCCAACAACAAGTTGGCCTGGGTCAATACAGCAAATGTGATCATTGGAATCCAAGGTTCAGAGACTGGTCCTCAGATTAATGGTTCCATCTACGGCAGTGGTGAGAACGGTCATGTCTTGGGCAATGCCAATGTTGCCATTCATAGTGGTACGATTGGTATCGCATCAGGTACGGCAGTCAATGGCTTGAGCGGTGTAGCGTTCCCCAACCGAGGCAATGTCTACGGTGGTGGCTGCGGTACGGACTACTTTACCGTAGACGGCAAGAATTACTTCAACAAAACGTCAGGTATTGTGCGTGGTAATACCACGGTTACGATGGACGGTGGTCATGTGGTACGCAATATCTATGGTGGCGGTGCCATGGGCTCCGTCGGTGGGTATTCAAGAACTACCAAGGGCGATGATGACCCCTATAAAGATAACGACTATGTGCCTGCTGTCTTGGCTGATAATGCTACAGGTATATGTACGGTGACCATCAGTGGTGGCCAGGTCGGCGTCGACGGTAATGGGAACGGCATGGTGTTTGCAGCCGGTCGTGGTCAGGTGGTAGACCCCGCAGAATATCCTAACTATGACCGGGTGATCTTCACTAATAATACAGAGTTAACCATTAGCGGTACGGCTACAATCAAAGGCTCCGTCTATGGCGGTAGTGAGAGTGGTCATGTGTGGGGTGATACCAAGGTGACCATTGCTGGCGGAACAGTCGACAACTCCGTCTTTGGCGGTGGTGAAGTCGGTTACGTCAGAGGTGCCGTAAAGGTCAGCGTGACAGATGGACAGATTACCCATGACGTCTATGGCGGCGGTGCTCTGGCCAGCACGCAGACCGGTAACTGGGATGAAACAAATAAAACCTGGGCCACAGGTAAGACCTCTGCCAGCAAGACGACAATCGTCAATCTGACAGGCGGAACCATTGGTGGTGATGCCTACGGTGGTGGCTTGGGCCAAAAGGAATATGGCACAGCAGATCAGACTGGTTATGTCTCACCCGTTGAGGCTATGGTGTATGGTGATGTGAAGGTGGAACTGAACAATATCAAGAAGGTGAATGGTGATATGGATGAAGACGCTAAGGGTTGTGCTGTGAGTCGCGTTTTCGGCTGTAACAACCTGAACGGTACACCGAAGGGTAAGGTACAGGTTTATGTCTATGCCACGCAAAAGATTGGAGGAGAAAACATCGCTGACAAAGCAGATAAGAATACAAACGCTTACGATGTAGCTGCCGTCTATGGCGGTGGTAACCTGGCGAAGTATGAGCCGGTAGACGCCCTCTTTACATATAATGATGCTAATAAGGCGACGGTCGACGCTGCCCGTCCTGAAGTATATATCGACGGCTGTGGTTTGACCAGTATCAAACAGGTGTATGGTGGTGGTAACGCAGCCCCTGTGCCAGCCACTTACGTGGAAATAAACCGTGTCTACGAGATCGATGAGGCCTTCGGTGGCGGTAACGGCTATGATGATTACTCGCTCCAGGAAGGCGGATCAACAGTATGGTATCAGAATCCCGGTGCCAACGTGGGTTATTATACCTATGCAGACTATCCTAAGACCTCTGGTCAGGGTTCTGGTACGCAGGCAGACCCCTATGAGGCCGTTCAATGGGAAGATTATAATGATGAAGGAGGAGCAAATAAAGATAAGAGATTGGCTGCCACAGACATACAATTTGGCTCTGGTATCGCTACACTGGTGGTGAAAGGCGGAACGGTCCATACTTCCTATGGTGGCAGTAACTCGAAAGGTAACGTCAGGGCGAAGCTTTCTTCTACCTACTCGGCCATGTATGATGATTGTCCGATGGAGGTGACTACGTCCTACGGTGGCGGTAAGAATGCCTATAGCGATGCAGATGCTGAGGTGTCAGCGGATTGTGCAAAGGGTGTCACGGAGATGTTCGGTGGTGCCAAAGATGCTGATTTCAATGGTAATATCAGCCTTACCATCACTAACGGCTCGTCATTGGAACGTGTGTTCGGTGGTAACAACACCAGTGGTGCTGTCAATGGCTCTATCACTGTCACGATCAAGGAGGGTGGTTGTGAGCCGATCCGTATTGGATCATTGTATGCCGGTGGCTATCTGGCAGATTATTCAGTATATGGCTACAATGCTGATAAAACGGTTAAAGAGTCTGGTACACGATTGTATGCAGATCCGCGCATCAATGTGATCTCTGCCACCTATATCGGCAATATCTTCGGCGGTGGCTATCAGGCCAAACTCGTAGGTAACCCGCATATCAATGTCAACATGGAACCGGGCAGGATCCTCGCAAAGTTCAATCCTACTGTAGGTGATCATGAAGATTACAGCCATCAGGCTTATAAGGTTGAGAGCATCGAGGAAGGCACTGGCGACGGAATCCTTCCTGTCGGAACCATCGGTAACATCTATGGCGGTGGTAACCTGGCAGACATTGTCGGTAACACATATGTGGAGATTGGAACTGGCAAATGGGTGAAGCTGGATGCTGAAGGAAATGAGGTGGAAGAAACTTTGACCCGTAACGCTGCAAAGATTACCGGTAATGTGTTCGGCGGCGGCAAGGGTGAAGCAGACGAATTCACGTGTGCGAAAGCCATGGTGGGAGTTGATGGCGATGGTGTAGACCATCCTAATGGCGGAACGAATGTCATCATCGGCAACGGCACGATAGGGGGTAATGTCTATGGTGGCGGTGAGATTGGCCGTGTGGAGAAGAACACCGTGGTGACCATCGGTCTTGCTGCTGATGATGTGCCTGAAGGATTGACAAGTTTACCTGTCATCGCAGGAAGTGTGTTCGGTGGTGGCAAGGGTAAGGAGACTCATGGCTACGCCGCACTGGTACGTGGTAATCCTGCTGTCACCATTCAGGGTAAGGCCAAGGTGAAGGGTAATGTCTATGGCGGTGGCGAAATTGCCTCGGTGGCCAGGTATCAAGTCGTTAACGGAGTGCCGGTGGCATTGGCACAAGTAAAAGAAGGTCAACATAGTGGCTATTGCACGGTTATTGTGAAGGATAATGCCGAAATCGGACCTGACGGTATGAAGATGTATCATCCGGAGATAACAGACGGAACGGACAAACCCGATGACTGGGGCCATGTCTTTGGCGCCGGTAAGGGTATTCTGCCTGAGAATTATACTTATGCTGATAATGAGAATAGACCTAAGCGTATGATGGCCTATGATTCAGAGAAGTATAATACGTCTAATAGTGCATATTGGGAGTATTCTGATACGGAGCATGAGAATGTTTGGGAGTACTTCCCCAACAGGGACAAGTATATTGAGTTTATTCAAACACTGGCATTAGCCACCCATACAGATGTGACTATCGAAGGCAATGCCTTCGTCAAAGGCTCCGTCTATGGCGGCAGTGAGAACGGTCTGGTACAGTACGATACCGATGTTAAGATAAAGGGTAACTGTCAGATTGGTGAAGGCGAAGGCGCTAACGGTCGTTATTCAGATGGCGACTGGGCTTCGACGTCGCTCGCAGGCTGTGCCCACTGGGAGTATGATCCATCGAGTGGTGCTCCATACGACCCGTATGCGAAGTATCTGAAAGACGGCAAGTATTATTATGATGAGGGCTGTACAGAATATGCCGAGGGCGGTTCTTATATCGCCAAGGATGGTCATACCTACTATGGCAACGTGTTCGGCGGAGGCTCGGGTAGCGTGCCTTACTTCGATAATACATTGGGCAGAAGCGTTTACCTCAACAGTGCGGGAACCGTCAAGGGTAATACGAAAGTCACTATCAGCGGTGGTCATATCTTGACGAGTGTCTATGGCGGCTGTGAGGCGACGAACGTGCTGGGTACTGCCAAAGTCACGATGACGGGTGGTACGATTGGTGTGCCACGTACGGAGGATGAGATTCAGGCTCACCCCGTTATCTGTAACCTCTTTGGTGCCGGTAAGGGTGACCAACGTATCTTCTTCAATAAGGACACCAACGTAGAGAATGCAGAGGTCAGTGTATCCGGTACGGCCAAGATCTATGGCTCCGTCTTCGGCGGCGGTGAGGATGGACACGTGATGAAGAACTCAACGGTGACCATTGGCGATGGAGCCAACATCGGCACCTTGGGCTATTCAGGCTTCGACGGCAATGTGTTCGGCGGTGGTCGTGGCTTCGGTGGTGATGCCCTCACGGCTGGTAATGTCGGCGGTGACGTCGAAGTGAATATCACTGGCGGCACCATGCTGGGCTCTGTCTATGGTGGCGGTCGATTGGCCTCCGTGGGCTATGGTCTCTACTTAGTTGATGAAGTAGTCGATAACGAGAAACCTTACGGTGTGATGCGTGAAGACGGCAAGGATGACAACGGCAATAGCGTAGGTGGTTTCACACGTGGTCATGTCAAGGTGAATGTTAGTGGCGGTATCATTGGTAACGATGTGGAGTCGACAGACACCCATACCAAGGGCGGTAACGTGTTCGGTGGCTCTATGGGACGACTGACGCTGCTCAATGGCGATATTAACCCCATCTGGCCGAAGTTGGCCAAGGTGAAGAGTACCGAGGTGAAGATCAGCGGCGATGCCGTCATCAAGAACAATGTCTATGGTGGTGGTGAGCTGGGTACCGTGCATACCACTTCCAAGGTGTCTGTTGAGGGCGGCACTGTCAATGGCGACCTCTTCGGGGGTGGCTATGGTAGTGATGACTACACGACAAAGACGACCTATGATGGTGTTGATTACATTCCCATGCAGTTGGCAGGCCGTGTGGACGGTACAACCACTGTCGAGGTGAAGGACGGCTCGGTGAAGGAGAATGTCTACGGCGGCGGTGAGATGGCGTCTGTAGGAACATATACAGTTACTACTGACATGAGGACTTTTACATGGGGCGATCCGTACAATAACACTGGTGTTTGTGATGTGACTGTCACTGGTGGTAAGATAGGTACGGAGGGCAGTTCCGACAAGGGCCATGTGTTTGGCGCAGGCAAGGGTCTTTCCAATACATTCTGGTGTGAGGCTGCTATCGTGTATGGCACGAATGTCAATATCAGCGGTGGCACCGTGAACGGCAACGTCTATGGTGGCGGTGAGGTAGGCCGTGTGGAGACTGATACTGAAGTGAAGGTTGACGGTAATGCAGAAGTCAAAGGCAACGTCTTCGGTGCCGGTGCTGGCTTAGAGACGCACGGCTACTCGGCTCTGGTTCGTGGTGACACTAAAGTCACGGTCGAAGGCACTGCCCAGGTCGGACATAGTGTCTATGGCGGCGGTGAGATTGCCTCAGTGGGCAAATATGGCCTTGACACAAACAACGAACCATCTATCTTGTTAGGTGGTGGTATATGTGATGTCAATGTGCAGGGTAATGCTAAAATCGGTGAGAACGTCTTTGGTGCCGGTAAGGGTGTCACACCTCATTTCGATAAGGAGAACACAGATCATTCACTAAGGTCAAGACGTATGACGGTCTATACTAATACTACTGACTTCCCTGCAGGTAAAGAGAATGAAACTTGGGAATATTATAAACCAGGTTCCTCATTTGTATGGGATTATTTCGTGGATGAGCCCACTTACTCAACCTATCTTGAAACACTGGCCTTGGCCACCCATCCCGATGTGACCATCGACGGAAGTGCTACCGTTAAAGGCTCCGTCTTTGGTGGTGGTGAGTTAGGTCTTACTAAAGGCAGTGTCGTTGTCAACATCAAGGGTGGAACGGTCGAAGAGGATGTGTATGGCGGCGGTTCGCTGGCCAACACGAACACGACAAGCACCGTTGGTCATACTAACGCTGATGGAACTGTAGAAACAGAAACCGTTCATCCCACAACGACGGTCAACCTGCTTGGTGGAACCATCCGCAATGCCTATGGTGGCGGACTGGGCCGAATGGCTGATGCAACCAACAACATCACTGCGATTGAGGCTTTAGTCTATGGCGATGTCAACGTGAACCTGAATGGAACGACCACCATCACGACGGCTGCTACAGGTAACAAGACGTACACCCCGTCGCCGAACGATCCGACGAAGAAGGGTTGCGTTGTCAAGGGCAATGTCTTCGGTGCCAACAATGTGAACGGAACACCGAAGGGACATGTCCTGGTATATGTGCATGGCACCCAGAACGAGAATACGTCCGCTATCAATGCCAAGGTGGATGACTCGTACGATGTGGCTAAGGTCTTTGGCGGTGGTAACCAGGCCGACTATGTCCCCACCAGCGATGAGGAGTATGCCGAGGTGATCATCGAGGGTTGTGACCTGACGAGCATCGAGGAGGTGTATGGCGGTGGCTATGGCGCTGCCACGCCGGCTACGAATGTGCTGATTAAGGGTACGGAGATCATCGACAACGTGTTTGGTGGTGGTTACGGTGCTGGTGCAGATAACCCTGGCGCGAACATCGGCTACAAGACAGGCACTACGGAAGAATATGGTACTGGTAAGACATCCGTCCGTCTGATGGCCGGTAATGTCAACAATGTCTATGGTGGCAGTAACACTCTGGGTAATGTCCGTGGCGGTACCTCTGTCAGGAATGTAGCCAATACCAGCGATCCGGGCTGCTGTGATAAGCTTGACGTCGGCAACGTCTACGGCGGCGGTAAGGAAGCTGTGATGGAAGGTGGTGCCGAGATCGTGCTGGGCTGTATGCCGAACGACTGGATCGAGGAGATCTATGCCGGTTCCCGTGAGGCTAATGTAGGCAATGATGTCAGCCTGACACTGACCAGTGGTAAGTTTGGACGTGTGTTCGGCGGTAACATGAGTTCCGGCACCATCGACGGCAGCATCACTGTGAACATCGAGGAGAATCCCGAGTGCGAAACCCCGCTCGTCATCGGTGAACTCTATGGCGGTGGTAACGAGGCTCCGTATACCATACCTGATAGTTTTGGTGCCGACTATCCGTCGCCTCGTGTCAATGTCCGTTCCTTCACCAGTATTGGTAATATCTATGGCGGTGGCTATGGACGGACGGCTACTGTGACGGGTAACCCGACGGTGAACATCAATGAGGTGATTGTGGATGAAGGTAGGGCTGACGACTACGATGTGAAAGCCACGACGGAGACTGTGCCTGAGAACCTTAGCTGGGTGAAGGACATCATCCTGCCTCACAAAGCCGGTAAGATGGGCGTCATCAACAATGTCTTTGGCGGTGGTAATGCGGCCAAGGTGGTTGGTAACACCTATGTTAACATCGGTACGACCACCGAAGAGGATTTCGAGTCGGAGAGGCTCCCCAACGGCACCGTTCCCAAGAGGCCCGTTGTTGGTGCCGACATCCGTGGCAATGTCTATGGCGGTGGTAATGCGGCCGACGTGACGGGTAAGACAAATGTAGTCATCGGAGAGAAAATTGATAATTGAAAATTGATAATTGTGTATGAAACGAATACTGACAATACTCCTGTTAGCTGTGCTGGCTGTGCCTGCGATGGCACAGGATCTGAGTTGGCATCCCTGGCAGGGGAAGCGGGTGGCCTATTTCGGTGACTCGATCACGGACCCGAGGAACAACGGGTCGAAGAAAAAGTACTGGGGATTCCTCGAGGACTGGCTCGGCATCACACCGTATGTCTACGGGAGGAGCGGACGGCAGTGGAACGACATCCCCCGTCAGGCAAGGATGCTACAGGAGGAGCATGGCGACTCGGTGGACGCGATCCTGATCTTCATCGGCACGAACGACTACAACAGTGGGGTGCCCATCGGCGAGTGGTTCACGGAGCAGGAGGAACAGGTGATGGCGGGCATCCATGAGTCGAAGCATCTGGTGGACCGTCGGCACCGCTATCCGGTGATGAGTGACTCTACCTATCGGGGACGGATCAACATCGCCTTGGACTGCGTGAAGCGGATGTATCCGACGAAGCAGATCGTGCTGCTGACACCCATCCACCGTGCTGAGTTCTATGCTAACGAGAAGAACTGGCAACCGAGAGAGGACTATACCAACAAATGTGGTGAGTATATCGATGCCTATGTGCAGTCGGTGAAGGAGGCTGGTAACATCTGGGCGGTGCCCGTGATCGACCTGAACGCACTTTGCGGCCTCTATCCCCTGATGGACGAGATGGCACGCTATTTCCATAACGCGGAGAACGACCGGCTGCATCCGAACGATGAGGGTCATGTGCGGATGGCTCAGACGCTGATGCAGCAGTTGATGTCGTTACCGATTTTTGAATAATAAGAAAAATGTGGAATAAACCTTGGACAATGAAGGAAGGCTTCCTCATCGGGGGAGGCCTGATTGTGGCGGGACTGCTGCTGGAGTTGAGCGTCGGCCCTGTCGTATGGGATGCCTTCGCCTGGCCTGTCAACGGGATTGTGCTGGCCCTGTTCGTGGCCATCATCGTGGGCATCCATCTGTTGTGTGGTAAGGTCTATGCCTTCCGCTTCCTCTCGACGTATCAGGCGGCAGTGCCGGTGATGTGCTATGCCGTGGTACTCACGGTCGTCATGGGACTGACGCGCCAGACGGTGAACGGGCAGTGGATTTACAATATGCTGACGTTCTGGCCATTCGTGCTTACCTATGTCTATATGGCGCTGATCGTCGGACTGGTGGTCCTGAAGAGTGGCTTCCGCCTGAAGTCGCCGACGAAGATCGTAGCCGCCTTGTTCCATCTCGGGCTGTTTATCACGATGACGACAGCTACGCTCGGCAATGCAGACATGCAGCGACTGAAGATGATCACCGCCATCGGTGAGCCGGAGTGGCGGGCACTGGATCAGCAGGGACATGTGAAGGAGCTGGCGCTGGCCATCGAACTGAAGCAGTTTATCATGGAGACCTATGATGACGGCTCTCCGAAGCGCTTTGCCTCAGAGATAGAGATCCTGACGAAGAAAGGGGAGAAGTTCCTGACCACCGTCGATGTGAACAAACCCGCTGAAGTGGATGGCTGGAAGATCTACCAGTATGGCTATGACACGTCGATGGGAGCCCGAAGCAACACCTCGATACTCGAACTGGTGAGCGACCCGTGGCTGCCCTATGTCTACGGCGGTATCTATATGATGCTGGCAGGCGGATTGCTGATGATGATTACAGGAGCAAGAAAGAGATAGCGTATGGACTGGAGTTATTTTGTTTATTTTGCGGTGACGGCGTTGCTGCTGTGGGGCGTGGGAGCCTATGCGGCGTGGCGTCAAAAAGTGGGGCTGGCCTATACGACGACCGTCATAGGTCTGCTGGTGTTCTTCAGTTTCATCATCTCGATGTGGATCTCACTGGAGCGTCCGCCCCTTCGGACGATGGGTGAGACACGCCTCTGGTATTCGTTTTTCCTGCCCTTTGCGGGATTGATGGTCTATTCGCGCTGGAAGTACAAGTGGATCCTGTCGTTCTCTACCCTGATGTCGCTGATATTCATCATGGTGAACCTCTTCAAGCCTGAGATCCATTCGAAGGCGCTGATGCCGGCCTTGCAGAGTCCGTGGTTCGCACCACATGTCATTGTCTATATGTTTGCCTATGCCCTGTTAGGTGCCGCAACGGTGATGGCAGTGTATCTGCTGTTCTTCAAGAAGAAGCCGGCTACTGATGAGGAGTTTGAGATTACCGACAATATGGTGTATGTGGGCTTCGCCTTCATGACCTTCGGCATGCTCTTCGGAGCCCTCTGGGCCAAGGAGGCGTGGGGACACTACTGGTCGTGGGACCCGAAGGAGACGTGGGCGGCCATCACTTGGTTCGCGTACCTTATTTATATACATTACCGTCGTATCCCTAACCACCAGCCACGGCTGGCGTTATGGATACTGCTTGTGTCGTTTGTGTTGTTGCAGATGTGTTGGTGGGGCATCAACTATCTGCCGTCGGCCCAAGGAAGTAGCGTACATACCTATAGCAGTTGAAATGAATCATCCCCGCTCATTGGCGGGGATGATTCATTTGCGGATGTAGTCGACGAAGGCGTAGCGGTAGGCGTGCTTCTCGTCGATGTCATGGTCTTCGCGCCAGTCTTCCTGCCACTCCTCTTCGTAAGGTGGAAAGAAGGTGTCGGCCTCGGCAGGGGTGTCGTCGATCTCTGTAAGGCAGAGCCGGTCGGCGAGAGGCAAGGCCTGACGGTAGACACTGGCACCGCCGATGATGTAGATATCCTCGCCGGGGGCGCAGTGGGAGAGGGCCTCTTCGAGGGAAGAGTAGACGTCACAGCCTGGGAAGGCGGTCTGACTGCGGGTGAGGACGATGTTACGACGGTTGGGGAGGGCGCCCTTAGGCAGGGAGAGGTAGGTGTTACGCCCCATGATGATGGTATGACCCGTGGTGAGTGCCTTGAAACGCTTCAGATCGTTCGGCAACCAATAGATCAGTTTGTTCTTATTTCCGATGGCCCTGTCCTTCGCCACCGCTGCTATAATGGTAATCATATTCTTTCTTTGTTTACAGTTTACAGTTTACGGTTTACAGTTGATTACATCGGAGTCAGTGAATGGCTAGCCAGCATTTCATCTGTAAACCGTAAACTGTAAGCCGTCAACAAAAATTATACACTCACTTCTGCCTTGATATGTGGATGAGGGTCGTAGCCCACGAGTTCGAAGTCTTCGAACTGGAAGTCGAAGAGATTCTTCACGTCGGGGTTGATCTTCATCGTCGGCAGGGGACGCGGCTCACGGGTGAGCTGGAGCTTGGCCTGTTCGATATGGTTCAGATAGAGGTGGGTGTCACCCGTGGTGTGGATGAACTCGCCCGGCTTGAAGCCCGTCACCTGTGCCATCATCTGAAGCAGCAGGGCGTAGGAGGCGATGTTGAACGGCACGCCGAGGAAGGTGTCGGCAGAGCGCTGGTAGAGCTGGAGCGACAGACGGTCGCCGGCCACGTAGAACTGGAAGATGGTGTGACAGGGCGGCAGGGCCATCTCGTTGACCTCGGCCACGTTCCAGGCCGAGACGATCATACGGCGGGAGTTGGGGTTGTGCTTCAACTGGTCAATCACATACTGGATCTGGTCGATGGTGCCCCCCTTGTAGTCGGGCCAAGAACGCCACTGGTGACCGTAGACGGGACCGAGTTCTCCATTCTCGTCGGCCCACTCGTTCCAGATGCGGACGCCGCGCTCCTGCAGCCAGTGGACGTTGGTGTCGCCACGGAGGAACCACAGCAGTTCGTAGATGATCGACTTCAGATGGAGTTTCTTGGTGGTCAGGCAGGGGAACCCGTCATCGAGATTATAGCGACTCTGGGTGCCGAAGATGCTGATGGTGCCGGTGCCTGTGCGGTCGTCCTTTTGGACGCCTTCGGTCAGGATGCGGTTGAGGATGTCGAGATACTGTTTCATATTTCTAATATTGTTATTTCTTCTGAAGGTAGGTGAGTGGTCTTGATGCGCCAGGGCTTCGGGTAGAGGTTGTTGGCGCGGTTGCCGATATTCTTGACGGGACCGAGGGGAACACCCTTATAGGTGACGGTGACCAGACCCCGAGGGGTGTCGGCGGGCAGCACGAGGGCTTCGCCGCGGAGGTAGCGCAGGGCGTCGGGGTAGGAGAGGTCGGCTTTTGTCTCGTGGAGTGTGGAGTGTGGAGTGAGGGGTGAGATTACCTTCAATCCCTGTGTTAAACGCTTGACACTCCTCATTCCACACTCCTCACTCCTCACTCCTCGTTTAACCAAAGCGCACATGAAGAGTCCTTCGCCTCGGGTGTAGCCGGGGATAAAACGGTAGACTGGGGCATCGAAGCCCTCGAGTAACGAACCCGTGATGTTCCACTCGGGCAGGGTAGGGACGGGGAGGGCTTCGGCGTCGTAGGTCTCCATGATCCAACGCACGTTCTCCTCGTTCTCTTTTATATTATATGTACAGGTACTATATATTAATAGTCCACCGGGATTCAGACACTCCCAGGCGTCGGCGACAATCTCCCGTTGCAATCGCCAGCACTTCTCCACGTTCTGCAGACTCCACTCGCTGATGGCGTTGGGGTCCTTGCGGAACATGCCTTCACCAGAGCAGGGCACGTCGCAGAGGATGATGTCGAACTTGGCCTTTGCTTTCCGGAAGTCACGGGGGTAGTTGTTGGTGACAATGCAGTTGGGCCAGCCCCACTTCGTGATGTTCTCCAACAGAATCTGTGCACGGGTAGGGACGGGCTCGTTGCTGACGAGCGTACTACCCTCGGGAAGTACGCTGATGGCTGCGGTGGACTTGCCACCGGGGGCAGCGCAGAGGTCGAGGGTGTAACAGAGGGACGGTTCTTTTGTGACATCGCCAGTGATGTCACAAAAGAACCGTCCCTCTGTTACACGTCGGAGGATGTGGGTGATGAACATCGATGAGGCTTCCTGCACGTAGTAGCAGCCCGCATGGAAGAGCGGGTCGAAGGTGAACTGGGGACGACCGTCGAGGTAATAGCCTTCCTCGCACCAGGGAACCTGTTGCACAGAGGGGACAGTCCCTGTGTAATCCGCTACGCTACTCACACAAGGGACAGTCCCCCTGTGCAGCGGATTGAGGCGTATGCTTGTAGGGGGCTCCTCGTTGAGTGCCTCCAGGAAGCGGTTGAAGCGCTGTTCGCCCATGACCAACCGTGTCTCATGCTTGAAATCCTCTGGTAATTCTATCATTTTCGATGCAAAATTAAGAAAAAAGCCACAGATAACACAGATTTTCAAAGATTATTTGATATCTTTGCAACTTATTAATGATTTGTTTCGTCAAACAGACAAAGAAAGATTAAAGGTAAAAAAGTAAAAAAGCAAAATATAAAAGGAGAAACGATATGAAGAAGTATTTAATTGCAATCGCTATGGTGCTTTCGCTCAGCATGAATGTTGAGGCAGTAGCACAGAACCACCGTCATTCGCCCCGTACGGAGCAGACGGATTCTACTAAAAACAATCAGGACGCTATCGAAGCCTTTTCTGACACAACCGCTGTAGACACGACGTATAACAACGATGATGCCATAAATAGGAACGTGAACGTCTCACTCTCAGACGAAGACGTTAAGGGTGTGATACACGAGGTGATGAGTAACATTGATGGTGAACTGATCTTTGCATTGCTCTTGGGCATGGGAATCCTTTTCGTCCTGTTCGTGCTCATCCCGATCATCATCATCATCGTGGTGATACGATATGTAAATAAGAACAGGCGCGAGCGCTATAAGCTGGCCCAGATGGCCGTACAGAACGGACAGCCCATACCTGAGAATCTGCTGAGAGAGGAGCAGGCTGAGGCGGAGGATGAAGAATACAACAAGGGTATCCGCCAGTTGTTCCTCGGCATAGGACTGATGTTCTTCCTTGGCTACACAGCAGGCACGGTGGGCTTCGGCATCGGTGCATTGGTGTTCTTCATCGGACTCGGTAAGGTGGTCATTGCCAAGACCTCTGTCAAGAAGGCACGTGAGAATCAAGACATGAATAATAACCCTCAAGATATTTAGAATTATGGAAAAGAAATTAATGCGCTCTAACGACAGAGTTTTTGCGGGAGTCTGTGGTGGCTTAGCTGAGTATTTCGACTTTGATCCCGTTATGGTACGAATTGCCTACGCATTCCTGACGCTTTTCACGGCTTTCTGTGGAGTCATCTTCTACTTCGTGCTGTGGATTGTGATGCCGGAGAAGAAACTGGTGTAAAGGTAAAAAGGTAAGAAAATAAAAAGGTAAAGAGTGATGGCGGCGCTCAGTGATATGGCTCTCGTGACGCAGGTGGCGGTATTCCATAACAAGAAGGCCTTTGACCAGCTTGTCAGGAAGTATCAGTCACCTGTGCGTCGGTTCTTCTTGAACCAGACGCTGGGTGACGAGATGCTGAGCGACGACCTGGCTCAGGAGACCTTCATCAAGGCCTATGTGAACATCACGAAGTTCCGCGGCCTGTCGAGTTTCTCCACCTGGCTGATGCGCATTGCCTATAATGTGTTCTACGACGAAAAGAGGAAGTCGAGGAGGGTGGAGTGTGAAGTGAGTAGTGAGGATACTCAGTTGGCAGACATTCCTTCCTCCACACTCCACACGCCTTCCTCCACACTGAAGATGGATATCTATGCAGCCCTCGCCCTGCTGAAGTCTGATGAACGGACGTGTATCACGTTGCAGTTGATCGACGGCTATCCGGTAGAACAGATCAGTCAGATCACTGGGATAAAAGAGAATACCGTGAAATCATATTTGAAACGTGGAAAAGAAAAGATGACGAACTACTTAAGACAAAACGGTTATGACAGATAAAGACGATTTATTAATCAGGGATTTCTTCAAGGAGGCTGCCCAGCAGCAGATTGAAGATAACGGTTTCACCGAGCGGGTGATGGGACAACTGCCTGCCACCGGTGTGAACACCGAGCGTAGACTCACACGGCTGTGGACACTCTTCTGTGTCGTGGTGGGTCTGGCACTGTTCATCCTCTTAGGAGGATGGGAGAGCCTGAAGGCGACTATGATGGTTTGGATGACAACGGCTCTGACGAGCTTCGAGGTGTTCCTTACCACAGTTCCGACGACTGAGGTTCATCTGAATCCTTGGATGATTCTTTTGGTTGTGGGGTTTGTATTAGTCTACCTGCCTTATCAAACAGCCCGTAAGTTGTCCGCAATACAATAAACTCTGTGCGCCGGTTTAACTGGTTGCACTGTTCCTGCTGTTCCTCAGGGAGTGCGGTGATGAATGATTCTGTCAGCACATCGCCCTCCTTGAGGAACGAATATTTCTCTGCTACCTTCCGCTTGATGGTCTTGGGCTTTCCCTCGCCATAGCCTTTCGGCGTCAGCCGGTCTGTGGCAATGCCGTGTTCGATCAGGTAGTTCACCACACTCTCTGCACGTCGCTGGGAGAGTCTTTCATTGTAAGCATCAGAGCCCTTATAGTCAGTGTGGGCGGAGAGCTCGATGGTGATGTTGGGGTTCTCGTTGAGTAGCCTGACCAGTTCATCGAGGGCAGCAGTTGACTCCGGACGTAAGGTCGCCTTGTCGAAGTCGTAGAAGATATTATCGATCAGCACGGGGGCGGAGATGTTGGCAAGGGGGAACTGTAGTACATATTCTTCTGATTCGGTGACGGGTTCTACCCGCAACTGTTCCTGATGGTTCAGGAATCCTTTGCAGGTGGCCAGTAGCACGTAGTCTACATGGGGCTTGATCTGCTGGGTGAAGGAACCGTCGCCCCTGACACTCAGTTTCAGGTTGGTGCCGTCGTTGCCTACCATATATACCTGGGCGGCGGTCAGCTCGTAGCCATCCTGTTCGTACACCCAGCCCTTGACAGTCTGTACAATCTCAGGGTTGTAGAAACTGTAGAGGTGGTCGTAGCCACGGGTGTCACCGCGGTTCGAGCAGAAATAGCCTGTGTTGAGGCGTCCCTCGAAGGTCATGCCGAAGTCATCGCCCTGTGAGTTCATGGGGAAGCCGAGGTGTTCTATCTTAAGGCTGTCGGCCACAAAGATGTCGAGTCCGCCGAAGCCGGGATGACCATCGGAAGAGAAGTAGAGGTCACCATTGGGTCGGAAAGTCGGGAACATCTCGTCACCGGGCGTGTTGATGGGTTCGCCTAAGTTCTCTGGTGAACCGAGCTCTTTATTGTTGGTCAGCCTGCAACGCCAGATGTCGTAGCCTCCCACGCCTCCGGGCATGTCGCTGACGAAATAGAGCCACTCACCATCGGGAGAGACGGCGGGGTGGGCGAAGCTGGAGAGGGTGTCCTTCGAGATGGTCAGCTCTGTCGGCTTGCTCCATGAGGCATCGCTGCGACTTGAGACGGCGATGGTGGCATAGCGCGGATAGCTGGGGTCGGTCTTGCAGACAGTCAGATACATACTCCTGCCGTCAGGTGAGAAACAGCAGGCTCCCTCGTCCATAGCGGAGTTCAGCTCTGAGTCGATGGTCTGGGGCTTGCTCCATCTTCCCTTGTCGTCTTTCTGCGAGAAGAAGATGTCGGCATTCTTGGAACCGGTGATGCCACTGTATTCATCGCCTTGGGCCTGGTTGCGGGTGGAGGTGAAGTAAAGTTGTTCGTTCTGGTCGCCACTGAGCATGGGGGAGAACTCTGCCCGGCGGGAATTGAAGAGGTCCATGCGCTTGATGGTATAGGCAGAGCCGTCTTTCCTCCACAGGGGAGCCTGTTGGGCGGCCTTCAGTCCGTTCTTGGCTAAGAGGAAGTGTCTATCGTCGGCGGTAGACTGTAGACTGTCGATAGCCATCTGGAACTGTTTTGCAGCCTCTTTGTAATTGCCGTTCCTCATGTGCAGCTGACCTAAATAGAAGTGTGTCAGGGAGTCGTCCTGCTTATAGCGGATGGCGTTCTGATAGGCGGTGATAGCCTTTGAGGTGAAGTGGATGCGACGGTAGCAGTCGGCTACCTTCATGGCCCGCTGCCCTTTGAGGGCTTTCTCCTTATTAGATGTCTGCGTGTAAGCCTTACGGTATTGTGTGGCGGCGTCGAAATATTCGCCGACGGCATAGAACTTGTCACCTTTCTTCATGGCCTGATCTGCCCCACAACTGGTTAGCACGAGAGAGAAGATGGAAGAAAATAGAAGAAGATAGAGGAAGATAGAAGACAAATGTCTTGGGCGCATCATATCTGCCGACTGAGTATTGTATTCTATCTTCTGCCGCTGAAGGCGGCTATCTTCATCTATCTTCCTATATCTTCTTGTCATAAGTCGTTATGTAAATAACGAACAGTTGGCCGATTTATTGCTTTTTAGGTGGTGACTTTAGCTTTTTCAGTTCTGCATCGGAGAGGACGGTCACCCGCCGGTTGCTGGTATCTGTCATCACCTCATGCACGATGTCGGTCACCTGTTGCTTCAGCTCATCGATAAACTGCTGGGCGTCGTATTTCTGATGCTCGATGTCGCGCAGTTTCTTCTCCCAGATGCCTGTCAGTTCACAACTCTTCAACAGCTCCTCGCGAATCAGGTCTATCAACTCGATGCCTGTCGGTGTGGCGATGAGACGCTTGCGGTCACGTTTGATATAGTGACGCTTAAAGAGGGTCTCGATGATGCCGGCCCGACTCGACGGACGGCCGATACCGTTCTCCTTCATGGCGGCGCGTAATGTCTCGTCTTCCACGAACTTGCCGGCTGTCTCCATGGCCCGAAGCAACGAGGCCTCATTATAATAAGGTGGTGGCGTGGTCCATTTCTCAGTGAGCGTCGGCTTGTGGTCGCCCGTTTCTCCTTTTACGAAGGTGGGCAGCGTGCGCTCGGGGTCGGAACCCGAGGGGACAGGTCCGCCTGAGTCATCTGATGACTCATCGGACCTGTCCCCGTGGGTTCCCTGGACCACACGCCAGCCTGGATCAAGAATCTCTTTACCGGTGACCTTGAACTCCACTTTGTCCTCTTCTCCATTAACCTCGCCGATGACCGTTGTTGTCGAGAACTTACAGTCTGGCAGGAATACGCCGATGAAACGACGGGCCACGAGGTCGAACACGTTGCGTTCTGCGTCGCTGAGGTTCTGTGGAATGACGCCCGTCGGAATGATGGCGTGGTGATCGGTCACCTTGGAGGTGTCGAAGACACGTTTGCTCTTCTTCAGTGGCTTTCCGCCGATGGGCTTGATCAATTCTGCATAGGGGGCTATGCCACCAAACTTAGTCTGGTAGAGGCCGTTCATGGTTTGCGGACACTTCGGATAGATATCGTCGGACAGATACTGTGTGTCCACACGAGGGTAGGTGGTGAACTTCTTCTCGTAGAGACTCTGGATGAGGTTCAGCGTCATCTCGGCTGAGTAGCTGAACTTACGGTTGCAGTCGACCTGCAACGAGGTGAGGTCGTAGAGTTGTGGTGGCTGTTCCTTTCCTTCTTTCTTCTCTACCTTCGTCACCGTGAAGGGCTTGCCCTCGATGGTCTCGAAGGCCTTCTCACCTTCCTCTTTTGAAGTGAACTTCCCTGACGTCGCCGTGAAGGTGGTGTCACGATAGACGGTTGCCAAAACCCAGAAAGGTTCAGGCTTGAAGTTCTCGATTTCCTTCTGTCGGTTCACAATCAGGGCGAGGGTAGGGGTCTGTACACGACCTATGGATAGTACCTGACGGTTCTGTCCATACTTCAAAGTATAGAGGCGGGTGGCGTTCATGCCCAAGAGCCAGTCGCCAATGGCTCGTGAGAGACCTGCCAGATAGAGTGGCTGGTAGTCCTGCTGATCTTTCAGTTGGGCGAATCCTTCGCGGATGGCCTCATCGGTCATCGACGATATCCACAGTCGCTTCACAGGACATTTGGCCTGTGCCTTCTGCATCACCCAGCGCTGGATGAGCTCTCCCTCCTGTCCGGCATCACCGCAGTTCACGATACCGTCGGCCGCCTGCATCAACTTCTCTATGATCGCAAACTGCTTCTCGATACCACGGTCAGGAATCAGTTTGATGCCAAAGCGCTGGGGAATCATCGGCAGCTGTGTCAGTGCCCACGGCTTCCAAGCCTGGGTGTAGTCGCCCGGCTCCTTCAGCGTACACAGATGACCGAATGTCCAGGTCACCTGATAGCCGTTACCTTCCATATAGCCGTCGTGGGAGGTGTTCGCACCGATAATCCGTGCAATATCCCTTGCCACACTGGGCTTCTCTGCAATGCATACAATCATCTATGATTATATTTCGTTTTTAAACTGCCTGCAAAGGTAGTCAATTTTTGTGAAATACACGTGGTGTTTCGGTTTTTCTTTGTAACTTTGCACCCAAAATAGGATATATTCAGGTAAAAAGATGAGACGATTAGCTGTGATAACCTTCTGTTTGTGCTTGACTTGGTGTGGCCTGAACATTGCTGCCAAGACTCGCATCATGTTGATCTCCGACCCTCATGTGATGGGACCGGGGCTGCTCATCAATGAAGGGGAGGCTTGGGAGGAGGCCATCTACTATGACCGAAAGCTCAACGACTATAGCCGTAACATCTATGACGAGGCCATTGCCATCGCCTTGCGGGAGAAGCCAGACCTTTTTTTGATATCCGGCGATCTGACAAAAGACGGGGAATGGGTTAGTCATCAGTATGTCGTGCAGAAGCTACAGGAGTTGAAGGCTGCCGGTATCAAGGCGCTGGTCATTCCCGGCAACCATGATATGGGTACGGACGAGGCGCTCTACTACGACGGCGATAATGCCTATGAGGCTGATACCATTAATGCCCAGCAGTTTGCTGAGCTATATAAGGACTTCGGCTATGGTGACGATGTGGAGCGTGACCCCGAGACGCTGACCTGGTGCTGTGAACCCATAGACGGGTTAGTGATCATCGGCATCGACTCGGGACACGAAGATGACCCCTTGAATGGGGTCATTTCCAAGGCCACCTTTGACTGGGTGACTGAACGGGCACAGACAGCAAAGAATGCGGGAAAACTGGTTTTCGTGATGATGCACCACACGATGTTCCCTCATGTAACGAATGTTGAAAAGTTTAGTTCTACCTATACTGTGAAATTAGGGGTACCCGCAGAGGGTGATAGCTATATATATTATGACTATCGGAGCGTATGTAGGCGTCTATCCAATGCAGGTGTTAGCGTGGCGTTTTCTGGTCATGTCCACGCCTCCGATATTGCAAAGGATTCCAATAATGACCTGACACGTACCATCTTTGACATCTGTACGGCTTCTTGTGCGGCCTATCCTAATCCCTATCGGCTGTTGACGCTTAACGACGATGGAGCTACCATGCGTATCCAGACACGTTATATCTCAGAATTGCCAGGTATCGACGATTTCGCTTCTTTGGCTGAGAACAGAATGAGACAAGGATTGGTAAACCTCGTCTACGGTAATACATACAATCAGGAGATATCAGATCTTTTTGCTGAGTTGTTTAAGATGCATGTAATGGGCAATGAACCTGAGAATCCTCATCAACAGGAGTTCCTGGAGAAGTACGAGGAGTACTTGCCCCAGATGAAGAACGACATGCAGATCAACAGCTACCTCAATGCGTATGGCGTGTCCTTCGACGAGTTGACGCAGATGGTGCACAGTTTGTTGGAGGACAAGAGTAACTATGGCGACCCAGACCGGGAGAGCTGCGAGGATGACCTCAATACTACCATCCCCGTCAGAGGTGACGGGTGGACGGCGGTCCGTTCCATTGTCCGTGAATCACCTGACGAAGCATGGTACACCCTCCAAGGACTTCGCATCCCAAAGCCTTCACGGAAAGGCCTCTATATTCATGGCGGAAAGCTTTCTGTCGTGAAATAGCGCTTTTTGTTTGCTTTTTGATACTTGTTTGCTAAAATTTCTTCCGTTTTATTCGTTTGTTTGTATTAATTGTTGTACTTTTGCACCCGCAAGAACTATTTAATTCTTAACAAATGAAGAAATGAGAAAGAAAACTTGCAAAGTAAGGACACTGGCAGTGATGCTGGCAGTGTTCAGTAGTGTGGCCGCAATGGGCCAATCGAAGAACAGTGACGGTGAAACCGACTGGCTGAAGGATTTCACGAGTCGTATCACTTTTAACGGTTATGCCCAGGGTGGCTGGAGTTACCAGGACATCAACGGCAAAAAGACCAACTCCTACAACCTTAAACGCACATTGCTATGGGCTAAAGCACGTATCACTGACCGCTGGTCGTTTATGTTTATGCACGATTTCTCCAGCGTGGTTCAGGAGTTTTACACCGATTACAGAATCTCTAACAACAAGGCACTGACCGTCCGCCTCGGACAGTTCAAACACTCCTATTCGATGGAGAACCCGCTCTCACCGACACAATTGGAACTCATCGATGTCTACTCGCAGGCCGTGCTCTATCTGGCTGGTGAAGGACCAGACCCGCTGAATGGCGTGAACTACGGTCGTGACATGGGACTTGAGATCTATGGTGATCTGGCCAAAGGCCTGATTCACTACGAACTGGCTCTGATGAGTGGACAAGGTATCAACCGTAAAGACCAGAACAATCAGAAAGACTTTATCGCCAAACTGGAACTGCGCCCCTTCGATGGCTTCCGCATCGTGGGTTCTGGCTATCTGGGTACAGGCTGTGCCGTGGGTACGGCTGCATGGAACCCCGATATCCAGGTGGGCGACAACTATAAGCGCAACCGCTACTCGGTGGGTGTGGAGTATAAGACAACGGCCTATTCTCCTGCTCAATACAAGGAGGCCCGTCCCGCCAGTGTCCGGGCAGAATGGCTCGGAGGTAAGGACGGCGAGGTGGGCAGCATGGGTGGCTATGTCACTACCTGCATCCCTGTGGTCGATGCGCTCGACATCGTGGCTTCGGGTGAGACCTTCGATCGTAACACGAAGGTGGACGGCTGGGATCAGACTAACCTGACCATCGGCTTGCAGTACTGGTTCTATAAGAAGTGCCGTCTGCAACTGCAGTACACCCGCTGCCTCTGTGGTGAGAACATCAGCAGTCAGGACTACAACTGGCTGCAGGCACAAGTCCAAGTCGCGTTTTAAAAAAGAAAAAGTATGTTTATAAAAGTATTGCTGACCATCATTTTCCTGGTCGTGATGGTAGGCGTGGGAATCTATTCCCGCAAGCAGGCCAGTAGTGTTGACGGTTTCGTGTTGGGTGGTCGTGCTGTCGGCCCGTGGCTGACGGCCTTTGCCTACGGAACGTCTTATTTCTCGGCAGTGGTCTTCGTGGGCTATGCCGGACAGTTCGGATGGAAGTACGGTCTTTCGTCCACGTGGATTGGTATCGGCAATGCCGTCATTGGCTCGCTCTTGGCGTGGCTCGTCCTTGGTCGTCGTACGAAGTTGATGACGCAGCATATCGAGAGCCGTACCATGCCCGACTTCTTCGGCACCCGTTTCGGCGATCAGGGATTGCGCGTGGCAGCCTCCATCATCGCCTTCGTGTTCCTCATTCCCTATACCGCTGGTGTGTATAAGGGCATCTCGACGCTCTTTGAGATGGGCTTCGGCATCCCCTACGAGTATTGTGTGGTGATTATGGCCATCCTGACGGCGGTCTATGTCATCCTCGGCGGCTATAAGGCTACGGCTATGAATGACTTTATCCAGGGCATCATCATGCTCTTCGGCATCGTGGCTGTCATCGTGGCAGTGCTCAATGTGCAGGGCGGACTGGTGGCTGCTGTCGATAAGTTGGCAGCACAGCCCAGCGATGCCGATCCTGCTGTGAATGGTGGCTTTGCCTCTTGGTTCGGCCCCGATCCCTGGAACCTGTTGGGTGTGGTCATCCTGACCTCGCTCGGCACGTGGGGCTTGCCCCAGATGGTGGGTAAGTTCTACTCGATCACTGACGAGAGTGCCATCAAGCGCGGCACGATCATCTCTACCGTCTTCGCCCTCATCGTGGCTGGCGGCTGCTACTTCCTCGGTGGCTTCGGTCGTCTGTTCGGCATGCCGCCCGTACTGCCTAATGGTAAGTTGGCCTTCGACTCGATCGTGCCCTCGATGCTTGTCACGTTGCCTGATATCCTCATCGCCCTCGTGGTGCTGCTGGTGCTGTCGGCTTCGATGTCAACGCTGGCTTCGCTCGTACTTACCTCTTCGTCTACGATGACCCTCGACCTCATCTATCGCGACAAGAAATCACTGCCCGGCGAGGTCGAAGAGGGTAGCATCGACGATGTCGTGGCTGAGAAGATCGAGCGTCGTAAGGTGGTGGTGATGCGTGTGCTGATTATGTTCTTCATTGCCATCTCCCTGCTCATCGCCCTCAATCCGCCGACGTTCATTGCCCAGTTGATGGGTATCTCCTGGGGTGCTCTGGCTGGTGCTTTCTTAGCACCCTTCATGCTGGGCCTCTATTCGAAGCGTGTCACCAAGGCTTCCGTCTGGGCCTGCTTCATCTGGGGTGTGGGCATCACGGTCGTCAACATGCTCATCGGCAATCCGATCAATCCCATCAACTGCGGTGCCATCGCGATGGTGGGCGGTTTCCCAGTCGTCTGGCTCGTCAGCCTCTTCACCAAGAAGATGCCGGAGAAGACGGTCGACCAGATTTTCGAGTGCTACGAGTAGTTTGCAACCCGATTGCATAAAATGTGCCGTACCTTTGCAATTGAAATTGCGAAGACAGGCTGCGCCTCAGCAATTCGAGTGAACTCGATTGCATTCGGCTTGCACTGTCTTTGCAGCCAGAAATGATAAAACTGCAAAGATATGGCACATTTACATGAACATCAACATTGTTGCTCGGGGAGTGAGGAGTGTGGAGTGAGGAGTGAGAATACTCACAAGCATGAACATCATCATCACGAGCACGAACATCATCACCATCACGAGGAGCACGAGCATCACCATCACGAGGAGGGTGGCCTTCGTAAGCAACTCCTGCTTATTGGCATCACCGTCGTTCTCCTGATCATCGCTTTCCTCATCGAGCACAGCTCCATTCTTCACTCTTCACTCTTCACTCTTCACTTAAACAAGTGGCAACTGTTGCTGGTCTACCTCGTACCTTATTTATTAATAGGCCACGAGACGCTGCACGAGGCTTGGGAGGGCATTACCCACGGCGATGCGTTCAACGAGCATTTCCTAATGTCCGTCGCTACTATCGGTGCCCTCTGCATCGGCTTCCTGCCTGGGGCTGAGACGGAGTTCCCCGAGGCCGTATTCGTGATGCTCTTCTTCCAAGTCGGCGAGCTCTTCGAGGGCTATGCCGAGGGCAAGAGCCGTGAGAGCATTGCCCACCTGATGGATATCCGACCTGACGTGGCGCATGTGGGGGACAAAGACCTCTCACCAGAGGACGTCGCTGTGGGTTCCGTCATCGTGATTCGCCCAGGCGAGAAAGTGCCGCTCGACGGTGTGGTTATCGAGGGCACATCGGCCCTGAACACTGTAGCTCTGACGGGTGAGTCGCTGCCTCGCGAGGTCGGAGAGGGCGATGAGGTCATCTCCGGCTGCGTCAATCTCTCCGGCGTTATCAGGGTGCGCGTCACCAAGCCTTTCGGCGAGAGCACCGTGTCTAAGATCATCAACCTCGTGGAGAATGCCGGCGAGCATAAGTCACAGAGCGAGACCTTCATCACCCGCTTTGCCCGCATCTATACTCCTGTCGTCGTCTTTGCCGCCCTGGCCCTCGCCATCGTGCCGACGTTGCTGGGTGGCGACTTCGCCACATGGTTGTACAGAGCCCTGATGTTCCTCGTCGTCTCTTGCCCTTGTGCCCTGGTCATCAGTGTGCCGCTTACCTTCTTCGGTGGCATCGGCGGAGCCTCGCGGAAGGGCATCCTCGTCAAGGGTGCCAACTATATGGACGTGCTGGCCAAGGTCGATACCGTGGTGTTTGACAAGACGGGTACGCTCACCCAAGGCCAGTTTGCCGTCACCGCCGTCCATCAAGAATCCACCTCTGAACATACCTCACTCCTCACTCCTCACTCCACGAAAAAGAACTCCTCCACCTCGCTGCCCACGTCGAACACTTCACCACCCATCCCATTGGTGCTGCCCTGCGCGATGCCTTCCCTGATGAGGCTACCGATGGTTGCACGGTGAGTGATGTCGAGGAGATCGCTGGCCACGGCATCCGTGCTCGGGTCGAGGGTCGTGTCGTCTGTGTTGGCAATACGAAGATGATGGATGCCGTTGGTGCGAAATGGCATGACTGTCCGCATTGCCACGACGAGCATCGTGTGGGTACCGTTATCCATGTCGCCATCGATGGCGAGTATGCCGGCCATATCGTCATCAACGATCAGGTGAAGTCCGATAGCGCTGAGGCCATAGCCCAGTTGCAGTCTTTGGGCGTCTCGAAGACCGTGATGCTGACTGGCGACCGTCGCGAGGTGGCCGAGCAAGTCGCAAAGCAGTTGAACCTCTCCGAATACCACGCTGAACTCTTGCCTGCCGACAAAGTTAAGATGATTGAACAAATCTCACTCCACACTCCTCACTCCACACGCCACGATACCATCGCTTTCGTCGGCGACGGTATCAACGATGCCCCCGTCCTTGCCCGTGCCGATGTCGGCATTGCGATGGGTGGTCTCGGCTCCGATGCTGCTATCGAGGCAGCCGACGTGGTGCTGATGGACGACAAACCTTCCAAGATTGCCCTCGCCATCCGCATCGCCCGTCGCACCTTGGCCATCGCCCGCCAGAACGTCTGGTTTGCTATCGGCGTCAAGGTGGCCGTCCTCATTCTCGCCACCTTTGGCCTCGCTACCATGTGGATGGCCGTTTTCGCCGACGTAGGTGTCACCGTCCTCGCCGTTCTCAACGCCATGCGGGCATTGCGGGTTTCTTAAAGCTGACTTCCTGTTATCGTCGCTCTCTACTGCGTCATTTCATGGGCAATTCTCCGTCAATCTGGAGAATTGCCCATTATTATGTATGATATTTTCAACTTTTTGTGATAGCGAAATATTTCTATTCATTTTAATTATTCACTTTTGCATTAATCCTACATACTTTGACTAAAATTGCAGAAATACAGATAGTTATATAATGTAGGCTATATGCTTATACCTACATTAAGCCTACATTATTTTATAAAAACAATAACCTTTATTGGCTAAAATAGTAACTAAACTCTTATTATACAGGCAGTCAAACAATAGCACAAACGGCTTGAACTGACAGTTCATACAGGGAAAACTGACAGTTTAGTCTAAGTAAACTGTCAGTTCAGACTGTCTAAACTATCATGAACAGCCATCCTTTATCCGACTTTGTACGTTAATAAATTTCGCTTTTTAGGCCTATAATGTAGGCATGATGTAGGTATAGACATATAGCCTACATAAGTAAACTATCAGAAAATCAACTATTTAGTTGTGATTATGTAGGCTTATGCCATTTTGAATGATTTTGTAATACATATTTTTGCAATAACAATTCGTCGTCATAGTTGCTCTAAACTATTCCAACATAAAAGCCCCACCGCGAAAGGCGGTGAGGCTTGAATCACTATTTTATTTCATCACCTTCTTTCCGTTCACGATGTAGATGCTATTTGGCAGTCCGTCAAGCGATGTGGCAGCAGTGCGAACCTTACGGCCACTCATATCGTAGACATCAAACGTATTCCTGTCAGGTGTCAGACTGCTGATGCCTGTACCATCCATCTCTTCGATATGGGTGAACTCGCCCCAGCCTTCAGCGGCACGATATCTCTCCACACAGCCCTTCGGCACATAGAGTACACAAGTTTCCTTGTCGACGCCCTCGAACACTGAGGATGCCGCTTCTGCCCTTGTCCTTACTGTTGCCGTTGCCAAGTTAGCTGGCTCCGCGGCATAGATATAGATGGCTTTCAGGTTAACGCATCCTGCAAAAGCATTCTCGCCAATGGACACGATGGATCCAGGAATGGTAATCTCGGTCAGATTCACCTGGTTCTCAAAAGCACCCTTTGAGATGCCTACCAGCTGGTATTCCACACCGTTGTATACAACCTTTTCTGGTACTTCATAGCTACCAGACAGATTATCTACGAAGTCTATTGTCGCAGTATGATCATCTCCGATGGTATAAGTAGCACCATTGTCAGTAAATTCTTTCTCAGGTTCTGGCTGCGGCTCCGGAGTGGTCCCACCATCCTCAACAATATTTGTGAAGTTCCATCCTGCATTCTGATAGACAGCCGCTGTGCCACTGGGTACATAAAGGATGGCCGTTTGCAGGATGTCTAGGTTGAAACGAGGAGCGCCAGAGATGTTTACTGGTGTCTCACCCTCTGCCACAACCTTAGAGAGGTCAAAACAACTGGTAAAGGCATATTCGCCAATCGTATTCACGCTGGCTGGTATGGTAACAGAGTTCAGAGCGCTGCCTAAGAATGCATTGTCACCAATGACAGTCACAGAGTTGGGTATAGATACAGAGGCCAGGTTCTCACAATACCAGAAGGCACAGGATCCGATAGAAGTCACAGTATTTGGGATGATCACCTCCGTTACGTTAGATCCAAAGACTGGCATGTTGGGTTGCTCAGGGTTACCTGTCGCAGTTCCCAGAATACCCGTGATTGTATATTCAACGTCCTCATAAGTGACCTTCGACGGTATCTCTGCCTTACTGCTTCCATTCACGCCCCACTTATTCAAGTTGACGGTGTTTTCACTTGTCAATACATATGTGTTCATTACCTCGCCAATATATACGATAAAGGCATCACCGACCTTCAATCCTTCTGGTTGTGGCTCTGGTTGTGGTTCTGGCTGGGGCTCTTCTGGCTGTGGTTCATCGGTATTGCCGTTCACGTCCTTGATAATCTTGAACGAGTCCCAGCCTGGCGTATTCCTATAAGCGCTTACCTTCCCTGCCGGAACAATCAGCGTCGCATTGTTGCCATTTCGTCCTCCAAAGTCAAGAGTACCGTTAAGAGTCTGCGGATCCTCTATCAGAGAAATCACCTCCGTCAGAACCTCCTGACCGTTGAAGACTAAACCTTCGACTGTCTTCAGGCCTGCCGGAATTGTGACGTACATCAGGTTTTCGCAGCGCATGAAGGCACCTTCCGAGATTTGCAGGAGGGATTCAGGAAGTATCAAGGTTACAATGCCGCCATCTTCGAAGAAAGCCCTGTTGCCGATACCTATAACCGTGTATTCCTGATTGTCGGTACCATTCACCTTACTTGGAATAACGCCATCCCAGTTACTTCCCCCAGAGACGATGGCATCGCCTCTGTTGTCTGCACCAATCTGACAGGTCTTGTCGGAAGCATTAAGCACCTTTATTGTGAATGTTGTTTCACCCACTGTCGCCTCAAACGCATCGCCGTCTTTCAGCGTTGTCGGCTGTGGATTTGTTGTTTCGCCAGTATCACCGTTCACGTCCTTGATGTTTTTGAACTCCTTCCACCCTGCCGTATTCCTATAGGCACTCACCTTACCTGCGAGCACCGTCAAAATAGCATCTACATAAGTTGTAGAATAGTAGAATACTTTATCCGATATTTCAAAAGGTGTCTCTATATTAGAAATGACTGAGGTCAAATTACATCTTGCAAAAGCGTACTCCCCAATACCTGTTATACTACTTGGTATAGTGACAGTCGTTAAGGCCAGACATTGGTAAAACGCTTGACTCCCTATGGTCCTAACACCCTCTCCTATTGTTATGGATGCCAAGTTGTCACAAATTGAAAAGGCATCGTCACCGATGGTGTTTACACTCCCTGGGATAGATACAGCTGTCAAGCCTGTGCATCCTTCAAAGGCATTATTGCCAATGCTTGTTACTTGATATACTGAGCCATTATACGTTATTGTCTCTGGAATTGTGTAACTGCCCGAAACATCGTTATTCACTTTCTTTATTGCCACAGAACCGTCTGCCTTTATTTCATATTCAGTACCTTCTTCCGTAAAGGTATCCCCTATATGTGATGTTGCTGGCTGATCTGGAGTGGTTGCCTCAAAAGTAACTACCAGCTTTGGACCTGTATCCTTATCGAATGCCTTATATGTATAACCAGAGATACTGCTGTCAAAAACAATATCGTTCGTTACATCCTTCAACGTTCCATCCTTTTCTGGACAGAATTGAACTTGCTTTACCGCATAACCCGCATCAGGTATGAACTTGAAGGGGACACCACTGTCTGGATAATGAACAATCTCTACCATCTTCTGCTCGTTACGCAGGTTTAGACCACCAAACGACGATGTCCATCCCTTATCTGCCCCAGTACTCTCTTCTTTCTTGTCAACCACTACATTTCCTTTACCTTGTGCTGTAATGTCATAATTATAGGTGCGGGTAGTGATGGAGCCTCCACCACCACCGCCTTTTTTATAATTATCACTTTCTTTTCCCCCATCACCGTCACCTGGCTCATCGCCTATCTTAACGATATGGAAAAACTTCGACCAAGCAAAGGTCTCCCTGTATTTTTCGGCACTTTTATTACTTATAACATGCAATACAGCATTATTATAAGTTGTGGAAGTAAAAACATTCTCAAGAATCTCAAATGGATACTCCATATTAGCATAAATATCCGATAATTTGTCGCAATAAGCAAAAACACCAGATCCCAAAGATTGTAATGTGGAAGGAAGAGTGACCTTTACTAATGGGCAACCCGAGAATGCTTCGTCTTTTATTTCTTTTAAAACAGAATAGTCTGCAAAATCCACCTCTTTCAGACTACCACATCCATTGAATGCATCCTTTTCAATGGCTTTTACCTTATTGCCAATAACAACCGCCTTTAAACTTAAGCAGTTGCGAAAAGCCATTCCAAACCCTGCTACACTATTAGGAATAACCAAGTCTTCGACTTCCTCGCCATCCATAAAAAGGTGCCTCGCTATGTAAAGGGGGTGTGAATTAATTAGAGAATTTGGATTTGCGTATTCTATATTACAATATGCAGCTACATCAACAATGTGAACCTCTGATAACTTCACACAATTTAAAAAAGAGCCATCGCCAATACTCTTTACTCCATCTCCAATCTCTATTTTATATAGATTAACACAGTCTCGGAAAGCATAATCGCTAATGGTCTCCACACTTATTGGGATTTTTACTGACTCAATACTTTTACAAAATACAAAGGCTGTTCCAAAATCTTTCACGGTATTGGGGATTATCAGATTCTTTATCTCCTCACCATTAAAAAACATTCGCCTTGCATAATACTGAAGATTTGTCTCGTATTTTTCTATATTAGTATTACACCACGCAGCTAAATCGGATATAATAATCTCTGCAGTTTTACTAATCGCACGAAATGCGTCTTCTTTAATATTCTTCACCCTTTTACCCAATGAAACCTCAGTCAATGAATAACAATTTTCAAAAGCACATCTTCCAATAGTAACAACCATATCTGGAATCACGATTGACGGCAAATTACTACATTGATAAAATGCCTCTTCTCCTATAGTTTTAAGTGCGGAACCTAATTCCACTTCTTTCAAACTACTACAATACCCAAAAGCACCTTTTCCAATTGAAATAACTCCATCACCTATTTTTACCGATTCTAGATTAGTGCAATGCACAAAATCATGTTCATTGATTTCTTTTACAGAATTAGGAATGGTCACACTAACAAGACTTAGGCACTCTGAGAAGCCTGTCCCTAATGAAGTCACTCCATCTGGAATGACTGCGTTCCTTAGTTCTTTCCCGTCCATATACAGATGTTTAGCTATAGCAAGCGGATCCCCACCATCTGGAAAATTAATTCGACACCAGGAGGCTAAATCGGATATATGCACTTCTGTCAAACTTTGAGGAAATGCTCTCGCTACCTTCTTTAGTCCGTTTCCCAATACAATCTTTGATAACTTTTCACACCCTTCAAAGGCTTCATGTTCTATCACTTCCAAACTATTTGGAAACTCGATAGAGGGAAGGTTTATACAGCCTTTGAACGCTCCATAACCAAGAATCTGAACACCATTGCAAATATTTACTTGTGACAGACTTTGACATTTTGCGAAAGCCTCTCTTCCAATGCTAGTCACATTTCCGGGTATTGTAACAGAAGGAAGTTTAATACAATTATAAAATGCCTCATCTCCTATAGCCTGAACACCATCGCCAATTTCAACTCTTATCAGGTTTTGGCAGCCAGAAAAGGCACCGTTTTCAATAGTATTCACACTATTAGGGATTTTCACAGAAGTGAAGGTATTACACCCCCTAAAAGCTGTACCAAATTTCTGGACCCCTTCTGGAATTACCAAATCAATAATCTCAGAATCATTCAGGTAGAAATGCTTAACATGAGGAAGAGGATTCCCAAAGCCATATGACCCAAAATCGATTCCACACCAAGATGCCAAATCTGTGATGTGAATAGAAGAAAGATCATCACATATAAAAGCTCCTTCCTCGATTTTTTTTACGCTTTTGGGAATGGTTATTTTTTTCAGATTCTTACAATAAAACGACTGATCTCCAATCCATTCCACATTTTCTGGAATGACAACAGAAGTAAGATTATTACAGCCACTAAAAGTCCCTCTGCCAATCATCTCTAGTCCAGTGAAATACTTCAATTCATCAAAACTTGTGATTTCATTGTTACCTGTGAATTCACTACCAATCGCTGTAACATGTGCAGCCTCACCTGTATCAAGTTCACCATCACCAGTTATGTCCCATTTCCTAACACAAATAGCTTTAACCTTGGCATCAGCAAAAGTAATGATGGTGCAATTGACGCTTTCAGAAAAGAGTAGCATCAGAGTCAGTAAAATATTTATTTTCTGTTTCATAAACATGTCATTTTAACTATTGTCTCATGTTATCAATGTTATTGTAACGAGACCATCTACTTATAGAAGCCAATGCCCACGACGTAAAGGTTGCTTTTGCCGTGCATTTCATCTTCGTTAGTGAGCATCACGGACACTGTTCCGCCTTGGCACTTTATTTCGTAGACTTTAAAATTGGAGGAGTTTGATGTGAACTTTCCATTTCCATAGGTTGCCTTCGTCTTTGTAAGTAGTGCTTCAAAGCGAGTCTTAGCCTGAGCCAGCGTGTAGTGCTTCAGATCCTCTATCATGATGGTATAGGTGAAAACTCTTGCCTTTACTTCCTTTCCATCATAGGTGCCACAAAGCATCGGCTTTCCTTTTGCATCCTTTTTCTCCGTAAAACCCTTTGTCTTCAACTGGGCTATAAGTTGATTTTTAGACTGATGCACAGGGATGCCCATGAACTCCAATTGCTTACTGGCAGACTTAGCCTGAGTTACTGCCTTTTCAGCCTTAGTACGTGCTGAAACATACTGTGGAGAAACGCACCAAAAGGCAGCCACAGTCAATAAGGTAAAGATCATTCTTTTCTGTTTCATAATCTTCTTATTCTAAATTATTGTTTCTCTATTTATCGGAATATCACTTCACAAAAACCTTCTTCCCATTAATGATATATACGCCCTTGGCTTTTTTTACCACACGCTGGCCATTCAGATTATAGACGGCAGAGGGCTGGGCTGATGTCTTTTGGACGGACTCAATCCCCGTGTCTTCCAACTCCACGATGTTTAAGAAATCCTTCCAGCCCTCCGCTGCACGATACTTTTCAATACAGTCTTTTGGAACATAAAGTGCGCAGTTTTCTTTATCTACGTGCATGAATACCGACGAGACATCATCAGCAGATGAACCTAGTATGCAGGGGTCTGTGGTATAAACATAAACTGCCGTTAAGCCTGAACAGCCCAAGAAGGCATTATGTCCGATATGGGTGATGGTTTGGGGGATGGTCAGTGAGGTAAGATAAGCCCAACTTGTTAAAAGCCTTTCTCCCACTCTGGTTATGGTGTATTCTACACCGTCGTGAGTCACTTTCTCAGGTATCACGAAATCCCCTTCGGTATAAACTGTCGATCCATATTTCGATTCATCAGTAATAAGTGTGATCTCCACATTGTGATTCCCCAGCTTGTCATATCGGATGCCCTCTTCAAAGAAGAAGCCCTCCTCATCTGCATCACCCGGATTGTCAGGATTATCAACAACTTCAACTTCCTCAATAGTCAGATTACCGGACACGTAGGTAATCTCATAGTTTTCTGCTTCTGCATCGGAAACCATTACCTCATAATCGCCTGCGGGTGAGTCTTTCGTGGCAGAACAAGCCACTATCGGTTGCTTCGTCAACACAGTTTCTGTCTCATTGTTCTTAAAGCCAGCGTAGGTTAGAGCAAACTCGGGATTGTCTTCTCCCTGTTTTTTTGTATAATTGCCTGCTGTAATTGTCAGCGGGGCTTTAGTGATAGTCAGTGTACCATCCACAAAGGTTACCTTATTATTAGTCACACTGCCTTTTTCCACCTTAATCGTATAGGTGCCTACAGGAGAGGCTTCTGTAGCGTCACAATAAATGCTGGGTGAACCTTTTAACTCAGCCCCTTCTGTAGTATATTCAAATGCTGGTAGTGGGTCACCATACTCAATGGCATAATTATTGGCTGTGACCGTCACGGGCTCTTCTGACTCAGCGGGGTCAATGATATTCGTAAAATAACTCCAACAAAGCGTTGACTGATATTTCGCCTTGGTGCCGTATGGAACATAGAGAGGATTATTATAGCAGTATAAAAAAACACTCTCTTCTATTTCAAATGGATCCTCTATCTCGGATATGAAAACAGCATTTTCGCACCCCAAGAAGGCATTATGGCCTATATACGTGATCGTCTTGGGGATAGTAATCGATGTGAGATATCTCCAACTTGTCAACAACCTTTCGCCAACCCTCGTTACAGTGTATTCAACACCGCCATGGGTCACCTTTTCAGGTATCACAAAATCTGCTGGGGTGTAAAGTCCATACTTTGAGTCACTGGTCACGAGACCTATTTCCACGTTATTACCATCTAAGTAATAATATTGGATTCCTTCTTCTGTGAAGAAATCGTCGGCACTCGCGCTGACAGCCATAGTCAGCATCGTTAAAATCAGCAATAATAGTTTGCTACTTTTCATAAGCTTGTTTTTTAGAAGTTAATTGTCACTTTCCTTTTTGCTGACCAACACCCCCAAGACAGCCGTTTATCAAAAAGTTATTGTTAGCTTATGATACAAAAAAGGCGTAGGTGTCTGTTTCTCTGCCCATCCTGGCATAACAGGCCTTCGCATTGCCCCACCACACAGGATAGACAACGCAGTTAGCCCACGCCAGAACGAACTATATATTAATAAGGTATATAGAAACGCCCCACGTAGACGCCTCGTTGTCATCTGTCTGCTGTGGTGTCGAGTTTGCGAAGTTCGTTATGCACAACGACAGACGTCCGAAAACGTCTTTCTCATATATAAGACCGCCCGCTTTCACCCCTGAGGGCTAACAAGCGATGCTGCAAAGATACGACAAATTCCCGAAACGTGCAAGCATTTCGGGAATTATTTTATAAAGTAAGTAAAATTGGAATGTTAATGTCGGCTACAGCTTCTCAATTTCTTTGATTGATAAGTTGGTATATTTTGCCACTTGCTCCACAGTCATCCCGTCGGCTTTCATTCTTCGGGCATTCTCACGATTAGCCTCATTGATACCTTCTAAACGACCTTCTGCCAGACCTTCTGCATGTCCCTCTGCATGACCTTTGTTATAGGAGGTCGTCATCGTACTGTAATAGTCACAATACTCCTTCTGGCTCTCATAATACTGACGACGCTCTGAATCAGAGTAGCGAGCTATCTCCGCCTGCTCAAACGGTTCCTTGAAACCGAAGTCAGAGTTGTGGTTGATGTTACGGTCTGATTTCATAATGGTGCAAAGATACGACAAATTCCCGAAACGTGCAAGCATTTCGGGAATTATTTTCTCAAGAGTCTATTGTGAGGACTTTGAGAGGCGCTTTTGTGCATTTCAGGTGCTACAGCAGCGAGAAGGCGACATCCATCATGTCAATTAGAATATTTCACCGCTCCATAGCATCTTTAAAAAGTCCAAGACATAGATGAGTTCTTTGTCATCGGATTTGCGAGTTATCGGGTCAAGAGAAACGAGAATCAGGCGACAGTCAGGATGCTCCTCCTTGAAAGCCTTGAGACCTTTCTTATGCTTAGTCTCTACATGCTCTGTCGATTTAATCTCGATAGCCACTTTCGCGTCTCCAATAATGGCATCAACTTCTTTCTTGTCATACGTGTGCCAATAAGAAACAACATCTCGCTTGTCGTTGTAGCCTTTGTAAGCAATGATTTCCTGCATCACAAAGTGCTCAAAGGCATGCCCGTAATCATCAGTACCCCGTTTTAGGGAATGACGGCCCATAAGATAGTTCGCAAGTCCGACATCAAAATAGTAGAATCTGGGAGCTTGGACTATCTTTCGCTTGATTTCTTTCCTGAACGCAGGGATCTCATAACCGATGAGCGTGTCGTAAAGGATCTGGAAGTACGACTTGACCGTTTTTGCAGATACGCCGCAGTCTGAGGCAATGTTGGCATAGTTCAGCATTTCACCGTCGGAAATAGCAGCTACCTCCATAAAACGTTCAAACGCATCGAGTTCCCTCACTTCGCCTTCTTCTCTGATTTCTTCGTCTAAATACACCTTTACATAGCCAGAAAGTCGCTTGGTGGCATCTTCCACCAAATAATGACGGGGTATCATGCCATTCTGTACAGCCTTGTCTATCTGAAAGTCTGTCACCTCCGGCCAGACGAGAGGATAAAGCGTTTCTGGTATGGCACGTCCCCCAAGCGTGTTGGCCCCAGATTTCTTAAGTTTTCTTGAACTGGAACCACTGAGGATGAAGAACAGACCTCTGTCTACCATCAGGGAATGTACCACATCCAATAGTTCAGGAACTTTCTGGATTTCATCCACTATAACAAGCGTTCCGACAGGTTTGTCCTGAAGGGCTTCCCAAAGGGAGTTGGGGTTCAACTTAAAGGCTCTTCTTACATTTGGATTGAGCAAATCATAATAAATCGCCCCTTTGAATCGCTCTTTCAAAAGAGTTGATTTTCCCGTCTGGCGTGCACCAAACAAGAACATTCCTTCATCTAACTTGCCCTCAATATCAAATATTCTCTTGTACATAATACCACTGAAATTAATGACTTAACTCCTGATTTTTCCATAAAATTCGGGAGTATGGTCACGAATTTTGCACTTTTTTGGTTGCAAAGATACACATAAATCCCGAAACGTGCAAGCATTTCGGGAATTATTTTCTTAAGGAGTCTATTGTGAGGACTCCGAGAGGCGCTTTTGTGCGTTTCAGGTGCTACAGCAGCGAGAAGGCGACGTCCATCATGTGGGTGAGTGTGGTCTGGCGCTCCTCGGCGGTGGTCACCTCGCCTGTGATGATATGGTCGGAGATGGTGCAGATGGCCAGTGCACGCTTACCGGCACGGGCCGCATTCATGTAGAGACCAGCCACCTCCATCTCGACAGCGAGGACACCCATTGAGATCCACTTGTCGTTGTGGGCGTTCTCATTGTAGAAGACATCCGACGACAGCACATTGCCCACTCGATAGTGGTAGCCCAGACGGTCGCAGGTGTCGGCAGCCTTTCTGACTAACGAGAAGTCGGCGATGGGTGCGAACGTCCCTGGCAACTCGAACTGGGCGGCATAGTTGGAGTTGGTGCAGGCACCCTGTGCAATCACAAGGTCGCCCAGATGCAGATCGGTCTGGATGGAGCCTGCTGAGCCCACGCGGATGATGGTCTCAACGCCGTAGAAGTTGAAGAGCTCATAGGAATAGATGCCAATGGAGGGCATTCCTATGCCGTGGCCCATCACACTGACGCGACAGCCCTGACGGGTACCCGTGAAGCCGAGCATGCCACGGACATTGTTAAACTGCACGGGATTCTCCAAGAATGTCTCTGCCATGAACTTGGCACGCAGCGGATCGCCTGCCATGATGACGGTCTCGGCGATGTAGCCATACTGGGCCCCGATATGGGGCGTAGGGGTCTTTGGCTTTTCCATATCAATAAGCGTGGTCGTTTTGGATTTCCTCTTTCGTGATTTTCTTCGAGTCGATGGCGCGCCAGGCATAGACGATGTAAGCCAGTACGAAAGGTACGAGTAGCGAAACGTAGAACATGGTGCGCAGGGTGAACTCACTCGAGCAGGAGTTGACCATCGTCAGCGACGACTGGAGGTCGGCGGTCGAGGGATAGTAGGCCGTGTGGTTCCAGGCGGAGCAGAGCAGCAGGGCCAGGACGGTGAGCACGGTGCCGATGCCGGCAGGCCAGATGCCGCCGATATAGTCCTTCGACACGATGGTCTTGCCGATGCCGAAGAGCACGAGCACTACACCTATTAATAATATAATAAGGAGATACCACATGTCGATGAAGTTGTTGAAGTACTTATATGGCTCCATATAGATGAAACCTTCGTCGTTGTAGGCAAAGCCGTCTTTCACCAGCAGGTGGACAAGGTAAGCCACGAAGAGGATGAGGAAGGGCACGGCTGCACCTATCAGACGGACGGAGCCTCGCGAACGGATATCCTCGTCGTCGACGTTGTTCATCACGTAGAGGATACCCAAGATGCGGGCTAAGAACACGACAGCCAGTCCAAAGACGAGCACCCAGGGATTGAGCAGGGCGTCGAGGCCGTGGCTGGCATTGGCCCAGCGCGAGATGACGGGTGTGAGGGCCGTCGGGTCGATCAGGTTGTTCTTCTCGACGATGAAGTTCGAGCCCTCGAAGAAGGTGGCGACGGCACCGCCTAAGAGCAGCGGGCCGATGATGCCGTTGAGGGTGAGGAAGAACTGGAAGGTCTTCGGCCCGAGGAAATTTCCTATCTTGTTCTGGAACTCATAGCTGACGGCCTGGAGCACAAAGGTGAACAGGATGATCATCCAGAGCCAGTAGGCTCCGCCGAAACTCGTTGAGTAGAAGAGGGGATAGGAGGCGAAGAAGGCGCCGCCGAAGGTGACGAGCGTGGTAAAGGTAAACTCCCACTTACGGCCAGTGGAGTTGTATACAAGACGCTTGCCCTCTTCCGTATAGCCGAGGCTGCTGGCCACGGAGTTGGCTCCCTGCACGAAGAGCAAAAACACCAACAGGGCCCCTAACAGTGCTACGATGAAGCACCAGTAATGCTGCAAAAATTCGTATGTCATAACTTTCATTTTTTCATTTTTTCATTCTTTCATTTCTATTATCCCTCGTATTCCGGTCCTTTCTTGATCTGCTTGAGCAGGATGCTGATTTCTACAGCCAGCATGGTGGTGAAGAGGATGAGGAACAGGAAGAAAGTAATCATCACGCTTGACGAGTGGAGGTCGCTGACGGCAGCCCAAGTGGGCAGCATGTCCTGAATAGTCCATGGCTGACGGCCGAACTCTGCCACGAGCCAGCCGCTCTCCGAAGCGATATAAGCCAACGGGATGAGGGCGATGGCCAGCCAGTAGTGCCAGGCAGGCAGTCCTGTGATGCCGTTCATGTCGGCATGGGTCTCTGGCAGGATGCCGATGGTGGCCAGCAGGCGGCGGGTGATGATGGACACGTAGGGTATCTTATACGACAGAATCACAATGATGGCAAAGAAGAGGATGAATAGGCATCCGAGACCCACCATGATGCGGAAGGCCCAGAAGTTGACTGGTATAAACGGCACCAACTCCGACTTGTCGCGGATGTAGCCATAACCAAAATACTTCATGTTTGAGTTGAGAATTGACAATTGAGCATTGACAATTGAGTCAGGAGCACCTTCAGCCCTTGCCTTACGGTAGGCGGCGAGGGCTGCGATGGCCTGTTTGCCGCGCTCAATCTTCTCGTCGGCAGAAGGCTCCACGGTGCCGTCGGGACGGGTGTAACCGTTCAGGATGTCGTTGATGCCAGGCACATAGCCGTGAGGATCGTTGGTGGCCATGATCGACAGGGCATAGGGCATCTCAATCTTCAGCGGGGCAGACTCCTCGTTGGCGTAGTCAGGCTGGCAGAAGGGATTCACCCAGGCGACGGCCGTCAATCCCTGTTCCGTGCCACCGTTGTAGAGGGCCTCCATTGCAGCGAGTTTTATGGGCTGCACCTCAGCCACGTCCATACCCGACTTGTGGCCGGTGATAGCAGCCAGCAATGTGGCCACGAGACCTACAACGGCACCGATCTTCATGCTCTCGGTGGCGAGCTTCGTCTCGCGCTTCTTCATGAGATACCAACTGCACACGCCGACGCAGAAGATGGCACCGATGATCCAGGCCGAGGTGACGGTGTGGCAGAACTTGGAGACGGCAAATGGCGATAGGGCCACGTCGAAGAAGGAGACCATCTCGTTGCGCATTGTGTCAGGGTTGAACTCACAGCCCACGGGATACTGCATCCAGGCGTTGGCCACAAGGATCCACCAGGCGGAGATGGTGGCACCTAAGCCCGTCAGCCACGTAGAAGCAAGGTGGAAGCCAGGCGATACCTTCTTCCATCCGAAGTACATGACGGCCACGAAGGTCGACTCCATAAAGAAGGCCACGATGCCCTCGACAGCCAACGGTGCTCCGAAGATGTCGCCCACGAACCAGGAGTAGTTCGACCAGTTGGTGCCAAACTCGAACTCGAGGATGATGCCTGTGGCTACACCCATGGCGAAGTTGATGCCGAAGAGCTTCTGCCAAAATTTCGCTGCGTCGCGCCAGAAAGGGGCGCGAGTGCGGTAGAACTTGGTCTCGATGATGCCCATGATGACCGCCAGTCCGAGGGTCAACGGTACAAAGAGCCAGTGATAGATTGCCGTGAGAGCAAACTGCGCCCTCGACCAGTCGATGGTCCCGGCATCAATGTCTAAGAATAGGTTTTGAAGCATAAGTTATTTAAATTTTTAGGGTTGTTAGGGGTTGGTAGGGTGATTAGGGATGGCTTCGCTCGATAATCTCGCTCGCCACGTAGCCTGCCTCGTCGCCCTGAGCATGCTCTTTCAGGAAGTTGGGGAAGAAGAACACCTTCAAGATGGCAAACATGATGAATAGTTTGATCAATATGATGGCCCACAGCGTCTTGCCGAGGCGCATATTCCGGAAACCGTCGTAGTAGAGGTCGAAGGCCCGATAGAGAAAACTGTCCTTCCGCATAGGCATAGTCAACTTTGACTCGGCAAATATAGTTATTTTTTTTGAAATGACCAAACATTTATTAAAATTCTTTGTCGTTTCAGTGGAATTGTGTACCTTTGCAGCCGATTTTTATCGATAAAGGAATGAAAAAATATATGATGCCACTCATGGTAGTGGCGATTCTTGTTTTGTTGGCAGGAGCGGCTTGGCTTTTCATTAACCTGCAGGAACAGAAGCAGGTGAATCAGGATATGCAGGAGCTGGCAGCCCTCGATAAGCAGGAGATGGAAAATGAATATGAGCGCTTCGCCTTGCAGTACAGTGAGATGAAGACACAGATCAACAATGACTCCATCATTGCCCAGCTCACAGAGGAACAGCTGAAGACCCAGAAACTGTTGGAGGAACTGAAGCGGGTGAAGGCTGACGATGCCCGTGAGATAGCCCGTCTGAAACGGGAACTCGCCACAGTGCGGGCCGTGCTGCGTGACTACGTGATGCAGATCGACTCACTGAACCGTCTCAATGAGAACCTGAAGCGGGAGAATACCCGTGTGACGGCTGAACTGGAACAGCGCACCCAGCAGGTGGTTGGCCTGAGCAGTGAAAAGGCGTCGCTCTCGGAAAAGGTGGCCATTGCCGCCCAGCTCGATGCGACAAACATCAGTCTGACGTTGCTCGACAAGAAGGACAAGGCCATGAAGAAACCGAAACTGAAGGACTGTCGGAAGATGCAGGTAGGCTTCACCATCACCCGTAACGTGACGGCTTCCAACGGCAATCGTACCGTCTATGTGCGAATCCAGAACCCTGGCGGCAACGTGCTGGGAGGCGGTGGTACGTTCCCTTACGAGAATCGTCAGTTAGAGTGTTCAGCCCGTAGGGTGGTAGAGTACACTGGTGAGGAGACGAGTGTGTCTGTCTTCTGGCCCGTCACGCAGATGTTGGAGAGTGGACAGTATCGTGTCAGTATCTTTGCCGACGGTCACATGATTGGCTCACGAACATTTAGCTTTGAGTAAGTAATTAAGGTAAAAAAGTAAGAGAGTAAAGTCATAAAAGAGATAGTAATGAAGAGGAAAGGAATAAGGATGGTAAAGGGTTGGGTAAAATGGTTTTTACCTTTTTACCTTTTCACCTTTTTACCTTCCACAATGGACGCTCAGCGACTGTTGACACTCGACAGCTGTAGAGTGATGGCGCTGCGCAACAACAAACAGCTTGGCGTCTCGAAGCTGAAGCAGGAGATGGCTGCCAATGTGCGCAAGTCGGCTCGTACAAAGTACCTGCCCCATGTCAGCGCCATCGGTACCTATCAGTTCACCAGCGAACCGATATCTTTGCTCAGCAACGATCAGAAGACCGCACTGAACAACTTGGGCACAGTTGCTGCTGGAAATTTGCAACAGGGCTTCACGACGACCATGTCGCAGTTGCCGCCTCAGTTCCTGCAGTCGCTTGGGGCTATGGGCCTCTCGCCTGAGGGCATCCAGCAGCTGGCAGGACAAGGCTTTACCGACTTGGGGAAGACCCTCAATGCCATCGGTCAGGAGATCGTAGAAGCCTTTGATACAGATACACGAAACATGTTTGCGGGTTCTGTCATGCTCTCCCAGCCGATATTCATGGGTGGTAGTATCATCGCCATGAACAAGATGGCTGACCTCGGAGAAGAGATGGCCAGCAATACAACAGAGGTGCGCCGGCAGTCCACACTCTACAACATCGACAAAGCCTATTGGCAGGTGGTCTCACTCCGTCATAAACAGCGGTTGGCTGAGAGTTATCTCGAACTGGTGAAGAAGTTCGATGCTGATGTGCATAAGATGATCGATGAGGGTGTGGCTACGAAGAGCGACGGTCTGAGTGTCGATGTCAAGGTGAACGAGGCAGAGATGACGCTCACCAAGGTCAACGATGGACTGGTGCTCTCGAAGATGTTGCTCTGTCAGCTCTGTGGACTGCCACTGAATGAGTCCGTGACACTGGCTGACGAGAATCAGGAGAACATCGCTGTGGTGGAGTTGACGCCAGAACTCAATGTGGAGCAGGCTGTAGAGAACCGTCCGGAGTTGAAACTATTGCAGAACTCTGTCGACCTGACTCGTCAGGCTACCAATGTGCTGAAGGCTGGCAATCTGCCACAGGTGGCACTCACAGGTGGCTATGCCGTGACGAACCCCAGCCTCTTCAATGGCTTCGAGCGTAAGTTCAGGGGGTTCTGGAATGTGGGTGTGCTCGTCAGGGTGCCCATCTGGAACTGGGGTGACGTGATGTATAAGGTCCGTGCCTCGAAAGGGGCTACCGCCATTGCCAATCTGGAGTTGGCCGAGGCCCGTGAGAGCATTGAGCTCCAAGTGAACCAGAACACTTTCCGTGTGGATGAGGCCAACAAGAAACTCTCGATGGCTCAGGCTAATATCGCCCATGCCGATGAGAATTTGCGCACAGCCAACCTCGGCTTCCGCGAGGGTGTCATCTCACCCACGACGGTGATGGAGGCACAGACAGCCTGGCTACAGGCCCAGTCGCAGAAGATTGATGCTGAGATTGATGTCCGCCTCTCGCAGGTAGATCTCCAGAAGTCACTCGGTGTGTTAGAGTAATCAATTTAAATTGTAAATCTGTAAATCGTATATATCATGACAGAGAAAGACCAACATAGGAATATTATCCTGGCCATCATCGGATTTGTGGCAGTAGTGATTATTGTAGCCGCCATCGGCTTTCTGGTGATAGACCGTGACCCAGAGATTGTGCAGGGTCAGGTGGAGGTGACTGAATATCGTGTGTCGAGCAAGGTGCCAGGCCGTATCTTGGAGCTCCGCGTTAAAGAAGGTGACTATGTGAAGGTAGGCGATACCCTTGCCATCCTCGATGCGCCTGAGGTGCGTGCCAAGATGGAACAGGCACAGGGCGCAGAGGCTGCTGCTGCTGCCCTTGAGCTGAAAGCCCAGAACGGTGCCCGCAAAGAGCAGATTCAGGGCGCCTACAGTGTGCTTCAGCAGGCGAAGGCTGGACTGGAGATTGCCGAGAAGTCCTATAACCGTGTACAGCGTCTCTTCGACGAGGGTGTGATGAGCGCCCAGAAACGTGACGAGGCCTACGCCAACTACAAGGCCATGGAGGCTCAGTGCAAGGCTGCTCAGAGCCAGTACGAGATGGCTGTCAACGGTGCCCGTCAGGAGGATAAACTCGCTGCCGCTGCCCAGGTGAACCGTGCCAAGGGTGCTGTGCAGGAGGTAAACTCCTACATTCATGAGACGGTGCAGATTGCCCAGATGGAGGGCGAGGTCTCTGATGTTTATCCAAAGGTCGGCGAACTCGTGGGAACAGGTTCTCCCATCATGTCTATCGCCGTGATGGACGATCTCTGGGGCACCTTCAATGTCCGAGAAGATGAACTTAACGGCATGCAGGTCGGTACGGAGTTCGAGGCCTTTGTGCCTGCCTTCAACAAGAACATCAAGATGAAGGTCTACTATCTGAAGGATCAGGGCTCCTACGCTGTGTGGAAGGCTACGAAGGCCAACGGCCAGTACGACCTGAAGACCTTCGAGGTCAAGGCTCGTCCTGTGGAGAAACTTGACGGCCTCCGCCCAGGCATGTCACTGATTATCAAGTAACAACGGATTAGACGGATTAAACGGATTTGAAGTATTTAAGTCTTATCTGGGCTATTGCGAAGCGTGAGAGCAAGATTCTCTATGTCAATCGCATCTACGGCTTCTCGATGATCGTATTCCCTCTGTTGGCGATGATCTTCTTCACGTCGCTGATGGACGAGGGGCTGCCTGAGGACATGCCCGTAGGTGTGGTCGACCTCGACAACAGCAGCACCTCCCGAGCCCTCATCCGTCGTCTCGATGCCTTCCAGAGTTCGCGTGTCGTGGCCCATTATCCCTCGGTGGCCGAGGCCCGTCATGCCATCCAGAAGAACGAGATATACGCCTTCCTTTACATCCCTAAGGGTACGGCCGACAAACTGCTGTCCTCTCGTCGTCCCCAGATATCCTACTACTACAACATGGGCTCTGTGATGTCGGGCTCGTTGTTGATGAAGGATCTCAAGACCATCTCCAACCTCGGTTCCGCCGCTGTCGGACAGGCTACCATGCGGGCAAAAGGCTATACGGCAGAACAGATACAGACCTTCTTGCAGCCGATACGCGTCGACCTGCACCAAGTCGCCAATCCTTGGACCAACTACAATACTTATCTCTCCACCGTGTTCGTGCCGGGTATCATGATGCTCTTTATGTTCCTTATCTCAGCCTATAGCTTAGGTATGGAGTTGAAGTTCGGACGAGGGAAGGAGTGGCTTGCGTTGGCAGACAACAATATCGTCGTGGCCATCCTCGGCAAGTACTTGCTTCAGGCCGTCGTGTTCCTGACGCTCATCTTCTTCTACGAGTTCTACATCTATCATGTCATGCACTTCCCCCGTCTTGGTAGTGCACTCAACATCATCCTTCTGTCCGTACTTGAGGTATTCGCTTCCATCGGCTTTGGCATCTTCGCCTTTGGCCTGATGCCCTCACTGCGCATGTCGATGAGTATCTGTTCGCTCTGGGCTGTCCTGAGTTTCTCCCTTGCAGGCTCCGCCTTCCCAGTCATGGGCATGGATGCACCCATTCAGGCGCTCACATGGCTTTTCCCGCTGCGCCATTACTATATGCTCTATCAGATTACGGTGTTCAACGGCTTCCCCCTCATCGACGCCTGGTTCCATTTGGTGGCACTCGTAGCTTTTACGCTACTGCCCTGGTTCGTGCTCCCGAAGATCAAAAACGCAATGCTCACTTATGTCTATATTCCATAATATATACCAAGCGATAGAAGATGCCTGCTACATCTGGCGTCAGGAGATCCGACAGGCCTTCCGTGACGAGGGCGTGCTCATCTTCTGTGTCATTGTGCCGCTGGTCTATCCGCTGCTCTATTCGTGGATATACAATAACGAGGTGGTGCATGAGGTTCCTGTGGTGGTTGTCGACCAGTCACACTCCCACCTCTCCCGACAGTTCATCCGCCAGTGCGATGCCTCGCCTGACGTGAAGGTGGCTTACTATGCTGCCGACCTCGACGAGGCCCAGTCGCTCGTCAGTCGTCAGTTGGCTAAGGGCGTCTATCTCATACCCTCCGACTTCGCAGCCAATGTCAACCGTATGCAGCCTGCTGTGGTCAGCGTCTATTGCGATATGTCGCTGATGCTCACCTATAAGGCCATCTATCAGACGGCTGTTGCCGTCACCCAGTCGATGGGCAGCGAGATTCAGAAAAAAGTATCTGGAAACTATACCGACCGTGAGGACGCCATCACCACACGCCCCCTCGACTTTGCCGACGTACCCATCTTCAACCCTGCGGGTGGTTATGGTAACTTTGTCATCCCTGCTGTGCTGATGCTGATCTTCCAGCAGACGCTGGTGCTGGGCATCGGCCTCTCTGCTGGCACCTCCCGTGAGCGCAGCCGTTATGGTGATCTGGTGCCCATCCATCGCTGTTACAGCGGTGTCTACCGCATCGTCTGTGGCAAGGCTCTCTGTTATATCATGATTTATGCCGTGGCAGGTGCTTACCTCACGATGGTCGTACCCCGACTGTTCTCCTTTCTCACGCTGATTCACTGGCAAGACCTCCTCGCACTGATGATACCTTATCTGTTGGCCTGTGTGTTCTTCGGCCTGACGGTGTCGTGCCTTGTACGCTATCGTGAGAATGTCATGTTGCTCATGGTGTTCGTGTCGCTGCCCTTGCTGTTCCTCAGTGGTGTCAGTTGGCCCCAGTCTAACATCCCTGGCGTTTGGCAGGGCGTGTCGTGGCTCTTCCCCAGCACCTTCGGCGTACGGGCCTTTGTTCGGATGAACACGTTAGGTGCCGTTTTGGGTGATGTGACACTCGAACTCCGTTGCCTCTGGATTCAGGCGGCGGCCTACTTTGGTCTGGCTTGCCTTGTCTATGGTCACCAGTTGCGTGTAACCCGTCGCCATGCCGATGAGCGCCTCGCCCATCTCCGTAAGAAGCATGAAATTCGTCTTCAACTGAAGGCTAAGAAATCATAAGAAGGCCCCATACGAGAGAAGGGTGAGCACAAATTGCTCACCCTTCTCTCGTATGGGCGGAGTTAGTATTTCTTTAAGTGTTCTTAGTGCCTACGATTTGGGTAGCTGGCCGTTCGCGGTTGCGACGGTTGACTACGGTGACGACGGCTTGGGCGAGGTTGATGAAGGCAAGGCCAGTGGCTGAGTCGCTGTTGAGGGCGGCTGGTGTGCCTTGGTCGCCGTTCTCGCAGATACTTTGCACCAGGGGTATCTGTGCCAGCAGGGGCACGTTCATCTCTTCAGCCAGACGTTTGCAACCCTCCTTGCCAAAGATGTAGTAACGGTTCTCGGGCAATTCGGCAGGGGTGAACCACGCCATGTTCTCCACCAGTCCGAGGATGGGCACGTTGACCTTCTCGTTGCGATACATGTCGATACCTTTCCTTGCGTCGGCGAGGGCGACGGCCTGTGGGGTGCTGACAATGACGGCACCTGTGATGGGGAGTGTCTGCAAGAGCGTGAGATGGATGTCGCTGGTGCCAGGCGGGGTGTCGAGGATGAAGTAGTCGAGCTCGCCCCAGTCAGCATCGGCGATGAGTTGTTTCAGAGCACTGGTGGCCATGCCGCCTCGCCAGAGGGTGGCTGTGTCTGGAGAGACAAAGAAACCGATGGACAGGAGCTTTACACCGTATTGCTCGATAGGGCAGATGAGGTCGCGGCCGTCGACATGGACGGCGTAGGGCTTCTCGTCCTCGACGTGGAACATCTTGGGCATGGAAGGGCCGAAGATGTCGGTGTCAAGCAGTCCGACACGATAACCGAGGCGTGCCAGGGCGATGGCGAGGTTGGCCGAGACGGTGCTTTTGCCCACACCGCCCTTGCCGCTGCTGACGGCGATGATGTTCTTCACGCCCGGCAACATCTGGCCGACCTCTGGACGGGGCTTGCTCTTGAACTCGGTCTCGATGGTGACCTCGATGTCTTTTCCGCAGTGGTACTTGATGGCAGCCTCGGCTGCTTTGACGGTGGACTTCAGGAATGGGTCTGTGTCGCGTGGAAAAAGCAGTACAACCTTCACCTTCCAGGGGTCACCCTCCGAGGCTGGGGCAGTGAGGGCTGGCGTGTCGGCCAGCATCTCACTCTCGATGAGATTCTTCTTCGTGCCGGCATACGTGACCGTCGCCAGCGCGTCGATAATGAGTTGTGGATATAGTGTCACTTTAACTTCGCTTTTTTATTTCTCCTTGTAGCCTGTGATGGCCTTCCAGTCCTTATGCATCAGGTAGACGCTCAGGCTGCCGCGTGGGATGACGTAGGTAGGTGCCGTGCCCTTGAACGTGCTCTTGGAGATGGCAGGGGGGGCAGGCGTGTTGAGGACGACCTCCTTGAGGGAGGCGCACTTAGCAAAGGCAGAGCCGCCAATCTTCTTTAGGGCTGCTGACAGCTCGACGCTGCTGAGCATGACACACTCCTCGAAAGCAGAGCTGCCTATCTCCTTGACGGCTACGGGCACCTGGACGCTGGTGAGGGCTGCGCATTTGGCGAAGGCATCGTCACCGATAACGGTCAGGGCTACAGGGAGGCTGATGCTGGCGAGTGCCGTACACTCCTGGAAAGCCTTGCTGCCAATCTTGCGGATGGTGTTGGGCAGACTGACAGTGCGTAGGTTGTGGCAACGACGAAATAGGTCGCTGCTGACCTCTTCGATGAAGCCGTTGACGGCCACGCTGTCGAGCGAGGTGCAGCCCTCAAAGGCGCTGGAGCCGATGCTCTTTACCATGTTGGGGATGATCATCTCGCGCAGGCTGGAACAGTTTTCAAAAGCATGGCTGCCAATCTTCTGCAGTGAGGCAGGCAGCTCGATGGCGGCGAGGCTCTTGCAATCGGCGAAGGCCTCGTTGCCCAGTGTCTTTACACTGTTTGGGATGGTGACGGTCGAGAGGCTGGTGCAGTTTTTGAAGGCGTCACTGCTGACCTCCGACAGACTGCCGTCGAGCGTGGCGCTGGTAAGGCCGGTACAGCCCTCGAAGGCGTTGCTGCCTAACTTGCTGAGTTTGTTCAGGGTGATGGTGGCAAGGCTCTTACAGTTCTCGAAAGCATTGCTACCAATCGTGCTGACACCATCCATCTGGATGCTGTTGAGGGCAGTACACTTGCTGAAGGCGGAACTGCCGATCTCGTTGACGCTGTTAGGAATGACGACATTGTTGAGTATCTCGCACTGGGCGAAGGCTTCATTGCCAATCTCCTTCAGACCATTGGGCAGGGTGACGGTGGAGAGATTCTTACACTCCTTGAAGGCATCGGACTCTAACTTGGACACACCCTCAGGGATGACGATCGACGTGAACGACTCGCAACCCTCGAAAGCATTGGCTCCGATGGTCTTCAGGCTGGCAGGTAGGTTGATGGCGGGCAGGGCCTTACAGTCCTCGAAGGCTCCGCTGCCAATTTCTGTCACTGTCTCAGGAATGGTCACGTCGACAAGGCTCTCACAGTTGGCGAAGCAGTCCTTACCGATGGCGGTGATACCCTGTGGCAGCACGGCTTTCGTCAGTGCCTTGGCACCAGAGAAGAGACCGTTGGGCAACTCTCCCGATCTGGTCTTGCTGCTCACAATGCTTTTGATGCCTTTACCGTCCTTACTGTCTACGATGATGGCATTGGAGAGGTCGATGGCAGTCACAAGACATTCGTCAACGTTCTTCTTGTTGGTCTTCGTACGGTTCACGATCTGCTGCAGCACCTTGATGTCCTGCACATTGAGCGGGCCGCTAATAGTCAGTTCCGATATCTTAAACCGTATGGAATCGTTGAGCTTGGTTCCTAACATGCCGACGGAGTCGACGTTCACGCTGACAGATCCCTGTGCAGAGGCGCACAGCGACAGGATGGTCAGCAGACTGGTGAATAATGCTTTCTTCATAATCCTTCTGTTTTTATCTGATATGTTTAGTCCTTATTTAGCTTTGTCGAGTGAACTGCGCTTGGTGCGGTGGTAGGAGCGATAGTCATCGAGTTCTATCTCCACATCGGGCTCCTCGAGGGTGCCTGTGCGAGGCAACCGCCACTTCATGTAGCGGATGTTCAGGCCACGGGCAATCCACATCGACTCGTAGTATGTCTGGATGGAGAGAATATTCTTCGTATCCTCATCGATCCGATCGTCGTTATACAGGTCTTCGGTCCTAAAGATGATGGGCAACTGATTCTTCTCAACCATATAGTTCGTATAGGTGAAGAGGAAATTGGAGTCGGTCTTCAGGTGGATGATGCCGCCGTCAATGAGGAACTTACGATAGCGCTCCATGAAATAGGTGGAGGTCAGGCGCTTGCGTGGGTTCTTCATCTGGGGGTCGCTGAAAGTGAGCCATATCTCTTGTACCTCGTCTTCAGTAAAGAAACGCTCAATAATCTCGATGTTTGTGCGGAGAAAGGCTACGTTTTTCAGTCCCTCACGGAGGGCTTGGGTGGCGCCAGTCCACATGCGGGCACCTTTGATGTCTACGCCGATGAAGTTTATGTCGGGGTAGAGCTTGGCCAGCTCGACCGTGTACTCGCCTTTGCCACAACCCAATTCGAGTACGATGGGGTTCTGGTTGTGGAAATACGCTTCATGCCAGTGTCCCTGCATGGCGAATGGAACGTGTTCCACCACCGAATAGGGGTATTGAAACACGTTCTCATAAGTTTCCATGTCGGCGAATTTCGCCAGCTTGCCTTTGCCCATGTATTACTCGATGACAACAGTGGTCCAGCCGTGCTTGTCCTCGATCTCACCATACTGGATGCCTCGCAGGGTGTCGAAGAGCTTTTTCGACACGGGGCCTGGCTTCTCACCGAAGGAGTAGCGCTTGCCGGTATCGAGGTCGTCGATATAGGAGATGGGGCTGATGACGGCTGCTGTTCCGCAGGCACCTGCCTCCTCGAAGGTCTCAAGTTCCTCTTCGGGAATTGGACGACGCTCCACCTTCATGCCTAAGTCCTCGGCCACCTGCATCAGCGACTTGTTAGTGATGGAGGGCAGGATAGAGGTTGACTTCGGGGTGATATAGGTGTTGTCCTTAATACCAAAGAAGTTAGCAGCACCACACTCGTCCATATACTTCTTCTCCTTGGCGTCGAGATAGAACTCGCAGGCGTAGCCCTTCTCATGAGCCAGGTTGTTGGCGAAGAGAGAGGCGGCGTAGTTACCACCCACCTTATACTTACCAGTACCAAGAGGTGCACTGCGGTCGTAGTCGCGGATGATCACATAAGGATTAGCCGCGAAACCGCCCTTGAAGTACGGGCCTACGGGGGTGACGAAGATCAGGAAACAGTACTCCTTGGCAGGGTGAACGCCTACCTGAGCGCTTGTTCCGATCAGCAGCGGACGGATATATAGTGTGGCCCCGCTCTCGTAAGTAGGAATCCACTCCTGATTCAGACGCACCACCTTCTTCACCATCTCCGTGAAGAGTTCTGTGCTCACCTCGGGCATCATGATGCCTCGGCAGGTGGACTGCAGACGGGCTGCATTCTCATCGACACGGAAGATACGCACCTTGCCATCAGGGCAACGATAGGCTTTCAGCCCCTCGAAGGCCTCCTGTCCGTAGTGCAGACAGGTGGCTGCCATGTGCAGGTTCAGATACTCGTCGGAGCAAACTTCGATCTCGCCCCACTTGCCGTCGCGATAGTAGCAACGCACATTGTAGTCGGTCTTCATATAACCGAATGACAGACTACCCCAATCTAAATTTTTCATTGTCTATAATTCTTTATTAAGTTTCAAATTTCTGGCAAAAGTACAACTTTTTGTCGTAATCAGCAACAAAAAGGTAGAAAAAATGGAGAAAAGGGTGCAAATCCTTGTTCAGACCACCCCTTGCCCCTCCTAAAAGGAGGGGAAGTGACTACTCTGCTGAGAGGATTTTTTTGATGTCCTCATCGGTCTTGGTCAGTTTGTCCTTACAAAGCTTTATTAGTTCCTGGGCGCGTTTTAACTGGTCGGACATTTGGTCGATATCCAGTTCGTCGGCTTCCATCTTACGGACGATAGCCTGCAATTCGGCAAAGGCTGCCTCGTATTTCTGTTCTTGTTTCATGTTATAATCGATTTGATGGTTCCTACAGATAGTTTCGTTTCTATTTCGTCGCCTGTTTTTAGGGCGGCGACGTCCTTGACCACCCTTCCGTCTTTCATCGTGATGCTATATCCACGTTTCAGCAGTAGGGTGGGGTCGAGCATCCTGAGTTTCTCGCTGATGATTTCAATCTGGTGCTTCTCCTGTGTGAGTCGTCGCTCAGCCAACATCGGAAGTCGTTGCTCGAAGGCCTCCATTCGGCCCCGTTCGCTGACGATCCGCCTTTGGATGGAACTGGATAACCGCTGGTTCAGGGCATCGAGGCTGGCATGTTGGCGGGTCAGGACGACTGTGAGGATTCTGGGGATGGCAGCTTGCAGAGTTGAGAGTTGAGTGTTGAGTGTTGAGAGTTTTTGCTGCACGATGTTCGTGATGCGGTCTTGGGCATCATTGAGCACGTCGAGTACGGCCTTCAGGTGTTCGATGAGCAGGGCGGCAGCAGCTGTGGGAGTCTTCACCCTCGTATGGCTCACCATGTCGAGGATACTCTCGTCGCGATCGTGGCCGATGCCTGTAATAATAGGTATGGGGAAGTTCGCTACGTTCTCTGCCAGAGCCAGTGTGTCGAAACCTGACATGTCGCTGGTGGCACCTCCGCCACGGATGATGACGACGCAGTCGAATTGAGAATTGATAATTGGGAATTGAGAATTATGATTACTCTGCCCCTGATAGATACGGTTGAGGGCGGCAATGATGCTTTGCTCCACACCCTCGCCCTGCATGATGGCAGGAAAGAGTTGGGTGTGGAACTGAAAACCGTATGGATTGTCGGCCAGTTGGTTGCAGAAGTCGCCATAGCCTGCAGCTGTTTCACTCGATATCACAGCGATATGTTGGCAGAATCGTGGCAGTTGTAATTCCTTTTGAAGGTCAAAGACTCCCTCTTCTTTCAGTTGGCGAATGATCTCCTGACGCTTGCGGGCCATGTCGCCCAGGGTGTAGGTGGGGTCGATATCGGTGACGATCCATGAGAAACCAAAAGCCTCATGGAACTGAGGGTATACCTTCAGCAGGACCTTCATACCAGCGTGGAGTCGTTGGCCGGTGGTACGCTCGAAGTAGGGACGGATAATCATCCACTTCGAGGCCCAGCACTTGGCAGAAGCCTTGGCAATGGGGGTGGCGTTATGTTCGTCTTTTTGAATAAGTTCTAAGAAACAATGACCTCGACTCTCACGACATTCCGACAACTCGGCCTCTACCCAATATTCATGGGGCATCTCGCACTCGATCACCTCACGGACGAGGCTGTTGAGTTCAAATAGCGTCAGACGTCTTTCATGCTTCATGGTGGGAGATTTCATTCTTTCATATTCCCAATCATATATGCCCGCCAGAAGTTGGGGATGCCATAGCCGTAGATGTTGTCGGGCTGCTGGTAGTAGCTTCCTGCCTGACGGACCAGTTGAATGATCTCCAAGGCCGTCTTTTCAGGCAGAGCCTGCCATAGACAGGCTGTCAGTCCTGCTACGATGGGCGTAGAGAACGAGGTGCCCATGTCTCTGACGATGCTGCCACGCCCTGAGATCAGTGAGGCTGGACTGCCAAGGGCCATCACGTCGGGCTTCACACGACCGTCCTGGGTCGGACCTACGCCACTGAAAGGTGCATTCTTCTTCTCAGAGTTCACTGCTCCGACAGTGATGATGTCATTTGCGTCAGCAGGGAATGCAATCTTCTTCCAGGGCCCCATGCCCGAGTTACCTGCCGAGTTGACGAGGATGATGCCTTTCTTGGCGAGCAAGGAGGCTGTACGGCTGATAAGTGAGGTGTGGCCGTTGAGGTCGCGTTGGTGATAGTTAACGTTGCCCTTGTCATACTCGTTATAACCCAGACTGGAGTTGATGATGTCAACACCCGCAGAATCGGCAAATTCTGCAGCCATAGCCCAATAGTCTTCCTCCACGGGCTGTTCAGTCTGCTGATCTTCGCAGCGCAATAGCCAGTAGCGAGCTTCCGGAGCCGTTCCTATGAATACTTCAGGCTCATTGGCGGCCATGGCCGAGAGCACTTTCGTGCCGTGGTCGGTTTCTTGATAGAAAAAGGGACTGTTGGGATAGACGAAGTCTTTCGTGCCGATGATGTTGGCGTGGAGAATGGCAGGGATGACGTCTGCGTTCTGGAATCCGCCATCAAGGACGGCGATAGTCATCCCCTTGCCCCGTTTCCCGATGTTGTGCAGACGGTGACCTTGGAGCATCTCCAACTGATCCTTGCCATTGCCATAGTTCACCCCCTTAATGCTGTCCCAGGGGTTGAAAGAGTCGTGATAGGTGTGCTTGACGTAACGGTCGACGGAATCGGGCGATGTCCACACGCACTGGGCTTTAGCCATGCAGTCGAGCATGGAGAGTCTGTTCAGAAGGGTAGTGTCGTTGGAACGTACAAGAACCGTATTGTTCCATCGGCTGGTGCCAATGATGATGCCATCAGATGACTTCTTACGGTTTTCGTAGGACACCCCGTTGAGCGTTTTCTCGATCTGACGAAGATACTTGGTGCTGACAGGCAAATCGGTGGAGTCGAGGCTCAGTCCCTGGCGCCTACGTCGCTCAATAGACTTGTGGGACAACCAACGTCCTGGGTGTTCAAGCGAATAGGAACTGCCCAACTTGTCCTTCAGAGTGTATCGCCAGATATAGTGCTTGCCTCCCGGATATTTTTTCCTGGAATGGGTACCTGCATCTGCCGACAGTTGGAAACAGAGGGCAAAAAGCAGGCAGGTCATGAGTCTGAAAAGGTTGTCCATGCGCATTGCGACTGCAAAGGTACAAAGTTTTTTTGAATTTGTAGCTTATCTCGAAAAATATTCGTATCTTTGCACCGTTTTTATAGAGTCAAGGTGAATATGGACAATAAACAAGCCGCACTCGAACTGGGACAGAAGCCCGTAGGTCAACTGCTTTGGCAGTATGCCCTGCCCGCCATCGTGGCTATGACCGCATCGAGCCTCTACAACATCATCGACCGTGCCATGATTGGTCAGGTGGTGGGCCCTGAGGCCATTGCGGGTCTCGGCATCACGTTTCCGTTCATGAACCTCAGTGGTGCTTTCGGAGCGGCTGTAGGTGTGGGTGCGTCGACCTGTATATCCGTCAAACTTGGACAGAAGGACTATCAAACCGCAGAGAACTTATTAGGTAATACGGTGACGTTGAATCTCGTGATCGGCTTTCTCTTCATGGTCATCAGTCTCGTGTTCCTGGACCCGATCCTGCGCTTCTTCGGCGCCTCGGATGTGACATTGCCTTATGCTCGTGAGTTTATGACAGTGATTCTGTTGGGCAACATGATTACCCACATGTATTTCGGTATGAATGCCGTACTCCGTGCCGCAGGCAAGCCACGCCATGCCATGTACTCCGTACTATTCACGGTGGGGATGAATATTCTGTTGGTGATTGCCTTCGTATGGTGGTTCCGGTGGGGCATCCGAGGGGCTGCCTTAGCGACGGTCACCTCACAGTCGATGGCTCTCTGTTGGCAGATGTGGCTCTTCTCGAACAAGAACGAGTTGCTTCACCTGAAGCGGGGCATCTATCGGCTGAAATCCAATCTCGTGAAGAATATTATCAGCATCGGTATCTCACCCTTCTTGATGAATGTCACCTCTTGTGTTATCGTGATCTTCATGAATAACCAGTTTGTGCGTTATGGCGGCGATATGGCAGTGGGTGCCTATTCGATTGCCAACTCGGTGGTAATGGTGTTCTTTATGTTCGTCATAGGCATCACGCAGGGCATGCAGCCCATCGTGGGCTATAACTACGGTGCAGAGAAGTTCGACCGTATGCTGCGCTGTCTCTACTTAGCCATCGCCTGTGCCACGGCCATCTTGCTTGTAGGTTGGACACTTTCGATGTCGTTCCCAAGGCAGATAGCACGCATCTTTACGACCGATCCGACTTTGCTCGACCTCTCAGCAAGAGGTATCAAGCTCGATATGCTGGTGTTCTTTGTCGTTGGCTCGCAGGCAGTCATCACGAACTTTTTCCAGTGCATCGGCAAAGTGAAGATCAGCATCTTCCTCTCGCTGTCGCGTCAGCTGTTCCTGTTGCTGCCGATGGCGTATGTGTTCCCGCTGTTCTGGGACTTGGATGGTGTGTGGTACTCCATGCCTGCCTCTGACTTCGGTTCGTTTGCGATGACTATTCCGATGCTGATGTGGTACATGAAGAAGTTAAGAGTTAAGAGTTAAGAAATATGGCTGACAAGAAGATTATCATCAATGTAGGACGGCAATTAGGCTCTGGCGGGCATGATATCGGACGCATGCTGGCCCTCGACTTCCAGGCTAAGTATTACGACCGCGAGTTGCTTAATCTGGCTGCCAAGGAAAGCGGACTGTCCGAGAAAATCTTTGAGCAGAATGATGAGAAGAAGGGTTTCTTCCGTGGACTGCTGAACCTGGGCTCGCCTCATATCAGCAGCAGCGGCGACTATAAGTCGGGCTTCTCGCAGGAGAGCCTGTTCCAGTTCCAGAGCGATGCCATCCGCAAGGCTGCTCATGAAGGCTCTTGTGTGTTCGTGGGACGTTGTGCTGACTATGTGCTGCGTGACTTCAAGAATACTGTGAATATCTTCATCACGGCCTCCATGGACTATCGCATCGAGCAAATTATGAATAAGCAGCACCTTGAGGCTGATGCAGCGCGAAAGTTCATAGAGCAGCGCGAGTCAAAGCGTTCGGCCTACTATAATTACTATACAGGTAAGAAATGGGGAGCCGCGGAGAGTTATGATCTCTGTGTCGACTCCAGTGTGCTTGGCCTGATGGAAACGGAGAAACTGATTGCGGAGTTCGTCAAGAAGAGGTTTGGCCTATGAAGAGAATTGGCATCCTGAGCGATACCCATAGTTACTGGGACGATAAATACCTGCACTACTTCGAGCCGTGCGACGAGATTTGGCATGCAGGGGATATCGGCAGTGTGGAGGTGGCTGAGAGACTCGCGGAGTTCCGTCCCTTCCGAGCTGTATGTGGTAACTGCGACGGGGGCGATCTCAGACTGATGTATCGTGAGCTGAACCGGTTTAAGATTGAGGATGTGGATGTGCTCATCAAGCATATCGGTGGTTATCCTGGCAACTACGACTTCTCTGTACGCTCGACGCTCTTTGCCAATCCGCCACAACTCTTTATCGCTGGTCACTCGCATATCCTCAAGGTGAAGTATGACAAGACTCTTGGCCTGCTGCATATCAATCCAGGTGCCGCCGGTATTCAGGGCTGGCATAAGGACAGGACGCTCATCCGTCTGACCATTGACGGCAAGGAATTTAAGGACCTCGAAGTCATCACATTAGGGAACAAACCATAATTTATGGAACAGGCATGGACATTCATACGGACACTGGGCAAGGGCGTCGTTCAAGGCATCCGTCAGTATATCGACAACGACCTACAGGATCAACTGCCTCTGATAGTTATCGCTGCTGTACTCATCGTAGCCATGCTGTTAACGAGAATAATTAGAAAGATAAAAAATAAATAGAACAATGAAAAGAACAATTGTAATCACAGGTGGCGCAGGCTTTATCGGAAGCCATGTGGTACGCCTTTTCGTGAACAAGTATCCCGAGTATCACATCATTAACCTCGACAAGCTGACCTACGCTGGCAACTTAGCGAATCTCAAGGACATCGAGGACAAACCCAACTACGAGTTCGTCAAGATGGACATCTGCGACTTTGACGCTTTCTATCAGTTGATGCAGGACAAGAAGGTCGACGGTATCATCCACCTTGCAGCCGAGTCGCATGTGGATCGCTCGATTAAGGATCCCTTCACCTTCGCCAAGACTAACGTGATGGGAACACTCTCGTTGTTGCAGGCTGCAAAGCTCTACTGGGAGAGTCTGCCGGAGAAGTATGAGGGCAAGCGGTTCTATCATATCTCTACCGACGAGGTGTATGGCGCACTCGAACTGACGCATCCTGAAGGCATTGAGCCGCCGTTCACGACCACTGCTTCGAGCGCTGAGCATCATCTGGCATACGGCGATAAGTTCTTTTTAGAGACCACGAAGTACAATCCTCACTCTCCTTATTCAGCTGCCAAGGCCAGCTCAGACCACTTTGTTCGTGCTTACCACGACACTTATGGCATGCCCGTGGTGGTGACGAACTGCTCGAACAACTACGGCCCCTATCAGTTCCCAGAGAAGCTGATACCTCTTTTTATTAATAATATCCGCCATCGCAAGCCATTGCCCGTCTATGGTAAGGGTGAGAACGTACGCGACTGGCTCTATGTGGAGGACCATGCCCGTGCCATTGACGTCATCTTCCATGAGGGTAAGATTGCCGATACCTACAACATCGGCGGCTTCAACGAATGGAAGAACATCGATATCATCAAGGTGCTTATCAATACCGTCGACCGTCTGCTGGGCCGCAAGGAGGGTGAGGACATGGACCTCATCACCTTCGTCACCGACCGTGCAGGCCACGATCTCCGCTATGCCATCGACAGCTCGAAGCTCCAGAAGGAACTCGGCTGGGAGCCCTCTCTCCAGTTTGAGGAGGGCATCGAGAAGACCGTCCGTTGGTATCTCGACAACCAGGAGTGGCTCGACAACGTCACCTCCGGCGACTACCAGAAGTATTACGATAATATGTACGCCAACAGATGAAAAAGATTCTATTATTAGGCTCAGGAGAACTGGGCAAGGAGTTCGTGATTGCCGCCATGAGGGCTGGCCAGTATGTCATTGCATGTGACCGCTACGATAATGCCCCTGCCATGCAGGTGGCCGACGAGCGCGAAGTGTTCTCTATGCTCGACGGCGATGCCCTTGAGGCAGTCGTCAACAAGCACAAGCCCGACATTATCGTTCCCGAGATCGAGGCCATCCGCACCGAGCGCCTCTTTAAGTTCGAGGAGCAGGGTATTCAGGTCGTTCCATCGGCCCGTGCCGTCAACTTCACGATGAACCGTCGTGCCATCCGTGACCTCGCAGCAAAGGAGCTCGGCCTTCGTACGGCTAAGTATTTCTATGCCAAGACCTTCGAGGAGTTCAAGGCTGCTGCCGATGAGATTGGCTTCCCTTGTGTGGTGAAACCTCTGATGTCTTCGTCTGGTCACGGCCAGAGCTATGTTCACAATGCCGATGAACTGGAGCAGGCTTTCAAGGAAGCGATGGAAGGCTCCCGCGGTGATGTGAAGGAAGTGATCATTGAGGAGTTCATCGACTTCGACTCAGAGTTCACACTCTTGACCGTCACCCAGCAGCATGGCTGGCCGACGCTCTTCTGTCCGCCTATCGGACATGTGCAGAAGTCTGGTGACTACCGTGAGTCCTGGCAACCCTACAAGATATCCGACGAGGCTCTGAAGCAGGCTCAATTCATGGCCGATAAGGTGACGAAAGCCCTGACGGGTGCAGGCATCTGGGGCGTGGAGTTCTTCTTGACCAAGCAGGGTGAGGTGATCTTCTCGGAACTCTCGCCCCGTCCTCACGATACAGGCATGGTCACCCTTGGCCATACCACCAACCTGAGCGAGTTCGAACTCCATCTGCGTGCTGTCCTCGGCCTGCCTATCGCAGGCATCCATCTGGAGCATGCAGGAGCCAGCGCCGTGATCCTCTCTCCCACAGAGGCCAAGACACCGGTGGATCGCTCCCTGCTGCCTTACAACCTCGAGGAGGCTCTGAAGGAAGACCGTACCCGTATCCGCATCTTCGGAAAGCCCGAGGCTCACAAGGGCCGCCGCATGGGAGTCGTGCTCTGTTACGGTGAAGTGGGTGATGATGTCAATGCCCTGCGTGACAAGGCCAAGCGTCTTGCCAAGACCGTCCTCGGCACCGATCCCTATGCCAAACTGAGATAGAAGGATGATTAGGACACTGCAGTCACTTCGCTTCATCTTTGTCTTGATGGTATTCATGTCGCACTTCGCTTATCAAGGTTCTGGCTTTAGTGCGTTTGATGCGGGAGGTGATTGCGGTGTTGCCTTTTTCTTCATGTTGAGCGGGTTTGTCCTCTCGCTTCGCTACGGTAGCCAGATTCGTGAGGGCACATTCTGTTATGGGCGTTTCATGGGGCGGCGATTGCGGAAGATATATCCTCTACATCTTCTGTGCCTGTTGTTCTTCTTAGTAGTGAGTAGGTCTGGCTTTGACTTGGCCACACTGCTGAATGTGGCTCTGCTACAGTCGTGGGTCCCTGATCCCTACTATTACTTCTCGTGTAATAGTGTTTCTTGGTTTCTTTCCAGCTTGCTTTTCTGTTATGTCTTGTTCCCCTTTGCATACAGGCGCTTGTCTGCTTGGCTCACACTGGTGGTCTTTTCTGCCTATCTGCTCACCTATCTTATGGTTCCAACAGACCATGTAAATGCGATTCTCTACGTTCATCCGCTTGTCAGGTTTGTCGATTTCTATATAGGCATGTTGCTTGGTCGCCTTTATGAACAGGGATATCGAGTGCCTCATGCCGGGTGGCTTGAATGGCTCCTGGCAGTGTGCCTGGTGATAACTCTGGCGGTCTATCCTTGGGTGGATGTGAAATTCCGTAATGCTCCCCTCTATTGGATGGTGCTGATCCCGCTGTTATTGGTATTCGCAAAGGGGGAGGGCAGGCTGTCTTCATGGCTTTGTACCAGCCCGATGCAGCTGCTGGCATCGCTTAGCATGGCTTTCTACATGATTCATCAGATGATGATAGGTATCCTTATTCATAGACTACCTGAGATTCCTGGTGTGCTGATGCTGTTTGTCTGTATCCTGACAACGCTGTCGGTCAGCTGGTTAATAGAGCGTTTCCTCTTACCTAAAATTGAAAAGGTGATATAATATTTCAGGTGACTCATCGTTATTACTATATAGATAGGAATTAGTTTCCGTAATTGAAGAATGTATGTTTGAGATTGTACGATACACACCAGACAAGGCAGACGAATGGAATGACTTCGTGGCACGGTCGAAGAACGGCACATTCCTCTTTGACCGACGCTATATGGACTACCATAGCGACCGCTTTGAGGACCATTCGCTGATGGTGTATCGTAAGAATCGCTTGTTCGCCCTGCTTCCCTGTAATCAGCGGGATGGGGTCATTTACTCTCATGAGGGACTGACCTATGGTGGCTTTATCACGGACGAAAAGGCTACTGCCGAGACGTTGTGCAGTACTTTTGAAGCAGTAAATGAGGCGCTGCGGGCAGAAGGCTTTCGAAAAGTGTTCTATAAGCCCATGCCCTGGATATACCATCAGATGCCAGCCGACGAGGATATCTATGCCCTTTTTGTTCGCTGCCATGCCCTGTTGGTGGACCGTGATGTGTCTTCTACGGTAATCCTCAGTCATCGGATCAAATTCGCAGAGTCTCGTATGTCGGGGGTTCGAAAAGCCCTGCGCTGTGGCTATGAGGTCAGGGAGAGTAACGATGTAGAGGCTTTCTGGGAGATTCTGCAGGAGAATCTACAGCTGAAGTATGAGGCTAAGCCTGTTCACACAGCTGCTGAAATGAGATTGCTGAAGGACCGGTTCCCTGAGCACATTAAGCTGTATATGTGCTACAAGGGACAAGAGCCATTAGGGGGTACGGTGCTTTATCTGACACCTCAAGTGGTTCATACCCAGTACATCTCGGCATCCCAGGAAGGAAAGAAAACGGGTGCGCTGGACTTGTTGTTTGACTATCTACTGAATAAGGCCGACTTCAATTGCCCATATTTTGATTTCGGGACGTCGGCAGAGGCGGATAGTAACGAAATCATTTCGTCTCTGATATTCCAGAAATTAGGGTTTGGAGGGCGTGCTGTGTGCTATGATAGATATGAGTATGAGCTGTGTTCTCATAGGACATCAGTGTTGATATAGTATTCTCCAACACCAAAACAACTTGTTTTGGTCTTAAAGGGATGCCTTCCATGAGTCATGGAGATGCCTTCTAAGACACCAAAACAAGTTGTTTTGTTTTTGCGATGCTGCCTACTCTGGCAATAGCAGGATAGTGGCGCTTCTTGCAGCCTGCGCTCCCATCACCAGTACTTGGGCGATGTCAGCCGTCTTCGACGGGCCGCTGATGAACGTGCCATAGCCATCGTACTCCTTGTCAAACTCGATGCGCTTGTAAGCCTCGTGCATGTTGTTCACGATCTGACTCTTCGGCAGCAGGATAATCAGGTTCTCGGAGATGAAGCAGACGGCCTTCTCCTTCATGGTCTGCGGAATCCACACACAGGCATTCTCGGCCACGCCGAAATTGCCGCGGATGATACCCACATCGGTGCCGTTCAGGTCTCTGGCACGTCCTACGGTGTCTGGATTCCTCGTGGCGATGGTTATCTCTGGCAGATTAGTGGCAATCTCCTTGGCATCGGGGTACATCTCTTTCACCAGTTCATTGATGTCCTGGCCTTCTTTCATCTCTATCACGTGACCTCCCACGCTCTCTGTCATCTTGATGAACTGTACCAGAGGGTCGGGGTAGGTGATGGCTTTGATGTCACTCAGGTCAGGCATGTCAAATTTCTCCCTGACGTTAGCCCTGTATCTCTTCAGAATATCTTCCTTGTTACTCATAATCTAATCTTTTCGCTTGTCACTCTTCACTTTCCAATTCTCTATTTCACCTTCCCCTTTTTCCAAAGTGAATGGAACGTGTCCTTGGGGAATTCCATCATCTTATGGCCGTCGGCCCAGGGATTCAGGCTCATGTTCATCAACGGCGAGGGCACCCAGTTGGCCAACGGAGCCATTGCCGTGGCTGCATTGTAGATGCCGCTGCTGCCGAAGAGGGTGCTCATGCCCTTACACATCAGCTTCTTCTGTGGGTTGGCGGTGCCGAAATCGTCGAGCTGCTGGCGCCACATGTAGATCTGATCGCCCAGGTTTACCTTGGCGGGACAGAGTGTCTGACACGAGTTGCAGAGCGTGCAGGCACTGACATTGCCTGAGTGCTGCTGAGGATCGCGCAGCATGCCGAGGTTGATGCCGATGGGGCCGGGGATGAAGTAGCTGTAGCTGTAGCCGCCACTGCGACGATAGACGGGGCAGGTGTTCATGCAGGAGCCGCAGCGGATACACTTCAGGGCTTCCCAGTGCTCCGGGTTGCCGATCCACTCAGAACGGCCGTTGTCCACCAGCACGATGTGCATCGGATGGGCTGTCGGACGGGCCTTGCGGAAGTGGCTGGTGAACGTCGTCGTGGGCTGGCCCGTGCCGGCACGGCAGAGCATGCGCTGGAAGACGGCCAGACAGTCGTAGTTGGGAATGATCTTCTCCAAGCCGATGGCGGCGATGTGCAGCTTCGGACAGGAGGTGGACATGTCGGCGTTGCCCTCGTTGGTGCAGACCACGATGTCGCCCGTCTCGGCGATACCGAAGTTGCCGCCCGTCATACCGGCGTCGGCCGTTAGGAACTCATTCCTCAGGCTCAGTCGGGCCACGTAGGTCAGATAGGTGGGATCATGGTTGCCCTTCTCGCTGCCAAGCTTCTCTTCGAAGAGCTCGCCCACGTCGTCGTGGTTCAGGTGGATGGCTGGCATCACGATGTGACTCGGTTTCTGACCCTTCAGCTGGATGATGCGCTCGCCGAGGTCGGTCTCTACGACCTCAATGCCGTGGGCCTCTAAGTAGGGGTTCATCTCGCACTCCTCCGTCAGCATCGACTTCGACTTCACCATCTTCTTCACGTTGTGGTTCTTCAGGATGCCGTAGACAATCTCATTGAACTCATGGGCGTCCTTGGCCCAGTGCACGATACAGCCGTTTTCCTCGGCCTTCGTGGCGAACTGCTCCAGATACTCGTCGAGGTGGGTGATGGTGTGGCGCTTGATGGCGCTGGCCTTCTCGCGCAGCTGCTCCCATTCCTCGAGACCGTATGCCATATTGTCACGCTTCGACCTGACAGCCCAGAAGGTGGCATCGTGCCACTTGGCGTAGGTCTGGTTCTTCAAGAACTCTTTTGCTGCTATGCTATGTCCTGTACTCATAATCTTCAATTTTCAATGTTCAGTCTTCAATCTTCAATAGTTAAAGTCCTGCGGCTAATATCTCTACCACATGCTTAAACTCTACATCCAGGCCCTGCTTCTTGGCTACTCCGGCCATGTGCATGAGGCAAGAACAGTCTGGACCGGTTACGAACCGGGCACCTGTCTTCATGTGACGTTGTATCTTATCGATACCCATTTGCGTGCTGACGGCCGTCTCTTCCACTGCGAACATGCCGCCAAAGCCGCAGCACTCATCAGGACGCTCTGGCTCAAGCACTTGGATGCCCTCTACAAGATTGAGCAGGTCCTTGATCTTGTTGAACTTGGGGATGTTCTCTTCACTGGGAGAACTGAGCCCTAACTCACGAACACCATGGCAGGAGTTGTGCAGACTGACCTTGTGAGGGAAGGTGCCTAACGGATGGTCTACCTTAATGACATCGTGCAGGAACTCCACCACATCCATGATCTTGCCGGAGGTCATGCACTCGTGCTTGCCTTTCAGCAGACGGGGATAGTTTAGCTTTACAAAAGCCGTGCAACTGACAGAAGGGGCTACGACATAGTCAAAGTCCTTAAACTTCTCTTCGAACTTCTCTGCCAGAGGGATGGCTTGCTTCTCAAAGCCGGCATTAGCCATAGGCTGTCCGCAACATGTCTGGTCCAAGGGATAGTCCACGTCAAGTCCCAAGTGATTCAAAAGCTTGTATGTGGCTACACCTACCTGAGGGTATACCACGTCAACATAGCAGGGGATAAATAGGCCGATTTTCATTTTGTTAGTGTATTATTATCATTACGTTTTCAGTTACTTTGGCTACAAATATAGTGAATTTTTTCCAAAAATACTAATAAATAGGTATTTTATCTCTTTATTTTATGCTTTATTAAAAGTATTTGCTTACCTTTGTGGCATATTATTTGCTTTTATTATCATGAATTGATCATTTTAAATTGCTTATGAATTATAACGAATTGAATTTTGGAACAACGACTCGGGAGCAGGAACTCTCGATGTCTGAGGCCTTCCCTATACTGATGCGGAAGGTGTATGTATGGATGACTCTGGCCTTGGTGATCACCGGTGTGACGGCCTATGGCGTCGCTAACAGCCCGGGACTGATGATGGCCATCGTGACGAACAGACTCTTGTTCTGGGGACTGATCATCGCTGAGTTCGGGCTTGTTGTGGCTATCAGCGCAGCCATCAATAGACTCTCTCTGACGACAGCCACGTTGCTGTTTGTGTTGTATTCGGTGATTAATGGTGCCACACTGTCATTTATCTTTGCTATATACACCATGTCAAGTATCGCCAGTGTGTTCTTTATCACGGCAGGGACATTCGCAGTCATGGCTGTGATAGGCTATACAACGAAGAAAGACCTGACATCGATGGGCAAGATCCTTCTCATGGCACTGATTGGTATCATCATTGCAACAGTTGTGAACATCTTCCTGAAGAGTACTGGATTGGAGATGATAGTCAGCTATCTGGGTGTATTGATCTTCGTTGGTCTGACAGCTTACGACTCGCAGAAGATTAAGCAGATGCTGCTGATGGCTCCTGATGCAGGCGAGGGGGCTCAGAAGCTCGCTTTGCTGGGCGCATTGTCACTATATCTTGACTTCGTAAATCTGTTCATTTACCTACTCCGTATCTTCGGACGCAGAGAGTAGCTATATATAATATATAAGGTGTAAGCCTATTTTGTCAACATTCCCGAAAATCTTTTGTATTTCGGGAATTTTTTTCGTTTAAAAGTTTGGTTGGTATTGATATATTTTGTACCTTTGCATCCGCTTTCGCCCAAAAATTGAGCGATTGGCATGAAGAAAGAGTTCTTTGAAAGATTTACATAGACAGAAGTAGTACAAGAAGCGAGTGCCCTTTAGGGTACTTGGGTAGAAGAAACGAACCGTTTGATTCTTGGATTTGGATAGTCGTTCTGAGACAGATAATAACCG